>JANQLJ010000091.1 GCA_028280665.1 Alphaproteobacteria bacterium
CCGACCTCCCCCGTCAAGGGGGAGGTTAAGAGGATGCGGCCAACTCTTCCTTCCCCCCTTGAGGGGGAAGGATAGGATGGGGGGTACACGGAAAAATGAGGGCTAAGCTCTAAGCGCCGCTTCGCCCGCTTCGGTCATGGAAAGCACCCGCGTGACGATGTGGCCCGCGTTAAGCCCGGCCTCGTCATACATGGCCTGGGGGCTTGCCTGATCGATAAAGATGTCAGGCAAATGCAAGGGCGCCACTTTCACGCGGCCGTCGAGCAGGCCGTCTTCGGCCATGAACTCAAGCACGTGAGAGCCGAACCCGCCAATGGAGCCTTCCTCGATGGTAATGAGCGCCTCGTGATGGTTCGCAAGCTGACGAATGAGATCGTGATCGAGCGGCTTGGCAAAGCGCGCGTCGGCAACGGTAATGGAAAGCCCATAGCGCGAGGCCAGCTGGTCGGCGGCGGCTTCCACTTCCGCCAGCCGGGCGCCGAAACTTAAAATCGCCGCATGACCGCCGTCGCGGAGGATACGGCCCTTGCCGATCTCAAACGGCTGCCCGCGCTCGGGCAGTTCCGTACCACGGCCCTCCCCTCGCGGATAACGGAAGGCCGACGGGCCATCGTCAATGGCGCGCGCGGTCGCCACCATGTGCACAAGCTCCGCCTCATCGGCGGCGGCCATCACTACGAACCCCGGCAAGGTTGAAAGGTATGTGACGTCGAACGCGCCCGCATGGGTGGGCCCGTCCGCGCCCACAAGACCCGCCCGGTCGATGGCAAAGCGCACCGGCAGCTTCTGAATAGCAATATCGTGCACCACCTGGTCGTAGGCGCGCTGCAGGAAGGTCGAATAGATCGCAGCAAAAGGCTTCATGCCCTGGGTCGCAAGCCCGCCCGCGAAAGTGACCGCGTGCTGTTCGGCAATGCCTACATCGAAGAAGCGCTCGGGGAACTTTTCGGCAAAGAGATTGAGCCCGGTTCCGCCCGGCATGGCGGCGGTGATGGCGACCACGCGCTCGTCCCGTTCGGCCTCACGGATCAGCGCTTTGGCAAAGACCTTGGTGTAGGAAGGTGCGTTCGCCGCGCCCTTTTGCTGCTCGCCCGTGGCGACGTTGAACTTTGAGACCCCGTGATACTTGTCGGCGGATTCTTCCGCCGGGGCATAGCCCTTGCCCTTTTGCGTGATGGCATGGACAAGGATCGGGCCCATGTCCGCGTCGCGCACATTCTTCAGTACAGGGATCAAGTGGTCGAGATTGTGACCGTCGATGGGGCCCACATAGTGAAAGCCCATTTCCTCAAACAGCGTTCCTTGGGGCGCTGCCATGCCGCGCACATATTCCTCGGCGCGGCCCACGGTCTTTTGCAGTTCCTTGGAGACTGCGCCCGTTACCTGCTTGGTAAAATGACGGATGCTTTGATAGGTGCCGCCGGACCAGAGCCGCGAAAAATAAGCGCTCATGGCGCCCACGGGCGGGGCGATGGACATATCGTTGTCGTTCAAGATGACGATCAAGCGGTTCTTGAGTGCGCCCGCATTGTTCATGGCCTCGTACGCCATGCCCGCGCTCATGGCCCCGTCGCCGATCACGCAGATGACGTTGCGGTCTTCGCCCTTAAGATCGCGCGCCACCGCCATGCCCAGCCCCGCCGAGATCGAGGTGGAGGAATGCGCCGCACCAAAAGCGTCGTATTCGCTCTCAGTGCGCTTAGTGAAGCCGGAAAGCCCGCCCCCTTGCCGCAGAGTACGGATGCGGTCGCGGCGGCCGGTAAGAATCTTGTGGGGGTAACACTGGTGGCCCACGTCCCAGACGAGCTTGTCATCGGGGGTGTTGAAGACGTGATGAATGGCGACGGTAAGTTCGACCACCCCAAGCCCCGCGCCCAGGTGCCCGCCGGTGATGGAGACCGCGTCGATGGTTTCCGCACGCAACTCATCGGCAAGCTGGCGCAGGTCCTTCTTGTCGAGCGCGCGCACATCGGCGGGCACGCGGACCTGGTCCAGAAGCGGCGTCTTGCTGTTTGCTTGGGAGGTGTCGCCCTCGGTGGTGCCGATACGGTCAGTCAAAACTCTTACCCTTAAAGGGTCCTTCCCCGTTTTACCCGTGCGCGGCTTTTTATCAGCGCGTCCTGTGGACCACGAAGTCCGCAAGCGCGCGAAGAAGGTCGGCCTTTTCATCAAACAAATCAAGGTGGCGGGCCGCCTGCCCGGCCAGAAGCTCGGCCTGTGCCCGCGCCCGCGCTGGGCCCAATATCCCGACAAATGTGGCTTTTCCGCGGGCGGCATCTTTGCGCAAGGCCTTTCCTGCGGCATTTTCGTCGCCTTGCACATCCAGAAGATCGTCGATCATCTGATAGGCAAGGCCGAGATCATGGGCATAGCCTTCGAGCGCAAGGCGCGCATCGCGGCTCGCCCGGCCCATGATTGCGCCCGCTTCGCAGGCAAAGGCGATCAACTCGCCGGTCTTGAGACGCTGAAGCCGCGTGACCGTGCCGATATCCGCACCCGCCCCTTCAACAGCAAGGTCGATCATCTGCCCGGCCACCATGCCGTGGGCGCCCGCGGCCCACGCCAGCCGCCCGATGAGCTTGGCTCTAATGTAGGGATCGTCGTGGGTGTCTTCGTGGGCGAGGATTTCAAACGCAAGGGTCAGCAGCGCATCGCCCGCGAGGATCGCCGCCGCCTCGTCGAATTCCTTGTGCGTAGCCGGCTTGCCGCGGCGCACGTCGTCATCGTCCATGGCCGGCAAGTCGTCGTGCACAAGTGAATAAACATGCACGCATTCGACCGCGCCCGCGACCCGGCGCATCAGTTCCGGCTTGACGCCGAAAAGCGCGCCCGACTGCAGGGCAAGAAAGGGCCGCAGCCGCTTGCCGCCACCAAGGGCCGCATAGCGCATCGCTTCGTGGACGCGCGCTTCGGGGCCCGAGGGCTCGGGCAAAAGATCGCCCATGGCCTCGTCGATCTCTGCCGCCGAAGCAGCGAGCGCCCGGTCGAGTGCATCGCTCATGAATTAGTCCAGATCGGCGGGTTCGGTTCCCACCGAACCATCGGCGGCCACAACGATCTTTTCGATCCGCGCTTGCGCGTCCTTGAGCTTGGCTTCGCAATGGGCCTTGAGCTGGGTGCCGCGCTCGTAAATCTCGATCGACTTTTCCAGTTCCACCTTACCTTGCTCAAGCTCGGTGACGATGGATTCAAGTTCCTTGAGCGCGTCTTCGAAGCTCATCTTGGCGATGTCGGCGGGCAGTTTGTCGGTTTTGGCCATTCGCTTGCGTCTCCTTTTGCGCTGACCCTACTCCGGCGGCAGATACTTGCGCCAGCCCCAGAACGCATCGCCCCCATTGTAGATGAGGCGCCAGCCCCGGCGGCGCAGGCGCCAGCCCACCATGCGGTTGAACCAGCCATGGCCGCACACGAGCACGTCGCCCTTGGCGGCTTGCTGGATCAGGAAATCCGTTGCCTTGGTGGCGCGGGCGTTGGTGTCATTGCGGTGCTCGAAGTCCCCATGAAAACCGAACCACCAGTAAAACCGCGATATGACCCACCACGCGCTGACCGGCATGGAAAAGGGAAGCGGCGGCGCGGGCAGCGGCGCCTCCAAGAAAAGCTCGCTTACTTCAGTCATGCGCTCGCCCGCCACCGCGCGGGCGGTTTCTTCGGCGCGCGGCTTGGGGCTCATGTAGATCAGCGTTGCATGCTCGGCTTCCTGACGCAGCACCTCCGGCGGATAGCTTTTGGGGTTGAGCCCCGCCGCCTCATAGGCCGCCCACCAGGTGTTGAAGCCTTCCCGGTCGCACCAGCCCTGACGGCGCACCTTGGGCTTGCCGTGGCGCGCCAGGGAGATGGCGCCAAGTTTGGCGGGAACGGATGTGTCTTGGCTCATTTGTTTTAACTCACAAGGACAGTTCGGCGGCAGTTTCCTCAAGACTGGGCGAAGGTCAACCGGCGCGGGGGGCGCCTAAAGCCAGGCGCGGCGACCGGTGAGATAGCGCTGCTCGAATTTCTCATTGCCGAGGGACAGATAGATGATGCCCTCGGCGATACCGAGGCCCACGGCAATGAAAACCGGCAGGGCAAGCCACCAAAAGACCAAGGTCCCCACAAGGATCAAAAGGCCCGCCCCGTAATAGCCGAGATAGAACTTCTGCAAACCGAGCGCGCCGCCTAGGACCGCAAGCACCGCCGCCGTAATGCGCGAGCGGGAGGCGCGCGGCGCGCTCAAGACGCGCACGCGGGCGGCGTACCAATCGCCAGCCTCCAACTTGTAGATCACCGCTTCGCCGGGCCGCAGCCGCTTGGGCACATCCACGTCCTCGGCACGGAAGCCGATGTTGCGCCCGCCATCCTCGGGCGCGATAAGGCCCACGCGGCGCGCGGGCTCATAGGCGATGATCGTGCCTTGCATGGAAGTGATGGTGTCGCGCGCACGCTGCCCCGTCAATGCGCACCTTAACGAGCGCGGCTAGGACGCCGTCTCATACCAATCGACGCCGTTCTCGTCCCTTGTGCGCGTGGCCAGCCCGCGATGGAGCAGGCAGTTAAGGTGCGCGAGGCTTTCGCCCGTCGCCATGCCCAGCAGGCCCTCGCCGATGGCCCGTTTATAGAGAGCGCCGAAAACATCCACCGCGCGCTTAGGGCTTTCGAGCCGTTTCATGAGATTGTCGAGATTGCGCTCGTGACCGTCGATAAGCTGGTCGAGCCGGTGATGAAGGCCGTGAAAGGCGCGCTGGTGCGCCGGGCACACCAGCACCGAATTGGGCACGGTCTCTTTGATCTTGCGGCAGCTATCGAGCCAGGCGGCAAGCGGGTCGCCCTCGGGCTCGGTGGGCCAGACCGAGATGTTGGAGCTGATGCGCGCGATTACCTGATCGCCCGAGATAAAAAGGTCATGCTTGGGGCACCAAAGGCACAGATGTTCCGGCGCATGGCCGGAGCCCACCACCACATGCCATTCGCGCCCGCCGATCTCGATCACATCGCCGTCCTGAACCCGGCGGTAGGAATCGGGCATGCGGTCAACGCCCAGGCCAAACCCGCCGAAGCGGGATTTGTATTTATCGATCTGTTCGTCCGTGTACCCCGCCGCGCGATAGAACGTGACCGCCGCCTGAGGTGCCTCGCGCCCCGTGTCGTGCCAGAGCATCCTGCATTGCAGATAGTCCGTGCGGCTCATCCACAGCCGGCAATCGAACTCGCTTTCTAGCCAGCCCGCGCAGCCCACGTGATCCGGGTGAAGGTGGGTCACGATCATGCGGTCGAGCGGCCGTCCGGCCATCACGCCGTCAAAGTGCGTTCTCCAAATCTCGCGCGTGGCATCGCCCTTGAGGCCGGTGTCCACAACGGTCCAGCCCTCACCGTCTTCAAGCAGCCAAAGGTTGATGTGATCGAGTTGAAAGGGCAGCGGCATCCGCAGCCAATGAACGCCGGGCGCAACTTCCCTCGTTCCGCCGGTTTCCGGCGCGTCAAAAGGATACTCAAGGCGCTTGCCCGCGCCTTGCGAAACCAGGGATGCGTCAGCCATTGGTGTCCCTCGTCAAACGCGCCGAGCCTAGGTGCGGGGATAGGCGGGGTCAATTGTGACGCGGGGGAAAGCGCTTAGCGGCGCGCGTCCGCTTCGATGTGGACGTGAACCGTGGCGAGCCGGCCCGAAAGGCCCCACTCGATGGTGCCGATGCCGTAATCGGTGCGGCGCACCTCGAACATGCCGTCGGCGATGGCGCGGTCCCCTTCCCGGCGCAAGGAGAACGGCAACGTCAAAGGCCGCCCGGCGCCGCGGATGGTGAGGGTTCCCGTTGCCACGTAGCAGCGCGCGCCCGCAACGGCACAGGTTTCCGCTTCCTCGATGTCGCTCGAATTGAAGATCGCACGGAAGTGCCTTTGCGCCTGGAACCCATCGGGCCCGGTAAGCGCGGTTTCCATTTCAGGGGTACCGGTCAAAACGGATCCAGTGGCAACGTATGCTTCGATTTGAGCCGTGGACGGATCGTCCGGGTCAAGATTGATCTCACCGCCGAACTCCTCGAACATGCCTTCGACAGGCCGCCCGAACGCCTGGGTCTCGAAGGTGACCGAGCTGTCACTCACGTCGATGACCCATTCCTCCGCCGCGGCCGGAGCCGCAAGCAGGAGAACCGCGCCGATTGCCGCTGCCCGTCTCATCGGTTTTGCCGCCCCCTTGGCCTGATGAAGGGAACCATGCGCGCAAGCGTGTCGGCCCCGTCGCGGTAATGATGCTTCAGCGCGGCGGCCACATGCAAGACCAAGAGGGCCATAATGCCGTAGGCCGCATATTTGTGAACGTCCCCCAGGGTTTCGCGGAATTCGCGGTCATCGCCCCAGATCTCGGGGATCGGCAAGGCGGTATCGTTCAGAAAATAGCTCGGGCTTTCGGCAGCCGAGATCATGAGCCACCCCACGAAGGGGATGCCGATAATCAGCACATAAAAGGCGGCGTGCGCAAGCCGCGCGAGCATCCGTTCCAGCACCGGTACTTCCGGTGAGAGCGGCGGCGGCTTGTGGGTAAGGCGCCAGACAAGGCGAAGAACCGCAAGCACGAGCACGACAAGTCCGATGGTCTTGTGCCAATTGAAAAGCGCGACGACGGTGGCGAGTTCCGCATTGCCCGCGCGCAAGGCTTCTACTTGTTCGTGGGCATACAGCCCGAAAAAGAACATCGCCACCACCAGCACCGCGATCAGCCAATGCAAAAGAATGGCGACAAAGTTGTAGGTTGGCGTATCGGTGCTCATCATCCTCCCCCCGCGCTACTCTTTTAGAAACTCAGCTTCAATATGAATGCGGACCTCGTTACCGGCGATGGTGGCGGGCAGGTTTCCCACGCCGAAATCACGGCGATCAATCACCATGTCACCGGCAAAGCCGAGCGCGTCGCGCCCTTCAAGAAAATTGAAATTCCCGCCATAGAACTCGACCTCCATGACGGCTTCGTTCGTGACGCCCCGCAACGTAAGCGCGCCCGTCACCCGGCCGGTGCGTTCGCCGGTCACCTCGATGCCCGTGGACGTAAAGACGATTTGCGGGCTTTCCTCCGCCGCGAGCCACGCGCTGCCGCGGAGCACGCCGTCAAAATCCGCAAGGCCGGTGGAGACCGACCCGGTTTCAGCGATGGCGGTCAGTCGCGCGGCTTCGGGGTTTTGTGGATCGAAGGTAAGGCTTGCGTCCATGGCATCGAAGCGGCCTGTCGTCCAAGAGAGACCAAAGTGGCGCACGCCCCAAGTAACGCTCGCATGGCGCGGGTCGAGCCGCCACTCCCCCGCCGGCAATTCGCTGGGCTCGGTCACCGGAACGCCCGCGCACGATGCCAGCAAAGCCATGGCGAACGCCGCGCCCGCCGCGCGTAAAACTCCGCCGCCAAGTGTGAACCGCGATTGCCTCATACCGGCCATGTTACCTCACGCGCTCACTTTATGGGCGCCGATGGGCACCGTCTCGCCAAGACGTGATCGGGCGCTCTTCAGGCTCTAGTCAGCGCGCCCGGGCCCATCCTAAGGTGCGCGCGGACTTTTCGACGTTACAGACGGACGCCATGGCCCTCGTGCCCGCAACCCATCTCAACATCATCGACGCCGCGCGGCGATTGCGCGAGGGCGGGCTTGTGGCCTTTCCCACCGAAACGGTGTACGGCCTGGGCGCCGACGCCACGGACGGCCAAGCGGTGGCGTGCATTTTCGAGGCCAAGGCGCGGCCCAAGTTCAACCCGCTCATCGTGCACGTGGCGAGCCCGGGCATGGCCGAACGGCTGGGGCATTTCAGCGAGACGTCGCGCGAGCTTGCGCGCGCCTTTTGGCCCGGCGCGCTGACGCTTGTTGTGGAGCGCGCGCCCGATTGCGCGGCGAGCGAGCTTGTAAGCGCGGGCCTTTCCACCATCGCCTTGCGCATGCCCGCCCACGAGATCGCGCGGGATCTCATCGCCGCCGCGGGCGTCCCCCTCGCCGCGCCGAGCGCAAACCTTTCCGAGCACCTGAGCCCCACCGCCGCAGCGCATGTGCTTGAGGAGTTGGGCGATAAGGCGGGCACGATCCTCGACGGCGGGCCCTGCCCTCTTGGCCTTGAAAGCACCGTATGCGGCATATTCGATGACGAGGTCATTCTGCTCCGCCCCGGCGCCATTCCGCGCGAACGGATCGAGACGGTTATCGGGCCTTTATCCGTGCGGACTCTCGACAAGGCCCACGCACCGGGACAGATGACGCGGCATTATGCGCCGCGCACGAAGCTTCGCCTGGATGCCGCCTCAGCCGGGCCCGGCGAAGCGCTGCTTGCCTTTGGCAGCTCCGCGCCCGCCCATGAAGGCCCAACGCGCAACTTGAGCCCGAGCGGCGATCTTACCGAGGCGGCGGCCAATCTTTTCGCCATGTTGCGCGAGCTTGATGCGGGCGGGGCAAGCGCCATCGCCGTCATGCCGATCCCGACGCACGGTCTTGGCGAGGCGATCAATGACCGGCTCTTGCGCGCGGCGGCGGAGGGCTGACATGGCGGGCCCGCGCAAAGAGACCCTTGACCGTCTGCGCGCCGCCGTGGGGCCGGGCGGCTTTCTCGACGAAGCGGGCGCGCTTGCGCCTTATCTGACTGAGTGGCGCGGGCGCTACCAGGGCGCGACGCCGCTTTTGCTGCGCCCGGCGGCGGTGGCCGAGGTTGCGGAGATCGTCAAGATTTGCGCGGAGACGCGCACCGCCATCGTCCCTCAAGGCGGCAACACCGGCCTTGTGGGCGGGCAAACTCCGTATGGGAACGAAATACTGCTGTCCCTCGAACGCCTGCGCGCCATTCGCGGGCTCGATGCGGAGAACGCCACCATCACCGTGGAAGCCGGGTGCGTGCTGAGCGCCGCGCAAGACGCCGCCACCAAAGAGGACCTGCTTCTCGCCACCTCGCTCGCCTCGGAAGGCAGCGCCACCATTGGCGGCATCGTCTCGACCAATGCGGGCGGCACCAACGTGCTGCGCTATGGCATGACGCGCGAGCAAGTGCTGGGCCTTGAGGTAGTTCTGCCGTCGGGCGAGGTGTGGCACGGGCTGTCGGGCCTCAGAAAAGACAATACGGGTTATGACCTCAAGCAGCTCTTCATCGGCGCCGAAGGGACTTTGGGGGTGGTGACCGCCGCCACGCTGAAGCTCGCGCCAAGGCCGCGCCACACCGTGACGGTTCTTTGCGGGACCGCAAGCGTCGCCAACGCCATTGCCTTGCTTCGTTTGGCGCAAAGCGCAGGGCCGGTTTCCACGTTCGAGTTCTTCGCGCGGATCGGGCTAGAGTTCGTGCTCAAACATGTGCCGGGCGCGCGCGATCCGTTCGAGGCCGCCTATCCCTGGTACGTGCTTGTCGAGTTTGAAGGCAACGATGCGCACGCGCTCGCCGCGGCCGCCGAAGCGGTCTTGGAAAAAGCGGGCGCGGACGGGCTGGTGGAAGATGCGGTCCTGGCGCAGTCGGAGGCGCAGACCCGCGCGCTTCGGGATTTACGCGAGCGGCTTTCCGAGGTGCAGAGGAAAGAAGGCGGCTCCATCAAACATGACATCTCCCTGCCCATTTCGGCGATCCCTCAATTCCTCGACGAGGCAACGCAAGCGGTAGAGGCCGCGTGCCCGGGCGTCCGCGCGGTTCCCTTCGGCCACCTAGGCGACGGCAATGTGCATTTCAACTTGAGCCAGCCTTTAAGCGCAGACATGGATGCGGACAAGGACGCCTTCCTTGCCCGCTGGGACGAGATTTCCCGCCTTGTGCACGACATCACCATGAAATACGGCGGTTCCATCAGCGCCGAGCATGGGCTCGGCCAGATGAAGCGGGACGAAATTCTGCGCCACAAGCCAGCGGTGGAAGTGGAAATGATGAAGGGGATCAAGCGCATGCTCGATCCCCTTAACATCATGAACCCGGGCAAGGTGGTAACGCTCTGAAAAATCACTCGACCGGCGTTACCGTGAAAAGTTCGAGATCGAAGATGAGCACCGAGCCGGGCGGGATGGCTTCGATGTCCGACCGCTGGCCATAGCCGAGCGCGGGTGGAATGACGAGCTGGTACTTCGCGCCTTCCTGCATGTACTGCACCCCTTCGATCCAGCCGGGGATCAGGCGGTTGAGGGGAAACTCGATGGTCTCCTCGCGCTCGTAGGAGCTGTCGAAAACCGAGCCATCGATGAGCCGCCCTTCGTAATGCACCTCGACCACATCGTTGGCGTCGGGGCTTGCGCCGTCCCCTTCGCGCAGGACGCGATACATGAGGCCCGAGTCGCTGATGACCGTGCTTTCGTCTTGGGCGTACTCGGCAACGAACGCCGCCTGCAGATCGGCAAAGGTGGGCGCCTGGTCCGCCGGATCGGGAACGTTCATCCCGCCCGCCACATCCGGCGGCGTGCCCGCGCCGTCCGTTTCATCCGCCGCCTGCTGACCTTCGCCGCCGCAGGCCACAAGGCCCAGCGTCAAACAGGCAACAAGAATTGCATTCCTCATCGAGGTGTCTCCCTATCGTGGTGATTGGAACTCATTAGATCGAGGGGGTTCCCCGAGGGCCATGCTATCGGCTCGGCGGCGGCCTTTCCAGTGGCCTCAGAACAAACTGCCCTGCCCGCCGTCTTCCTCCGCGGGATGCGGTGCGGGGTCCGGGGCCTCCACCAGGGGCTTGATCAGCTCGGGCCCGTTATTGGCGACGCGGTTGACGCGGGTGGAAATCCCATAGGCCTCCATGAGGTCATTGGGCGCCGGGCGCAGCAATTCCAGCAGCCCGCGGGCGCCCTCCTCCGGCGTCTCAAGCCACGCCTGCCAATCGCCGGGGGCGAGGATCACCGGCATGCGGTGATGGACCCGCGCAAGGGTTTCGTTCGCCGCCGTGGTGACAATGGCGCAGGTCTCGAGCGCGCCGCCGTCCGGCGCGGACCACGCCTCCCAAATCGCCGCCATGGCGAACGGGCCGCCCGCCTTGAGATGCACGTTATAGGGCTGTTTCGGGCCGTGTTCGGGGCGGCGCCATTCATAGAACCCGTCCGCCGGCAGAAGGCAGCGGCGGCGCGCAAAAGCCGTGCGGAATGAGGGCTTTTCCGCCACGCTCTCACCGCGAGCGTTAATGAGGGGTTTCGCGCCAGGCTTAGCCCAAGCGGGGATCAGCCCCCACCTGAGCAAGGTGAGTTCGCGCCCCCGCGCCCCCATCCGCACCACCGGAACATCATGGGTCGGCGCCACGTTGTAGCTGGCGGGAAAGTTGGGAATCGCGCCCGAAACACCGAAGAGGTCTTGCAGCGCTTCAGGCGGCGTTGTCAGGGAATAGCGTCCGCACATGGCCCCGCGATCCTAATGGTAATCAAGCGGTAAACGCGAGCGGCCCTGCAGTCTTTTTTAACCCTCCCCGTTTAGGGTTTCGCGCTTAAAGAGAAACCCGGACGGGCGGGTGTTGGGGACATGCCACGTTTCGAGATTTTGAAATTGCCATTGGTGCCGTTGTTGCTGATGCGCTCGCAACTGGTGCGCCAGCTTGCCGGGATATTGTTCCTGGCGGTGCTGGCTGTGCAACTGCTCCTGCTCTGGCCTGCTTATGTGAAAGAGTACAACCGTCTTCTGGAGAACGTTGCAGGCCAGGCCCAAGCAGCCGTCCGCACCGCGGTTCACGCCTATGCCATCGACGCCAACACAGTCGATGTGGAGGCCATGGCGGAGGCGGTGACCCACAGGGCCCACTCTAACAATGTATTGGGCGGTGCCGTATTCGATGCGGAAGGCAGTTTGCTTAGCCGGTTTGGCGAGCCGCTTTATTTTGAACCCGCTGAGCTTTCCGAGCCACGCACCGACATTCCCGGCGACCGAATGGAATTCCTGATCGAGCCGGAGCTGCTCGACGTGCCGCTCATCATCGCCGTGCGCGCCGATACCTCATGGATCCCTTCGGAAACCTCGGCCCATATGTGGCAGGCACTTGGAGCATTTCTGCTCATTTCGGTCCTTGCTTCGCTTGCGGCAACGCTCGTCGTCACGCGAATGATCATCGAGCCCCTGCTTGCCCTCCGCGCCAGTTTGGTCGCCGCCGGGCGCGACCCCACCAATGCGGCGGAGTTCGCCCCGCCGCGGCGCGATCAAGGCGTCTTGGGCGATATCTCGCACATCATCAAGCAATTGCTGCAGCGGGTCAGCCAGACCTTCCGTGAAGAGCTGACCAGCTTCGCCGCCATGGTGGAGCACACGGGCGAGGCGGTTTTCGCCTATGACAGCGACCGCATTCTTGTCTACGCCAATAAGGCATGCCTCAAATACTGCAGTGTTTCGTCGGTACGGGAACTGAAAGGGCTTGGCGGCCCGCAGTTCCGCGTCGCACCCGAAGGCGAGCCTCAAGACCTTAACCTGATCCTTCTTGATGATCAGTTCGCGGGCGAGGTGGATTTGATTTTACCCGACGGCGAGGCGAAGCGGTGCCTCATGTCGGCGGCGCGTGTGCGGACCGAGGACGGCCGCGTGCTGCGCACATTCGCCTCGCTCAGCGACATTACGGTGATCCGCGAATCCCAATGGGCGGTGGAGCAAAAGAATTCCGAACTTGAAGAAGCCAACCGCATCAAGGCCGAGTTCCTCGCCAAAATGAGCCATGAGCTGCGCACGCCGCTCAATGCCATCATCGGATTTTCAGAGATCCTTTCGGCGCGGCCGCAAACGGACGAAGATAGCGATGTGCATACCTTTGCCGCGGACATCAACAATTCCGGACACCACCTGCTTGGACTGATCAACGACATTCTGGATCTTTCCAAGCTCGAAGCCGGGAAGCAGGAGCTTACGGAATCCAACGCGGACCTTGTGGATCTCGCAAAGTCCGCGGTGGCCATGCTGCGCGAAACCGCGCGCCAGCACGGCGTCGAGCTTGAACGCGAGCTTCCCGAGGAGCCCCTTGAAATCAAGTGCGACGCCATTCGGATCAAGCAGGTGCTGCTCAACCTTATTTCCAATGCGATCAAGTTCACCACCCAGGGCGGTTCGGTGCTGATCGGCATTCGCCAGGGACGTGACCAGATCGAGGTCTATGTGAAGGATACCGGCATTGGCATGAGGCCCGAGGACATTCCCAAGGCGCTGCAACCGTTTGCGCAGATCGACACGGGCCTTTCGCGCCGCTTCGACGGCACTGGTCTCGGCCTGCCTATCTGCTCGGGCATTGTCGAGCTGCATGGGGGCAAGATGGACATTCAAAGTGTCCATGGCGAAGGCACTATCGTCTCGTTCACCCTGCCCGCCAGCCGCGTCGTTTCCGCCGCCGCATAACTTCCGCACTTTTCCGGGGCCGGATCCTCTCTTAAGCTCGCATCCCATGAGTTCGGACCGCACCTACCCCGCGCGCCCCATCGTGGGCGTGGGCGCCCTTGTCTGGCGCGATGACGAAATCCTGTTGGTCAAGCGCGGAAAGCCCCCCGCCAAGGGCGAGTGGAGCTTGCCCGGCGGCGGGCAGGAACTTGGCGAAAGCGTGGAAGAAACCGCGCGCCGCGAAGTACGCGAGGAAACCGGCTGCGAGATCGGCGAGCTTCGCTTTCTCGGCGTCTTCGATGCCATCGAGCGCGATGATGCAGGCAAGGTGCTTTATCACTTTACCCTGGTGGATTTCGAAACCGATTGGGTCTCGGGAGAACCTTCCCCAGGGGAAGGCGAAGACGACGCGCGGTTCTTTTCTCCCGGTGCCATCAAAGACCTGAACGTATGGGAGCCGCTGGCGGACGTGATCCGCATGAGCGCGCGCCGCCGCAAGTAAGCCCCGCCCTTGATGGGGGTCTTGGGCCGGGGCACACTTGGCCAAACGCGAAACAACCACCCAGGAGACGCGCCATGGCTTATGCGCCCTTCGATCTTTCCGGCAAGACCGTCCTTATAACCGGCGGCAATGGCGGCATCGGCCTCGGCATGGCGGAAGCCTGCGCGGCCGCCGGGGCGGACATCGCCATCTGGGGCACCAACGAGGGAAAAAACGAAAGCGCTTTGGGAAAACTTTCCGCCTACGGAGGGAAGATCAAAGCCTACAAAGTCAACGTCGCCGATGAGAACGAGGTTTCAAGCGGCATTACGCAGACCGCTCAAGACTTCGGCCGTATCGACAGTTGCTTTGCCAATGCCGGGATCGGCAGCGGCGCGGCGTCCTTTCTCGACATCAGCGCCGAGCAATACCGCAAAGTTCTTTCGGTCAATCTGGACGGGGTCTTTTTCACCTTGCGCGAGGCGGCGCGGCACATGGTCGAGCGCGCCAAGGCGGGCGATGATGCGGGCGGCTCGCTGGTGGGCGTCGCCTCCCTTGCGGCCATCGAAGGCGCCGCGCGCAACGAGCATTATGCGGCGACCAAGGGCGGGGTCATCTCCATGGTCCGGGGCGTGGCGGTGGAGTTCGCGCGGCACGGCGTGCGCGCCAATTCGATCCTGCCCGGCTGGATTGCCACCGACATGACCGCCATGGCGCAATCCGCCCCCGCTTTTGCGGAAAAGGTGATCCCGCGGGTTCCCATGCGCCGCTGGGGCGAGCCCGGCGATTTCGGCGGCATGGCGGTCTATCTCGCCTCCGACGCCTCTCGGTTTCATACCGGCGATACGTTCGTCATTGACGGCGGTTACGCGATTTTCTGAGGAGCGATGAAACACGCAATTGCGGTGGGCGGAACGGGCATGTTGGCGGAGGCGACGCACTGGCTAGCCGGAACGGGCTATCAGGTTTCGGTCTTGAGCCGCTGGGCCTCGCGGTTCTGCGGCGAAGACCCGCGCTTGCGCGCCTTCGATGTGGATTGGTCCGATGAGCCCGCGTTTCTGGCGGCGCTGGAGCGCGCGCTGCAAACGCCAGCCGGGCTTGCGCTTGTCTGGTGTCACCGCTCCTGGCAGGACGTGCCGCTTCGCATTGCGGAAGCGATGGGCCAGTTGAGTAATGCGTTTGATGTTTATCTGGTGCTCGGCAGCGCTGTTTCGGACCCGGCGCGGCCGGAGTTACTTGAGGAGATCAAGAACCGTTTTGGCCAGATTCCCGGCTGTGCGCTTCATCTGATCCTGCTCGGGTTCGTGCGGGAAGACGCGGGCAGCCGCTGGCTCCACGATGGAGAGATTGCCCAAGGCACCATCGAAGCCATGACATCGCACGCGCCCCAAACAACGGTCGGC
>JANQLJ010000103.1 GCA_028280665.1 Alphaproteobacteria bacterium
AGCGGCACCGCGTCTTCACGGCCCACCAGCGCGCGGCCGTGACCGGCGGAAAGGCGGCCATCGGCGAGCATCACCTGCACGCCTTCCGGTAACGTCAGCAGGCGGAGGGTGTTGGCAATGTGGCTCCGCGATTTGCCGATAAACTTGGCAAGCGCATCCTGGGTGTAACTGAACTCATCCATCAGGCGCTTATAGCCGCGCGCTTCTTCAATTGAATTTAAATCCGTGCGCTGAACATTTTCGACAATTGCGATTTCAAGCGCTTGCGCGTCGTCGAAATCACGCACGCGCACCGGCACCTCGTGCAGTTGCACCGCTTGCGCCGCGCGCCAGCGGCGTTCGCCGGCAATGATCTGATAACGCCCCTCGCCGCCTGGTTTGGCGCGCACGATGATGGGCTGAATGATGCCGCGCTCTTTCACGCTCGCCGTAAGGTCTTTCAAATCTTCTTCGGAAAATGTGCGCCGCGGCTGAAAGGGATTGGGCTCCAAAAACTCAACTGGCACTTCTACTTGGTCCGTAGGCGGATGAATTGCCCCCTCGCGCGCCTCACCCTCCACCTGCGCTGCTGCGTCTTCCTCGCCCATAAGCGCCGAAAGCCCGCGGCCCAGTCCTCTTTTGTCGGCCATTTTCATGTCCTCTTAAGCAGCGCGCAGTTCGCGCTCGCGCTGAATGAGTTCGCTCGCAAGCCGCATATACGCCTTGCTGCCCGCGCAGCGGTGGTCATAGACAAGCGCCGGCTTGCCGTGGCTTGGCGCTTCGCTGACGCGCACGTTGCGCGGGATCACGGTCTTGTAGACTTTCTCGCCCATGAACTCGCGCACGTCTTTCGCCACCTGATCCGACAAATTATTCCGCCGGTCGAACATGGTGAGCACCACGCCCTGGATTTCGAGATCCGGGTTGAGCGAGGTTTTGACGAGATCGATGGTGCGCAAAAGCTGCGACAGCCCTTCGAGGGCGAAAAACTCGCACTGCAGCGGCACCAGCACCGCGTTCGCCGCGGTCATGGCGTTCACGGTGATCAGATTGAGCGAGGGCGGGCAATCGATCAGCACATAATCAAAGGCCACCGCGCCCGGGGCCATGGCTTGAAAATATCCGGTGAGCGCATCGCGCAGGCGGAATGAGCGCCGCGGCACATTGATCAGCTCAAGCTCAGCGCCCGCCAGGTCCACCGTCGAGGGCACAATATGAAGATTGGGGATGGTGGTCTCAAGGATGGCACTTGCCAGCGGCGCTTCGTCGATCATCACGTCATAAGTGGCGACCTGCCGCGCCGCGCGCGGAATACCAAGGCCCGTGGAGGCGTTGCCTTGGGGGTCGAGATCGATGATCAGCACCTTGGCCCCCACCGCGGCAAGGCCGGTGCCGAGATTAATGGCGGTGGTGGTCTTGCCCACCCCGCCTTTCTGGTTGGCGACCGCCAGAATCCGGGGGTTTTGGAGCTGCGGTATGGGAGCTTGGTGAACGGTCATACGTGGGGCCAGTCCTGAGCTAAAGGTGGTACGCAGGGCGTTATCGCGGGCTTTCCGCAGGGGTGAGACGGGAAAGCCTAAGGATTTTTCCGCTTTCTCCGGTGCGGCTGGGGATCACGTCCGCTTCGAATGTTCCCCAGGCGCACGCTGCCGTCAATTCGGTACCTGCGCTTTTTCCCTTCAAGAATAAGGCGATTCCCTCCGGTTTGAGAAACGGTATGGCCAAGGGTAGCAGTTTTTTGAGCGGCGCGAGCCCCCGGGCGGTTACCACGTCCGAGGGCCAGGGCGCGAGCGCCTCGATGCGGCTATTGTGAACTTCCGCGGGCGCCCCGGTGGCGCGGATCGCCTCGCGCAGAAAGGCGCATTTGCGCCCATCGCTTTCGATCAAATGGACCTTGAAAGCCCCAGTTTCCCTCGCCAAAACCGCCAGCACCAGGCCCGGGAACCCGGCACCAGCCCCGAGGTCGGTGATGACGCGCGCACTCTCGTGAGGTCTTTGGGGCAGCAAGGGCCAGAGCTGCGCGGAATCGACCACATGGCGGCTCCAGGCGTCTTTCAGGGAGGCGCTGCTAACCAGATTGATGCGCGCTTGCCATTTGGTGAGTAGAGCGAGGTAGTCCGCGAGTGCCGTCAGTGTTTCACGTGAAACACCGGCAATCTCCTCAAGCGCCGCCTCGGCCTCAGGCGGAACGGCGGACATCGGCCTTTCGCACCACTTTGAGAAGGATGGTGAGCGCCGCCGGGGTCATGCCGTCAAGGCGCGCGGCCTGGCCCAGGGTGGCGGGGCGCGCGGCCGTAAGCTTAGCGCGCACTTCGTTGGAAAGCCCAGGGATCGTGCCGAAATCAAGGTCATCGGGCAGGGTGAGCGCTTCGTCTTTGCGGAAGGCGAGGATGTCCGCCTCCTGCCGGTCGAGATAACCGGCATACTGGGCGTCGATCTCGATCTGTTCCACGACGTCAGGAGCAAAGCGCCCGAGCGCGGGCCAGATGGCGGCGAGGTCCGCAAAGCCAATATCGTCATAAGCGAGCAAATCCAGCGCCGAGCGGCGGCGGCCGTCCTGATTCACCTTGAACCCATGATCGCGGGCCGCACCAGGGGTCAGGGCTTGGGTCTCCATGATCCGCCGGGCTTCCTTGAGCCGTTTCGATTTAGAAACAAATAAAGCGCCCCGCGCCCCGGAAATACAACCCAGATTGAGCCCCAAAGGCGTCAAGCGCTGGTCCGCATTGTCGGCCCGCAAGGAAAGGCGGTATTCGGCGCGGGAGGTGAACATGCGATAGGGCTCGGCGACCCCGCGCGTCACAAGATCGTCGATCATGACCCCGATATAGGCATCGGCCCGGTCGAGGATGAACGGGGTACTACCGGCAGCTTTCAGCGCCGCGTTGAGCCCGGCCATGAGGCCCTGGGCCGCCGCTTCCTCATAGCCGGTAGTGCCGTTGATCTGGCCGGCAAGAAAAAGCCCAGGCGCCACCTTGACTTCCAGGGTGGGACGCAGCTCGCGCGGGTCCACATAGTCATACTCGATGGCATAGCCGGGCCGGACAATTTTCGCCCGCTCAAGGCCGGGAATGGTAGAAATAAAGGCTTTTTGGACCTCTTCCGGCAAGGACGAGGAAATCCCGTTGGGATAGACCGTGGTATCGTCAAGGCCCTCGGGCTCAAGAAAGATCTGATGGCTCGCGCGGTCCGTAAAGCGCACCACCTTGTCCTCGATGGCGGGGCAATAGCGCGGCCCCACCCCTTCGATTTGGCCCGCGTAAACCGGCGCTTTATCCAGGTTTTCTGCGATAATCCGGTGGGTCTCAGTGGTCGTGCGGGTGATATGGCAGGGGATCTGGGGCACGATGATGCGGTCGGTCATGAACGAGAAAGGCACCGGCGGCTCATCGCCGGGCTGCTCATCGAGGCCCTCCCAATCGATGGTACGGCCGTCAAGCCGCGCGGGGGTCCCGGTCTTGAGGCGGCCCATCTTGAGGCCGAGCCCGTAGAGCCGGTCCGAAAGCCCCATCGCAGGCGCTTCGCCCACTCTGCCTGCGGGAATCCGCTGCTCACCAATGTGAATAAGCCCCTTCAAGAAGGTGCCGGTGGTGAGCACTATGGCACCGGCGCGGTATTCCGCACCCTCGCCCGTTTTCACCCCGACGGCGCGACCTTGTTCGAAGATAAGATCCTCAACCGCCGCCACAATCAGCGAAAGCTCGGAAACCCTGCGCATTTCGGCCTGCATGGCCTCGCGGTAGAGCTTGCGGTCCGACTGGCAGCGGGGCCCGCGCACGGCGGGGCCCTTACGGCGATTGAGCATGCGGAACTGGATACCGCTCGCGTCCGCTACCCGCCCCATGACCCCGTCAAGGGCGTCGATCTCCCGCACCAAATGGCCTTTCCCGAGCCCGCCAATGGCCGGGTTGCAGGACATTTCCCCAATGGTTTCAAGCTTGTGGGTGATAAGCGCAGTACGCGCGCCCAGGCGCGCGGCAGCGCTGGCGGCCTCGCAACCTGCGTGCCCTCCTCCGATAACGATGACATCGAAATCCGCGCTCAAAACAACTCTCCTCTCGCGCGGGGTATGTAGCGCCAAACCCCAACTAATCCAAGGCCTTTTGCAGGGAATGTTTCACGTGAAACAGTGCCGTTCATTTGCCGATGCAGAACTCCGCAAAAATCACATCAAGCAAGTCTTCCACGTCCACCTTGCCGAGAAGCCGCTCCAGCGCCCGGGCGGCGAGGCGCAAGTCCTCCCCGCAAAGCTCGGCTTCTTCTTGGGTTTCCGCGCGCGCGAGCGCCGTAATGGCGTCTTCGAGCGCCCTTCTGTGGCGCGCGCGGGTGATGGTGGCGGTTTCCGGCAGCCCTGCCCGCGCCGTCACTTCTTCCAAAAGCCGCGCTTCCAGTGCCTTGAGCCCCTCGCCGGTCTTGACGCTCACATGGAGGAACTGCTTGGGCGTGTCGTCATTCAAATCCGCCTTGGAAATCAAGACCATATCGCCCTCGCGCACCTGGGCCTTGGCGGCGGGATCCGGGGGCAGGCAGGCATCGAAAAGCACCAGGCGCAAATCCGCTTCCTCGGCGCGGGCGAGGGCGCGGGCAACACCTTCGGTCTCGATCTCGTCCGCCGCTTCACGCAAACCCGCAGTATCGGCGAGGGTCACGGGATAGCCGCCAAGGTCCATATGAACCTCCACGATGTCCCGGGTGGTGCCCGCTTGGGCTGAGACGATGGCCGCCTCGCGCCCGGCTAAGGTATTGAGAAGGCTTGATTTTCCCGCATTAGGCGCGCCCAGGATGGCCACTTCGAGCCCGCGGCGCAGGCGCCTTGCGGTCTCCCCCGCCGCGAGCTGGGCTTCAAGGTCGGCCTTAAGCGCGGCAATACCGGGCCGCGCTTTGGCGATCAGCCCGCCGGGCACGTCCTCTTCATCGGGAAAATCGATGTCGGCGGCCACGAGCACGGCGAGTTCAATGAGTTTCGCCCGCCAGCCCTCAACAACCGCCGAAAGCCCCCCTTCCATCTGCCGTAGAGCCTGTTTGCGCTGGGCCGCGGTTTCCGCCTCGATGAGATCCGCGAGGCCCTCCACCTGGGCAAGGTCCATGCGGCCGTTTTCAAAGGCGCGGCGGGCAAACTCGCCGGGCTCGGCGGGACGCAAATCCTCAAGCCTGCCAAGGGCTTGGAGCACCGCATCCACCGTGGCGCGACTGCCGTGAACGTGAAACTCCGCCACGTCCTCGCCGGTAAAACTGTTGGGGGCAGGGGCCCAAAGTATGACTCCCTGGTCCAGAATCTCATTCGTTTCGGGATCGTAAATATCGCAGAAATGGGCGAATCGAGGTTTAGGTAGCGCCCCGGTCAGACTTTCAAGCGCTACGCCCGCCCGAGGCCCGGAAACGCGCACCATGGCCACCCCGGCGCGGCCTTGCGCTGTCGAAAGCGCGAATATGGTGCCCCCGGCCATGAAAGAGGCTCAGTCCTTGCTGCCTGCTTGCGTGCCCCCCACCTCTCTCATGGCGGAAAAGAACATCTCTTGCATCTTCTCAAGCCCCGCCCCGCCCGGCATCCAGGCGCGCATGAAGCTCTCGGGGTCCATGGCTTTGGCCGCCGCTTCCATGCGGTCCTTCATTTGGGCGGTCACCGCGTCGTGGATCGGCTCAAGGTCCGGCAGCCCGAAAAAGCTCCGCGCTTCCCCCGGGGTGCAGTCAATTTCGATCTTGATTTTCATGGGGTTTCATCCTCTCGGCTCCAGCTCAAAACTAGTGCGCGCGCCCGCGCTTCGCCAGCCTTTGTTTCACCCGCCCATTGACAAGCTCACTAACACACCCGTTGACACACAAGAGCCGTTCGTGACACTTGCCCGGCCTTTGACACGAACCAGTTCTTTCTCCATGCCCGAAAACCGTCTCGCCCAGGAAACCAGCCTCTACCTCCGTCAGCACAAGGACAATCCCGTGGACTGGTGGCCGTGGGGGGCGGAGGCATTGGCCGCCGCCAAAGCGGAAAACAAACCGATCCTCGTCTCGGTGGGTTATGCCGCGTGCCACTGGTGCCACGTCATGGCCCATGAAAGCTTCGAGGACGAAGAGACCGCCAAGCTCATGAACGCGGAGTTCGTCTGCATCAAGGTCGACCGCGAGGAACGGCCCGATGTGGACGCGCTGTGCATGGATGCGCTGCGCGTCATGCGCAAGCAGCAAGGCTGGCCGATTACTTTGTTCATGTCCCCGGACGGAGTACCGTTTTTCGGGGGCACTTATTTCCCCAAAGCATCGCAACAGGGCATGCCCTCGTTCGAGGAGCTGCTCACCCGCGTCGCCACCGTCTTCAAGGACCAGCCCGAAGAGATCGCCACCCATGCCGAGGCGGTCACTGCCGGGCTGACCGCCGCCGCCGCTCACGATGGCTCGGGTGACATGACGCCCGACGTGGTTGAAGAGATTATGCTCAAGGTGGGCCCGGTGGCCGACCGGGTGTCGGGCGGTTTCGGCCGGGGGCAGAAGTTTCCTTATACCACCATGCTCGACTTTCTCTGGCGCAACGGGCTCCGCATAAACGACACCATCCGCCAGCAGTTTGTGATGCATACGCTGACGCAAATGTGCCACGGCGGTATTTTCGACCATCTTGGCGGCGGTTTTGCGCGTTACACGGTCGACACCAACTGGATGGTGCCGCATTTCGAAAAAATGCTCTACGACAATGCACTTATCGTCAGCACCCTGACCGATGTCTGGAAAGGAACGGGCGATGCGCTCTACACTGAGCGCATCGAAGAGACCGTGAATTGGGTCTTGCGCGAAATGACGCTGCCGGACGGGGGCTTTGCCGCATCCCTCGACGCCGACAGCGAAGGCGAAGAGGGCAAATACTACGTCTGGGACGAAGCGGAGGTCGATGCGCTTCTGGGCACCGGCGAAGACGCCAAGCTCTTTAAGTCCACCTATGCGGTGGGGCCCGGCGGCAACTGGGAAGGGGCGACGATTCTCAATCAGCTCGGCCCCCGGCCCGAGATGACTCCGCAAAACGCGGCCTCCCTTGCCGCAAGCCGCGCCAAGCTCTTCGAGGCGCGCGAGAAGCGCCCGCGTCCGGCACGGGATGAAAAAGTGCTCGCTGACTGGAACGGGCTGATGATTGCGGCGCTTGCCGAGGCGGGCATGACCTTCGAACGGCAAGACTGGCTTGGCGCGGCGGAGACCGCCTACCGTTTCGTGAGCGAAACCATGAGCGACGGCGACCGGCTTTATCACACGGCGGTGGGCCAGACGTCCCGGCACGGCGGTGTCGCCACCGACTACGCCAACATGATCGGCGCGGCGCTCGCGCTTTACGAAGCGACCGGGCGGCAGGATTGTTTTGATCAGGCGCGCGCGTGGGAACGGACGCTCGCGGATCAATTCTGGGACGAAGAGCGCGGCAGCTATTACTTCACGCCGGAAGACGGCGAAGCGCTCGCCGTGCGCGTACGCGGGGCCATGGACGAATCCACCCCGTCCACGAACGGCACCATGCTAGCTCATCTGATCCGCTTTTGGCTGCTCACGGGTGAGAGCCAATATCAAGCCCGCGCCGACAAGCTTCTGCGCGCGTTCGGCGCCGAGGCCCTGGAACAGCCCATGGGTTTCGGTTCCTATCTCGCCAGCACCGAGTTTTATTTCCACCCCATTCAGGTGGCGATCATCGGCCGCCGCGATCAGGCGGGCACCCAGGCCCTCGTGGGCGAGGTCTACCGCGCGCCCATGGTCACGCGCGTCCTACAGGTGGTGGAGCCGGGGCAGAAACTGCCGGAGGGCCATCCAGCGCAAGGCAAAAAACAAGAGGGGCACAAGCCCACAGCGTATGTGTGCGTGGGGCAGACCTGCTCAGCCCCGGTCACCAGCGCCAAAAGCCTCGGCCATCTGCTGGCGGCACCGGCGTCCACGGCCTAAACTCAGGGGCAATTCTTTCCGGTAATTCAAGGAGCGCGCCCATGAGCAGAACAAGCGGACAAGACATCACCATCCAAGGCCCCGATGGCGCCTTCTCGGGGTATCTGGCCACACCGGCAAACGGCGCGGGGCCCGGCATCGTGGTGGCGCAGGAAATTTTCGGCGTCAATCAGGTGATGCGCGAGGTGGCCAACTGGCTCGCCGCAGAAGGGTTCGTCGCGCTGGTGCCCGATCTTTTCTGGCGCATCGAGCCGGGCATTCAGATCACGGATCAAACCGAAGAGGAATGGAAAAAGGCCTTCGAGCTCTTCGGCAAGTTCGACCCCGATAAAGGCATGGAGGACATCCAAGCCGCCATCTCGCATTTGCGGAGGCACGAGGCCTGCACCGGCAAGGTGGGGGCCGTGGGCTATTGCCTGGGCGGGTTTCTTGCTTACCTCGTCGCCACGCGCACCGACAGCGACGCTTCGGTGGGCTACTACGGCGTGCGCATCCCCGAGCGCCTGGACGAAGCGGCAAAGATCGCAAAGCCGCTCATGCTTCACATCGCCACCAAGGACGAGTTCGTGCCACCCGAAGCCCAAGCGCAAATGCACGGCGCCCTCGACGGCAATGATCTCGTGACGCTTTACGATTACGAGGGCAACGATCACGCCTTCGCCCGGGTGGGCGGCGCGCACTATGACGCGGCGGCGGCGAACCTCGCCAATGGCCGCACCCTTGCGTTCTTCAAGGAAAACCTGTGAGGACCGGCATGAAATATGTTGTGGCGGTTTTCGCGGGCCTGATCGCTACGGCCGCGCACGCCGCTAGCCTGGAAGATCTTACTTGGATGGAAGGGCGGTGGGATTCCCAAGACGGCACCATCTCCGAATGGTGGATGCCGCCCGCGGGCGGCACCATGGCCGGCGCCTTCCGCTGGGCCATGGCGGAACGAACGGTACTCGAGTTCATCATCATCGAGGAAACGGCTGAAGGGCCCATCTACCGCTTCAAGCACTTCAATCCCAATTATGAGACCTGGGAGGCGGATGCGCCACTCATCTTCGAGCTTGCGGAACATGCGGAAGGGTTCGCCGTCTTCCGCGCCGTTGATCCCCCCGAAGGCGCGCCCAGGCATCTGGTTTACCGCCGCGCAGGAGAGACGCTGTTCATTTGCGTCGAAGGGGTTGCGCGCCCCGCAGAAGGTTGTGGCGGGTTTGAGCTTGAACTCATGCGGCAAGGGAACTGACCTCATGACCGCCGTCAAAGCCGTCCGCATCGCCGAGACCGGCGGACCGGAGGTGATGAAGCTTGAACAGATCGATCTGCCGCCCCCCGCGCCCGGCGAAGTGCGTGTGCGGCACAGGGCCATCGGGCTCAATTTCATCGACACGTATCAGCGCTCGGGCCTTTACCCGGTGCAGCTCCCGTGCGGGCTGGGGCTAGAGGCCGCGGGCGTGGTGGAGGAACTAGGCGAAGGGGTTACCACCCTCAAGCCCGGCGACCGGGTGGCTTACGGCACGGGCCCGCAAGGGGCTTATGCGGAGGCACATAACGTTCATTCGTCGCGGGTGGTCAAACTGCCTGATGCGATTGGCGATCAAACCGCCGCGGCCATGATGCTCAAGGGCATGACCGCGCAATATCTCTTGCGCCAGACCTACCGCGTCAAAAAAGGCGAGACCATCCTCATCCACGCCGCCGCCGGGGGCGTGGGGCTTATCGCTTGTCAGTGGGCAAAACATCTGGGCGCCACGGTCATCGGCACAGCGGGCTCAGAAGAAAAGGCAGCGCTTGCCCGCGCCCATGGCGCGGAACACGTCATCCTATACCGCACCGAAGACGTGGCGGCGCGCGTCAAGGAAATCACGAACGGCGCGGGCGTTCCGGTTGTGTACGACGCGGTGGGAAAAGACACGTGGGAAACATCGCTCGCCTGCCTTGCTCCGCGCGGGCTCATGGTTTCCTACGGCAACGCATCGGGCCCTGTGGGCAAGGTGGATTTGCTTTCGCTCATGCCGGGCTCGTTTTACGTGACGCGGCCGACGCTCTTTCACTACACCATGACGCCCGAAGCGTTGCTCAATACTGCAAGCGATTTGATGGATGTGGTCTCATCGGGTGCTGTGAAAATCGAAGTGAACCAGACTTACGCGCTCGATGACGTAGTTCAGGCGCACAAAGAGCTCGAAGCGCGTAAGACCACGGGCTCATCGGTACTTATTCCTTAAGCGGATTGTCCGTTTCCTGACGAAAAAAGTCCTTGCGCCAAGGGGTCTTCCCCCGGCGCACCGCCGGTGGCGGTAACGGCGAGCCGCGCCAGGTGATGATCCCAGGTCCGTGCGGCAAGGCTTGCTCCCGCATCGTCATCAAACCCGGAATGGCTGAGCGTCAGCCGCGTGCCGCCGCCTTCTTCCTCGAAGGCCATGCGAATGTGGCTGCCGCGGGCGCCTGCTCCATCAGAGACCGTGTGATGGACAAAACGCGGGCGTTCGAATTCTAGAACTTCGCCCGTCACCGTGCCGGCGGTGCCCATGTCGAGGCGGTACGCACCGCCTTCGAAAGGTTCGAGCACAAGTGCCATGCCGAGCCACGCCACCGCGCGGGTGCCGTCGCAATAAAGCTCGAACACCTCGTCCCGCGGTGCGGCAATCCAGAACGATTTGTCGACACGGCCCGCCATGCACCCTCCAGGGCGCAAGCCTGTGCCTCCGCCAGTGCAAACCCGTCATCACGAGTGCTTGATGCCAGGCTGGCCCGACCCGACCCCAAGGTTCTTGAAAAACCCCCTTCGCGCCGCCACACTCCGCCCCATGGCGCGCCTTGCGACA
Source organism: Alphaproteobacteria bacterium (assembly GCA_028280665.1). Lineage (GTDB taxonomy): Bacteria > Pseudomonadota > Alphaproteobacteria > JAJFIK01 > JAJFIK01 > JAJFIK01. Next base: position 10,704 of record JANQLJ010000103.1, read on the forward strand.
CGGATTTGGGGGCCTATGGCCCTTTGGCTGATGACCGGGCTCATCGCCGCGGCAATTGCCGGGCCGGCGGCGGGTGCGGTGCCCAGCGGAGAAGCGCCCCATGAGCCCGCCGTATTGAACCAGCCTTCAATGCTACCGCCTGTGTCCGGCGCGGAGATTTGCGATTGCTGCATTGCCAGTATTTGCCCACCCGCGGCCGCTAAAGTCCTTGCCGGGGAGGCGGCACTTTTTGCTCTGCCAGTGACAAGGCACGCAATACCGGCCCGCGGTTATGGGTCATACCGGGATGCGCTTCGCCAGATTCCAACGCCTCCGCCCAAAGTCTGATCCATCTTCGCAGAATTGAGCGGGCAATGCCCGAAACCGCAGCGGCCGTCCCTTGAGAAAGGGTCCGGCCATGCAATGGAGATGAATCAATGACTTTACGAGACTTTGAAACGCGAGCCACGCTCGCAACCCTTATCCGTGTTGGCATGGCGCTTTTGTTCGTATCGGGGGGCTGGAACAAACTTTATCAGTTGCTCGATCCAGCCCTTCAGGAAGGCATCCTCAATTCCTATTTGGGGGCGCACGGTTACATCAATACGTTCTTTGTCAGTTACCTGTTCGAGGCAACAAATGCCGTTCTGACGCCGTGGGCGTTCTTGACGATACTTTCGACCTTTGAGTTGGTGACGGGATTGCTTCTGCTGGCGGGACTGCTGGTACGGCCTATCGCACTTATCTATGCGTTCCTGCTTTGGAGCTTTGTGGTCGCCTTGCCGGTGGTCAATGCGCCGGGCGCCACTATCGAAGCGCAAGCGTTCACCACGCCGGCGATCCTTGTGCAGATCCGCGACATCGGACTATCGGGGCTCATGTTCCTGCTCTTCAACCTCGGCGCGGGGCGCTATGCCCTCGATGCAAAACTGTTTCCGGGGATGACGGGCAGAACCGCCGCTGAATGGAACGGGCTCGGGCTTTTGTTGCGATTCTCGCTCGCCGCACCCTTGATCGTCGGCGGCCTCTTCGCGGGTTATGCGGACATCCCCACCTTTGGAACGCCGGGCATCATTTTGTTCGTGACCGGACTGTGGGTTTTGTCAGGTGAGTTTCCGCGCTTTGCGGGCGCCGCCTTCGCCGCCATCTTGCTGTGGTTCATGGTGCAGAAGATCGGTTTTGACAAAAGCCTGATCGCCAATCTGAACGGCATCAAGCGCGAGTTCGCGTTCCTTGCCGCGGCCATCGGCTATGGCCTTTTGGGCGGCGGAAGCGTCTATACGTTACGCGACTCCTTGCGCCGGACCATTGGCGCCTTCGCGCGGCGCACGCCACAGACCTGACGTGCTTTTCCAAAAAACAAAGGGCGGCCCAATGGGGCCGCCCTTATGATCTGGCAATTGCCAACTTTTACGTATTCATATTGTCGAAAAACTCGGCATTCGATTTGGTCTGCTTGAGCTTGTCGATCAGGAACTCGATGGCATCCACCGTGCCCATGGGGTTTAAAATGCGCCGCAGCACAAAGACCTTCTGCAGCTCGTCCTTGGGCACGATCAGCTCTTCCTTCCGCGTGCCCGACTTCAAGATGTCCATGGCGGGATAGACGCGCTTGTCCGAGGCCTTGCGGTCGAGCACAATCTCCGAGTTACCGGTACCCTTGAACTCTTCAAAGATCACCTCGTCCATGCGGGAGCCGGTGTCGATCAACGCCGTCGCCACAATGGTCAGCGAGCCGCCCTCTTCGATGTTGCGCGCCGCGCCAAAAAAGCGCTTGGGGCGCTGGAGCGCATTGGCATCGACGCCGCCGGTCAGCACCTTGCCTGAACTTGGCACCACCGTGTTGTAGGCGCGGCCGAGGCGGGTAATAGAATCGAGCAGGATCACAACATCGCGGCCGTGCTCAACCAAGCGTTTCGCCTTTTCGATCACCATTTCCGCTACCGCTACGTGGCGCGAGGCGGGCTCGTCGAACGTCGAAGAGACCACTTCGCCATCCACCGTGCGCTGCATGTCGGTCACTTCTTCCGGGCGCTCATCGATCAGCAGCACAAGCAAGTAGCACTCGGGATGGTTCTTGGAGATCGACTTGGCGATGTTCTGCAAAAAGACCGTCTTACCGGTGCGGGGAGGGGCCACGATCAACGCGCGCTGGCCCTTGCCGAGCGGCGCGACCAGGTCGATCACTCGGGCCGAGAGATCCTTGATCTTGGGGTCTTCGATTTCTAGGTTGATGCGCTCGTCCGGATAAAGCGGCGTCAGGTTGTCGAAATGAACCTTGTGACGGGTTTTTTCGGGGTCCTCGAAATTGATCGCGCCAACTTTCAACAGCGCGAAGTAGCGCTCACCATCCTTGGGCGCGCGAATCTGGCCTTCCACCGTGTCGCCGGTGCGCAAGGAAAAGCGCCGGATCTGGCTAGGCGAAACATAAATGTCGTCGGGCCCGGGCAGGTAGTTCGCTTCCGGCGCGCGCAAGAAGCCGAAGCCGTCCTGCAGCACTTCCAGAACGCCGCCGCCGGTGATTTCCACATTGCGGTCCGCGAGCTGCTTGAGGATCGCGAACATCATGTCCTGCTTGCGCAAGGTGGAGGCGTTTTCGACCTCGAGAGATTCAGCAAAATCCAGAAGGTCCGTGGGCGACTTCGCCTTGAGCTCGGCGAGTTTCAAATCTTTGAGTTTCAGGTCTTGTGCAGTCATTGGTTTTCAGGTCGCTTGAAGGCCTGCCGGTCTCGATCGGTGCGGGTGACGGGGATCGGAAAGGCAGGGAAGAAAGGAAAGGCTGCCACGAGCGGGCGGGGGCTTTTGAATCGCGCCCTTAAGGCCACGATGGCCGCAAGAGCCTTACCAATCCTTAAAGCCGTATTCGCCCGAAAGGCGCCCGCCGATCCACCAAGTCCAGATTGTCGGAAATCCCCTAAAACCCTCTGGGGCGGGCACAAGACAGCCCCGGCCAAGGCCGGTACTGGCGCCTATATGGTCCAAAAGGCCCGTGAATGCAAGGGGTTATTCGTGAAGGATTTAGAACGGTTTCACGATGACGAGGATCACCACCAGGATCATCAGCACCGTGGGGACCTCGTTGAGAAGGCGGTAAACCCGCGGGGAATGCCGGATTTCGTCCCGCTCAAAGCGCCTGCGCTCAGCGGCAAGCCAGCCGTGAAACCCGGAAAGGCCGAAAAACACGAGAAAGAGCTTGGCGTGCAGCCAGCCGCCTGCCGAAAGCCCGATCCCGCCCCAGGCGGGCGGCATGAAGATCATCAAAAGCCCGAAAACCCAGGCCGCCCCCATGGCGGGGTTCACGATAAAGCGCAGGAGCTTGCGTTCCATCACTTTGAAGGTCTCGGCCTGGGGGGACCCCGCGCCCGCCTCGGCGTGATAAACGTAAAGCCGGGGCAGGTAGAGCATCCCCGCCATCCAGGCAATCACCGAAATCACGTGCAGGGCTTTGATCCAGAGAAACAACAAAGCGCCTTTCCTTAAGCTGTTGAAGCCACCGCGCAGCGGCTGAACCGGGCGGGGCAAAGTCGCGCCTCCGCGCCGCCGGGGCAAGTCTCTTGTTTACTCATTTGTCCGCTTTCCTGCCCCCACCGCGCCGCCGCCAGGGCCATAGTCGCAAGCGCCTCGATGTACCCGGGCGCGGTGCCAAGAGCTGGAACGCGGACGTAGCGAGGCACGCCTGCTTCTTCCGCAAGCTTGCGGTATTCGATATCGAGTTCGACAAGAGTTTCGGAATGCTCCGAGACAAAGGCGATGGGCACCAGCACCACGTTCTTGCCCTCGGCGCCCGCGCGCTCAATTTCCGCATCGGTGGAAGGCCCGATCCATTCAAGAGGGCCCACGCGGCTCTGATAACAGACGGTCCAGTCAAGCGGGCCGATGCCAAGTGCTGAGGCTACGGCCTCGGCGGTTTGTTCCACCTGCCACTGATAAGGATCGCCTTTTTCGATCACGCGCTTGGGCAGTCCGTGAGCTGAAAAAAGCACCCGCGTGCCTTCCGGCCCGCCCGCGCGCTCAAGCGCTGCTTTGAGCAGCGCCGCGTGTGTCCTGATAAAGTTTTCTTCCAAAGGATGGCAGCACACTGCGGCACTCGGCGCGGCAAGGGCCACTTTGGCGGCCGCTTCGCGCCATTCCTTGAGCGAAGAGGCGGAAGTGGTTGTGGAGAACTGCGGATAAAGCGGCAGCAGCACTACTTGATCCGGCGCATTGGCGGCAACCTCTTGCGCCACCTCGCTTGCCCGCGGATGCCAATAACGCATGGCCACGAAAACGCGCACCTCCTCCCATGAACCCTCTGCCGCAAGCCGGGCTTCAAGCGCACCCGCTTGTTCCTGGGTGAGCGGAAGAATAGGCGAGCGCCCGCCGATTTCCCCATAGATCGATTGGGCAAGCGGCGCGCGGCGCCGCGAGATCAGTTGCGCCAACGCCCAGCGGACTGGGGCAGGGGCGCCGATAATCGCTGGGTCATTGAAGAGATTGAACAAAAAGGGTTGCACTGCCTCGGGGCTGTCCGGCCCGCCGAGATTAAACAGCACCACGGCAAGGCGTTTGCCACCCGCGCTCATGAGTTTTTCCAGCTTGTGACTATATCGACGAGCCTTGCCACGTTTTCAGGCGGCGTCTCGGGAACAATGCCATGGCCTAGATTGAAGATGTGAGGGCCATTCCCAAACCCCGTGAGGATACGCCTTGCTTCTCCTTCGAGGGCCGTACCCCCCGCAACGAGGGTCAATGGGTCGAGATTGCCTTGGACCGGCAAGCGGTTCTGGAGGTTCTCCCGCGCCCAAGCGATGGGGGTGCCTGTGTCGAGACCGATGGCGGTCACACCTGTTTCCGCTGCATAGCGTACCCCCGCCGCGCCTGCGCCGCGCGGGAACCCAATAATGGGAACATCGGGGTGGCTTTCGTTGAGCCCGGCTACAATCTTCGCCGTGGGCGCAATCACCCAACAGTCGAACTCGTGATCTGGAAGCTGCGCCGCCCAGCTATCGAAAAGCTGGATGACTTCCGCACCTGCATCAATTTGTTGCTGTAGGTAAAGCACCGTCGCCTCGGTCACGAGATCGATGAGTTTGGCGAAGCCGTCCGGGTCCCGGTACGCCCACACCCGCGCCGCGCGCTGATCCGGGCTACCGCGCCCGCCCACCATATAGGTAGCAACTGTCCAGGGACTTCCCGCGAACCCGATGAGGGCCACGTCGTTGGGCAATGTCGCCGATAGTTTTGCGACAGTCTCAAACACCGGCGCGAGATGGGCTTCGACATTCGCAAGACTCAACGCTGTGAGCCCCGCCTCGTCGGTAATGGCGCCAAGCACCGGGCCTTCGCCTTCCTTGAAGGCAACGCCCTGGCCAAGGGCATCGGGAACCAGAAGAATATCCGCGAATAGGATTGCGGCATCAAAGGCAAAGCGCCGTAAGGGCTGGTGTGTGACTTCCGCAGCCAGATTCGGCGAATAACAAAGGTCGAGAAAACCCTTCGCCTTGGCCCGCGTCTCCCGGTATTCAGGGAGGTACCGTCCTGCCTGGCGCATGAGCCAGATTGGAGGCCGGTCGAGAACCTCGCCTCTAAGTGCTCTTAAGAGCCGTTTGTCGCTGACCTGTGCCAAGGATACTCAGCTCCTCTCTCTAATCATTACTAGATTCAAGGATGTTGAAGTAGGACACGGGAAAACGGGGATCAAATGTTTTGGGGGATTTTATTGGCTATCCCAGGGAAAAAGGAAAGTTCGGTTTGAGAATTCCGGGATTGGGGAGAGAAAAAACGTGATTGGCAGATTCTTAGGCCCATATCGCTGATTAGAAGGAATATTGAGCAGGAAGTACTGTGCAAAACCATCAGATAGTCTGGGAGAACCCTCATCTGTGCACGTGATTTCGCAGATTGAGCAGTTTGGAGGAGCCGCAAGCGAAAAAGTGAGAGTCCGGTATAAGCCTGACGTAAACGTCAGGCGCTGGGCTCTAGGCGAGACCAGCAGGGTAGAACTGGACTTTTTGCGGCCCGTTATCCACAACATTGTTCATGACCGAGGGAACGCGAGGGCCATTTCATTTGCATCTCATCTCCGATGCCACCGGGGAAACCCTGGCTTCGGTGGCGAAGGCGGCTTGCGCGCAGTTCGAAGACGCCGACCCCATTGAGCATCTTTATGCCCTTGTCCGGACGGGCCGTCAGCTTGACCGGGCGCTCAGGGAAATCGAAGCGGCCCCCGGCCTTGTCATGTTCACGCTGATGAACGAGGACTTGCGCGCGCGGCTCGAAGAGCGCTGCCGGAAGATGGCAATGCCGTGCGTGGCGGTGCTCGACGGAACCCTGGGCGAGCTGTCGCGCTATCTCGGCCGGGAGCAGACCCACAGAACCGCCGGGCAGCACCAGCTCGATGAGGCCTATTTTCAGCGTATCGAAGCTCTCAACTACACAATGGCCCACGACGATGGGCAGAACCTCGAAGGGCTCGGCGAGGCGGATGTGATTCTGGTTGGCGTGAGCCGCACGTCGAAAACGCCCACCTGCATGTATCTCGCAAACCGGGGCGTTAAAGCCGCGAATGTGCCGCTTGTCCCGGATGTGCCGCTGCCGGAAGAGCTTTATCAGGCCAAAGGTCCGCTCATTATCGGCATCACCGTCAGCGCGGACCGGCTGATCCAAGTGCGGCGCAACCGGCTTCTGTCGCTCAACGAGTCGGCGGAAACCGGTTACACCGACCCCGATGAGGTGAAGCGCGAGGTGGTCGGGGCCCGGCGGCTTTTTACCAAGGCGGGCTGGCCGGTGATTGATGTCTCGCGCCGCTCGATCGAAGAAACCGCCGCCGCCGCGTTCAACCTCCTCCAAGATGCACGGACGGAAACATGAGCGCGCTGCGTCTTGTTCTTGCGTCAGCAAGCCCGGCGCGCGCCGCCATGCTGAAAGGTGCAGGGCTGAACGTCGAAGTAAGGCCCGCAAGCATCGACGAGACGGCCTTGCGCGAGCATCTCATCCAGGAAGGCGCGGCGCTTTCGGATATCGCCGCGCTACTTGCCGAAGCCAAAGCGAAAATCATTGCGCGGGAAGAACCGGAGGCCCTTGTCATCGGTGCCGATCAGCTTTTGGTTCTGGGCCATGAGATTTTCGCAAAACCCGGCGATATTGCCGCTGCGCGCGAAACGCTCCAACGCCTGCGCGGCAAGACCCACGAGCTTATCTCGGCGGCGGTGCTGGTGCGGGGCCTGGATCTTCTCTGGCGCGGCAGCGACGCGGCGCGGCTGACCATGCGCGCTTTCTCCGATGGGTTTCTGGAGGGTTATCTCGAAGCCGAAGGCGAAGATGTGCTCACAAGCGTGGGCGCCTACCGCCTTGAAGGGCGCGGCGCGCAGCTTTTCTCGCAAGTCGAAGGCGATTACTTCACTATCTTGGGGCTCCCGCTTTTTATGCTGTTGGATGTCTTGCGCGAAGCGGGAGTGCTGCCGTCATGAGTGTTTCAAGGAAAAAAGCCGGCGTCATGGGCTGGCCCGTGGCCCATTCGCTTTCGCCGGCGCTTCACGGCTATTGGCTCCGGCAATATGGGGTTGACGGCTCTTACGAGCACATGGCCGTGCCGCCCGAAGAACTCGGCAGCGCGATCCGTGAGCTGAGCGCAAAAGGATTCGCGGGCGCAAACGTAACCGTTCCTCATAAGGAAGCCGCGGCGCGCCTGATGGACCGGCTTGATGACGCGGCGCGCGCCCTCGGTGCTGTCAATCTCATCATTGCGCACGAAGACAGCACCCTCGAAGGCCGCAACACAGACGGCTTTGGATTTGTGGAGAACTTAAAAGCCTGCACCCCTGGTTTCGCATTCAACGGCGTGCGCGCCGTCGTTCTCGGCGCGGGCGGCACTGCAAAAGCGGTGGCTCATGCGCTGACACACGAAGGCTCTTCGGTGACGGTTGCAAACCGCACCGAAGAACGGGCCCATGATCTTGCGCGGCGGATTGCCAATGTAAGCGTTGTTCCGTGGACAGAACGAAATACAGCGCTCGAGGGTGCAACCCTTCTGGTCAACACAACCCTTCTCGGGATGGCGGGCCAACCACCGCTTGAGATAGACCTTGCGGGCCTTGCAGCGGGCGCCGTGGTGGCGGACTGCGTTTATGCACCGCTTGAAACAGAACTCTTGCGCACAGCGAGGGAGAAAGGCCTTGTTACCGCCGACGGCCTTGGCATGCTCATTCATCAGGCCCGGCCTGCGTTCAAAGCCTGGTTCGGCGTTGACCCCGAGGTGATGGAAGGCCTACGCACATATCTCGTGGAAGCGCAAAAGGAGATGGGATCATGATGCTCGTTGGGCTGACCGGCTCCATCGGCATGGGCAAAACCGCGACGGCAAAACTCTTTGCCGAGCTGGGCGTGCCGGTCTATGACGCGGATGCGGCGGTGCACGAGCTTTACGACAAAGACCCGGGCGCTGCGGAAGCCATTGGCGCGGCATTTCCCGGCGCCATCAAGGGAGGCGTGGTCGACCGCGCAGCCCTCTCAAAGATCGTTACGGATGACCCCGAAGCCTTCAAGGTGCTCGAAGGTATCATCCATCCGTTGGTCGCCAAGAAACAGCAAGACTGGCTCGCCGCCCGGCGGGCGGAAGGCACGGATCTCGTGGTGCTCGACATTCCGCTCCTTTATGAGACGGGCGGGGAGGCCCGCGTGGACAAGGTCGTGGTAGTGAGCGCGCCTGTGGAGCTTCAGCGCGGCCGCGTGCTTGAACGGGAAGGCATGACCGAGGAAAAGCTCGCCGCCATATTGGCGCGTCAGGTACCGGACGAGGAAAAGTGCAAGCGCGCCGACTACATCGTGGAGACCTCGGGCGGGCTCGATAACGCGCGCGAACAAGTGCGCGCCGTGATCAGAGATTTAAGGCGGAAAATTCCAAGTTAGGCGCTGGACGGAAGCGCGGCGCATTTGTCATGATGGCGCCCGGGCAAAAAGGGGCACTCACCTGATGCGCGAAATTGTTCTCGATACGGAAACCACGGGCTTCGACCCCGAGACCGGCGACCGCGTTGTGGAAATCGGCGCGCTTGAGCTCATCCATCATGTGCCCACGGGCAAAAGCTATCACCAATACATCAACCCCGAGCGCGACATGCCCCAAAGCGCCTTCGAGGTGCACGGACTTTCCGAGGAGTTCTTGTCAGACAAACCCTTGTTCGCCGACGTGGTGGACGGATTTTTGGACTTTGCGGGTGATGCGCCGCTGGTCATCCACAACGCAGCGTTCGATATGAAGTTCCTGAATGCGGAATTGAAGCTTGCGGCCCACGCGCCTCTTCCCCTTGGCCGCGCGGTGGACACGCTGTTGATCGCGCGGCGCAAATATCCTGGCGCCCCGGCAAGTCTCGATGCGCTCTGTAAGCGCTTTGGCGTCGATGCGAGCGAGCGCACGCTGCACGGCGCGCTTTTGGATGCGCAGCTCTTGGCCGAGGTCTATCTTGAGCTTGTGGGGGGCCGCGAGCCTGGGCTGACGCTTTCCGAAGACGACGATGCGCCGGCGGCGCATGAGGGCGAAGGCGCCCGGCGCGAGCCCCGTCCACGCGCCCTTGCTTCGCGTCTTACAGGCGATGAAGCCGCCGCCCATGCCGCCTTTGTCGAACGGCTCGGTGAGGCCGCGCTCTGGAAAAGCTAGCGCTTAGTTTTCTTCGGCTTGTGCCGCGGCTTTGGGCGCCTCTCCTTGCGCGCCGCTTTCTTCGGATTGCTGGGCAAGGCGCTGGCGGTAGAGGCTCTCGAAATCCATGTAATCAAGCGCAAGCGGCGGGAAGCCGCCATCGCGGGTCATGTCCGACATGACGCGGCGAGCAAAGGGGAACAGGAACCGCGGGGCTTCAATCAGCAAAAGCGGCTGCAAATGCTCGTCGGGAATGTTGGAGATGGAAAAAAGCCCGGCATAAAGAAGCTCGGCGATAAAGGCGACGTTTTCCCCGCGCGTTGCCTTGGCCGTGAGTTGCAAGGCGATTTCATACTGCCCCTCGCCGAATTTGCGCGGTATCACATCGACGATGATGTCGATCGCGGGCTGAGGCAGGCCGGTTCCGAGGGATTGGGGCGCATTGGGGCTTTCGAAGGACTGGTCCTTCACATATTGCGAGACGATGCGGAATTGACCCCCTTGCCCCCCTTGGGCGGTTCCGCCTTTGTTACCATCCTCTGCACCTGCGCTGCCGGCGCCTTCCGCGCCATCCTGATTGCTCATGTCCCCCGCTCTTTCCCTAGCTGGTCTCAATGAATTGCGGGGCCTCTAGCATGTCTCGCCGGGGGGCACAAGAAATCGCCTAGTCGTCCCGCTCCCGCGCGTCGCCTTCAATAGTGGGCCCTGCGCCCGGGTCTTGCGGCCGTACCACATGAACGTCCATGCGGGCACGCAAATGGCGGAACACCACTTGGGCGAGCCAGCGGCGCAGCGGCGGCACCAGCAGCAGGAACCCGATAGCGTCGGTCACGAGCCCCGGCGTCAGCAACAACGCGCCCGCCACCAGAAGAAAAGCGCCGTCGGTCACCTCGCGCACGGGCAATTCCCCCGCCCGCAGGGTTTCTTGCGCCCGGGCCCAGGTTGATAGCCCTTGCGCACGCCAAAGTGCGGCACCCAGGACGGCGGTAAGGATCACCACGCCCAAGGTGGGCCACAGCCCGATGAGACTGCCCACCTCGATAAAGACCGCAATCTCAATAAGGGGCGTCAGCAGAAAAAGAAGAAAGAGGATCAGTGCCATATCATCGCCGTTTGATTTGCTTATTCCGCGAATTCGCCCTATTTCCTTGTCAAAACCAGCCTGCTTTAAGGGCGTTTTGCGCTTCGGCTGGACCGCGCCCCGCCCTCAAGAGTAAGCTTGGCAGGAATGGGGCCCGGCGGCTCGGGGCGCGAGGTGGTACGCAAGGGCCCTGAACCCCATATAGGGGCTGCGGATACGGAATTCAGCCTTTTTGCCACGCAGCGGAGTTAGGCAAGATCTTGGCTTACATCGATATCATTCTTCTGGCGGTCATCGCGGCTTTCATCATCTGGCGGCTGTGGGGCGTATTGGGCCGCCGCGAGGGTCATGAAAATCCCACCGATGCTTTCGGCGGCCGCCGCGCGCCCGCAAGCCACCGGTCGGGCAACGACAACGTGGTGCCGCTGCCGGGCGCGCCCGAGACGGCCGGTGCCGGTGATGCGGGTGCAGCGCCCGAAAACGCGAATGTCGCTCAGGGACTCATGGAACTGCAACTCGCCGACCGCCATTTCGATGCGGGCGTGTTTTTGGGCGGCGCGCGGCAGGCCTACGAGATGATCGTCACCGCGTTTGCCGCGGGCGACCGGCGCGAGTTGCGCACCCTTCTTTCCGATGAAGTCTATGAAGATTTCGATGCGGCGCTCAGTGCCCGTGATGAGGAGGGGCTCACCGTTGAGACCACGTTCGTGGGGCTCGACGATGCGGAAATCACCGCCGCCGGTATGCGCGGCCGCATGGCCGAAGCGACAGTGCGGTTCGTGAGCGAGATCATTTCGCTGACCAAGAACATGGACGGTGTCGTTGTCGAGGGCGACCCGACCACCGTGCGTAAAGTCACCGACATCTGGACGTTCGCCCGCGATACCTCGTCAACCGATCCCAACTGGCTTTTGATCGCCACAGACGAAGGCTAAGCCGCCCATGCGTGCGGCGGGCTACGCTGTTGTAGGCATCGGCGCGGCGGCGCTTCTTTTCTATGCGGTGTTTTTCGCGCCAAGGCCCGAGGCGCCCGACCAGCTTGTCTTTGACGTCGCCAGCTTTGATGACTTGCCCGGTTGGGAAAGCGCTGAGCTATCCGAATCCCTGACGGCCTTTCAGCGCTCTTGCGATCTTTTCCGCGCGCGCACCCTTGCTTTGGGCGATGCCAATGGCGAGGCGTGGATTGGGGCCTGCATGGCGGCGGACAGCGCCATGGTGGCGGCCATGGATATGGAAGTAATTGCGCGTAATTTCTTTGAAAGCAGCTTCACACCCCTCCGCATACGGAATAATCGAAAGAGGCGCGGGCTTTTTACTGGCTATTATGAACCTGAGCTGCGGGGGAGCCTCACGCGGACGGCGGAATTCACGGCGCCCTTGCTCGCCCGGCCCGGCGATCTTGTCATGGTGAACCTTTCGGCGTTTCCGGGTGATCATACCGGCCGTATCGCGGGCCGGGTTGCGGACGGGCACTTGCAGCCTTTTGAAGATCGCGCCGCCATTGAAGACGGTGCGTTTGAGGGCGCGGACGTGCTCGCCTGGGTAGCGCCGGTGGATGCGTTCTTTCTGCATATCCAAGGCTCGGGCCGGGTGGTGCTTCCCGGTGGCGCGGTGTTGCGCGTGGGCTACGCGGGCCAGAACGGGCACCCTTACACCGCCATTGGCCGCGTGCTGGTGGAACGGGGCGAGATGACCCTTGATGAGGCGTCCATGCAGTCGATCCGCGCCTGGCTTGCTGCTAACCCGGACGAAGCGGCAGACGTGATGCGCGAGAATGCGTCTTATGTGTTCTTTCGTGAACTTGATGTGCCGAACCCAAATCTCGGGCCCCTCGGCGCGGGCGGCACGGCCTTGACGCCCGGCTACTCCCTTGCGGTGGATTTGAACTTTCATGCCCTCGGCGCGCCCGTCTTTGTGGCGACGGAACTGCCCGATGGCACGACCTTCCGTCGGCTGATGATCATGCAGGACACCGGCGGTGCCATCAGGGGCCCTGTGCGCGGGGACATCTTTTTCGGCTTTGGCGGGGGCGCGGGCGAGGTTGCCGGGCGGATGCGTAGCCAGGGCGAAATGTGGGTACTGGTGCCCAATGCGGTGGCCGCGCGCATAAGAGCGGCCCAGCAATGACGCGCCGTCCCCTAAAGCCCGAAGAACAAAAGCTCTGGCGGGAAGTTACGCGCGGGGTCAGCCGTCTTGAGCATGAGCCGCAGCGTGATAGCGAAGAACCTGCTGGGAAATCTGTGCGGAAGAGACCGCAATCTTTCCCGCAGCCAACGCCGTCTCCCCTGCGAGATATGCCGCCTGCGGAACAAATGGCGCTTGATGCGGCGACGCAGAGAAAACTCAGGCGCGGCCGCGCGGCAATCGATGGCACCATCGATCTTCATGGGCTGCGCCAGGCCGAAGCCCACGCCGTGCTTACGGCGTTTATTCTCCAATCAAGGGAGCGCGGGCACCGCTGCGTTCTGGTGATCACCGGCAAGGGCACAAAGGGCGAGCGGGCGGAAAGCCCTTACGAAGCGCCCGGCCCCGGCATCCTGCGCACGCGGTTAAGGCAGTGGCTCGCCGAGCCGCCCTTGCGCGGACTTGTCTTTGGCATTGAGGAAGCCCATCCCCGCCACGGCGGCGCGGGCGCTTTTTACGTCTTTATACGGAGGAAAATTTGAATCGTCATTCCGGGCGTTACGGGACGCCCAAAGCCGAAGGCTTTGGCTGCGGACCGTTAGACCCGGAATCTTGCTCCACGACTCGCCGTTCGAGATTCCGGGCTCCTCACTTCGTTCGGCCCCGGAATGACGGCAGAGGTTACAGCACAAACTTGCTCAAATCCGCGTTCTTCGCCAACTCGCCCAGATTTTCATTCACGTAAGCCGCGTCGATGGTAAGGCTTTCGCCGGAACGGTCGGTGGCGGTAAAGCTCACCTCGTCGAGCACCCGTTCGAGCACCGTGTGGAGCCGCCGCGCGCCGATGTTCTCCACTGTCGCGTTCACCTCCGCGGCGATATCGGCGATGGCGTCGATGCCGTCTTCTGTGAAAGTGAGCGTAAAGCCCTCGGTTCCCATCAGCGCCGTGTATTGCTTGATCAGGCTGGCTTCCGGTTCGGTCAGGATACGGACGAAATCATCGCGGGCAAGCGCGCCCAGCTCCACGCGGATGGGAAGGCGGCCCTGCAACTCGGGCAACAGGTCCGAAGGCTTCGCCAGATGAAACGCGCCGGACGCGATAAAGAGGATATGATCGGTCTTCACCGGCCCATGCTTGGTGGCAACGGTGGTGCCCTCGATGAGCGGCAGAAGATCGCGCTGCACCCCTTCGCGGGAGACATCGCCGCCGCGCGCCTCGGACCGCGCGGTGATCTTGTCGATCTCGTCGAGGAACACGATGCCATGGTTTTCAACCGCAAAGATCGCCTCGCGGATAAGTGTTTCTTCATCGAGCAGCTTGTCGCTTTCCTCGGCGATCAGGGGCGCGAAGGCATCGGCCACGGTCAGCCGCCGGGTCTTGGTGCGGCCCGCGCCCTTACCGAAAATGTCGCCCAGATTGAGCATTCCCACTTGCGCGCCGGGCATGCCGGGAATCTCGAAGTTGCCGAAGGGGTTGGCGGTGTCGGCCACTTCGAGTTCGATTTCTTTCTCATTCAGTTCGCCCGCGCGGAGCTTGGCGCGGAAGCTCTCGCGCGTCGCCTGCCCCGCCTCGGTGCCGACGAGCGCGTCGAGCACGCGGGTCTCGGCGGCGGCATGGGCGTGGGCTTCCACCTCTTTGCGTTTTTTGTCGCGGGCAAGGCCGATGGATATTTCCACAAGGTCGCGCACGATTTGTTCCACGTCGCGGCCCACATAGCCCACTTCCGTGAACTTGGTGGCTTCGACTTTCAGGAACGGTGCGCCCGCAAGTTTCGCAAGGCGCCGGGAAATCTCGGTCTTGCCCACCCCCGTGGGGCCGATCATCAAAATGTTCTTGGGCAGGACTTCCTCGCGCAGTTCCTCGGGTAATTGCTGCCGCCGCCAACGGTTGCGGAGCGCGATGGCGACGGCGCGCTTGGCGTCCTTTTGGCCGACGATGAAACGGTCAAGCTCGGAGACGATCTCGCGGGGGGAAAAGGTGGTCATGGGGTTTACGCGCTCAACTTTTCAACGGTCAGGTTTTCGTTCGTATAGACACAAATCTCGGCGGCGATGGCCATGGCCTTGCGGGCGATGGCTTCGGCGTCCGCGTCCGTCTCCAGCAGCGCCTTTGCGGCGGCGAGCGCGTAGGTCCCGCCCGAGCCGATCCCCGCAACGCCCGCTTCGGGCTCCAGCACGTCGCCGGTGCCGGTCAGCACCAGGGTGGTTTTGGCGTCCGCCACGATCATCATGGCTTCGAGACGGCGCAAGTAACGGTCCGTGCGCCAGTCCTTGGCAAGCTCGACGCAGGCGCGCAGCAATTGATCCGGGTATTGCTCAAGCTTGGCTTCCAGCCGCTCGAACAGGGTGAAGGCATCGGCCGTTGCCCCGGCAAACCCGCCGATGACTTTATGCCCTTCTGGGCCCCCCGCGCCGAGCGGCCGCACCTTGCGCGCGGAGGCCTTGATGACGGTCTGGCCGAGCGTCACTTGCCCGTCGCCCGCGATCACGACGTCCGGGCCTTTGCGAACCGTCAGGATGGTGGTGCCGTGGAATTGGTCATTGCTGGCGCTCATGCGGGGCCTCGTGGGTGGAATTTGCCCCCTCCATGTGGCGAAGCGGGGCGCAAGGTCAACCCCGGCCATCGGGGCCATCGCCGGTTTCTTGAGGATTTGTGCTACTTTCAGGGGCAGAACGCCTGTGCGCATTCCCATAAAGCCTGCATGGTAAATTGGGAGCATGAGGGATAGAATGCCGCCCGGCAGCGCGGGGCTGTCCGGGCTAGGATCAGCTCAAGCGCTTGGAACTTTGGGGTTTCAGGAGAGAGGGGACCCAAATGACTTTGAAATCTTTTTTGACCTTGGCGGCGGCGTCGCTTTTGGCCGTAGGGCTAACGGCAACCCCGGCGGCAGCGGACGGCTCGCAGCTTTATCTCGGGATCGGCGGAAGCATCGTCTATGGCGACGGGTGCGAGCTTAGCGATTGCTCTGATGACTTTGACGATTGGACCTGGGGCGCGCGCGGCACGGCGGGCTGGCAGTTCAACGACTGGCTGGCGGCCGAAGTGGGCGGCCACTATTTCGGCGAGATCACGGACGACGACATCACCGAAGAAGATAAATTCACCGCCTATGGCGGCAGTCTGTCACTGGTTGCGCAAACCCAGCGCCGCGACAGTTGGAATTTCTTCGCCCGCGGCGGCGTGTTCTACGGCCGTATGGACGAAGACGAAGGCGGCGGAGGCGGCAGTGACGACACCAGCGTTTCCTTGCTCGTGGGCGTTGGCGCCAATTACTACCTTGCCAATGGTGGGTCCATCCGGGGCGAGATCGAGTACATCCCCGATGTGGGCAACCCGAGCCCCGCTGGCGAGATCGACTACCTGGTCTTCACGGTGTCCTACATTTTCGGGCTCTGATCCGCGCTAAGCGAGCGGCGGTACGCGCGTATTCCGCTGCTTGTTTCTCTTTGGTTCGACGGGCATGCGCGGTAACATGGGGGCGGTCCTAGCCCGGGAGCCCCCATGATCATCTATCCTGCGATCGACCTTAAAGACGGCGAGGCGGTGCGCCTTGAGGAAGGCGATCTGGGCCGTGCGCAGGTCTTCAATGCCGATCCGGTGGCCCAGGCGCAGATCTTTGAAAGCGCGGGCTTTGAATACCTTCACCTCACCGATCTCAATGGGGCGTTCAAAGGCGAGCCCGTGAACGGCGCGTGCGTCAAAGAAATCCTCAAGGCCACCAACATGAAAGCCCAGGTGGGGGGCGGGGTGCGCAGCCGCGCCACCATCGACATGCTGCTAGAGATGGGCGTCAGCCGCGTCATCCTCGGCACCGCGGCGCTCAATGACCCGTGGCTCGTCATGGACGCGGCCAAGGAGCTGCCGGGCAAGATCGTGGTCGCCATCGACGCGCGCGAGGGGCTGGTGGTGGTGGAAGGTTGGGCCACGGATTCCGACATGCCCGCGGTGGAACTGGCGCAGCGCTTTGAAGGTGCAGGGGTGGCGGCGATTATCTATACCGACATCCGCCGCGACGGGCAGCTCAAAGGGGTCAATGTCACCTCCACTGCCGAGATGGCCAAGGCGGTCTCGATCCCCGTACTCGCTTGCGGCGGGCTCAACAGTGTGGCGGACATCACCGCGCTCAAGGCCCATGCCAATATCGAAGGCGCGGTGGTAGGCCGGGCGCTTTATGACGGCACGCTCAGCCCTCAGGCCGCGCTTGCGACAGCAGCGGAATAGGCCGCAAACCGCTGACATCCGCCGGCCGTTTTCCCCCGCTTAAGCTTGAGTTGAGAGCGCCATAGCCTCCGCCGCCCGGCGTGCTACACTTGGGTTTGTGGGGGCCAAAAGATGGGAAGGCCAGCGGAATGGACGCAAAAACGGCGTCATTTCCCGAACCGGTAAGCGCCAAGAAAATCCGTCTCGACCGCAAAGGGACGGTGGAGGACGCCTTTGTGCGCACGGTTTCGGGCTGCGCCACGCACTTTGAGGCGAACATGCCTGCGGTGCTGACCGCGCACGACCCCGAAGGCCTGCACCAGATGCGCGTGGCGCTCCGCCGGTTCCGCTCGGCGGTCTCGGTGTTCCGCCCGGCGCTTACCTCCCCCGGCATGGACGCGCTCACCGGTGAGGCAAAGAACCTTACGGGCGTCCTCGGCGCCGTGCGCGATCTCGATGTGTTTCGCGGCGAGCTCCTTCTGCCCGTTATCGAACACTATGGCCGCACGGAAGGCCTGCGCACCCTGGACGAAGTGATCGAAGGCCGCCGCGTCGTTTCCTGGGCAAATGCGCTTGCTGCCGTGCGAGAGCCCAAGGTGATGGATTTGGGCCCCGCCGCGCGCGCGCTGCTCGAACAAAAAGAATGGTACGGGGGCGACCGCAAGGGCTTCAAGCTGCCGGCGCGGAAATTCGCCCGCGAGGTTCTCAACCATCGCCTCGGCATGGTGCGCGCCCTTGCGGACAAGATGGACGAGTTACGGCTTGAAGACCGGCACAAGCTCCGTATACGTCTTAAGAAGTTACGCTACGCGGCGGAGTTTTTCGAAAGCCTTTACCCAAAGAAAAAAGCAAGGCCCTACATCGTCCGGCTGCGGCGCCTGCAAGATGTTTTTGGCTACTTGAACGACGTGGCGACCGCCGAGCGTCTGCTTTCGGAAGTGACCGGCGGCAGCTTTCACCCCAAACCCTTGTTGCGCGCCGAAGGCCTCGTGCTCGGCTGGCACGGCTTTGCCGCGGACGACGCCTGGCCCAAGGTCAAAAGGCGCTGGAAAAAGCTCAAGAAAGAAAAACCGTTCTGGGCTTGAGGGGCGCTTAACCCTCCGCCTACGGATGTTTACACCTAAAGCAACCCCGCTTTGCCCGCGAGCGCCTTCAAGTCCGCTTCGGGCCGAGCGCCGAAATGGCTGATCACTTCGGCGGCGGCGAGGGAGCCCAGGTGGCCGCAAGTCTGCGCATCTGCCCCCCGGGCAAAGCCATAAAGAAACCCGGCGGCGTAGCTGTCGCCCGCGCCGGTCGTATCCACTACCTTCTTCACCGGCTTTGCGGAAATCACATGCACTTCGTCATGCCATAGGACCACCGAGCCGTGCTCGGACCGCGTGAGCGCCGCCACGGGGCAGTGACGCATGAGCGTTTGCATCCCCTCATCGAACGAGCTTGTCTGATAGAGCGACTTGAGCTCCGCCTCGTTGGCGAAAAGAATGTCCACTTCGGTGTCGATCAGGTGCCGAAACTCGTCCCTGTACCGGTCAACGCAAAAAGGATCCGACAAGGTCAGCGCCACTTTGCGCCCCGCCACATGGGCAATGCCGGCGGCCTTGTAAAACGCCTCGCGCGCGGGCGCGGGGTCGAACAAATACCCTTCGAGATAAGTGATCTCGCTCGCGGCCACGTCGTCGCCTTTGACATCGGCGGGGGTGAGCGTGGCGGAGGCTCCCAGAAACGTGTTCATACTGCGCTGGGCATCGGGCGTTACAAGAATAAGGCAGCGCCCGGTGGGCTCGCCCTCGTGCGCCATTTCCCCATCGAAAGCGACCCCCGCCGCGCGAATGTCGTGGGCGAACACCTCGCCCAGTTGGTCGGCTTTCACCTTGCCGATATAGGCCGCCCGCCCGCCGAACCCGGCAACGCCCACCATCGTGTTGGCCGCCGAGCCCCCTGAGATTTCCACCGCCGGCTCCATCCGGGCGTAGAGCTGGGTGGCGCGCTCCGCGTCAATAAGGCTCATGGCGCCCTTGGCGATGCCGTTCTGGGCCAGAAATTCGTCCGAAGAATGGGCCAGCACGTCCACCATGGCATTGCCGATGCCCAGGACGTCAAAGCGTGCATCGCTCATCAAGGCTCCTTTTGGTGTGTTCTTGGAAGTGTTACAATTGGGAGGTCAAATCGGGGCTGGGGCAAGTATAGTGGCTGGGGAGCGGCGGGCAATGGCGCGCCGCCCCGCGGGGGAGAGCTTTATGCCGCAGCATATCGCCCGCGCTTTGGCGCAATTCGGCGACCCTGGGACCTGGGGCGTGATCTTCAAGGCGATCGTGCTGACGGTGCTGTTGTTCATTGCACTTTTCTGGGGCGCCCAATGGGGCCTTGCGCAGATCCCCGAGTTCGCTTGGGGCTGGGTCAATGACGCGGTCCGGTTTCTGACGAGCTTGGGTCTTGCGGTCGGGCTTGTTTTTCTGGTGATCCCGGTCTCGGCGGTGGCGCTCGGCTTTTTTGTGGAAGAACTCGCGGCGCGGGTTGAAAAGCGGTGGTACGGGGGCACCGGGCGCCTGCGTGAGCCGGGCATCGGCGAGATGCTCACGGTCATGGCGCGCTTTTTCCTGAGCGTCATCGTACTGAACCTGCTTTTCCTTCCCTTCTACCTGGTGCCGGGGATCAACATCGCCATTTTCTATGTGCTCAACGGCATACTGGTGGGGCGGGAATATTTCGAGATGGTCTCACTCCGGCACCTGGCCCCGCGGGAGGTGAAAAAGCTCCGGCGCGCCAACGGGTTCAGAATTTTTCTGGCGGGCGTGGTGACGACCCTTGCCCTGTCTGTGCCGGTGGCGAATTTCTTCGCGCCGGTGTTCGGCGCGGCGCTTATGGTGCACGTTTACAAAGAGGTAGCCGGTCATGGCAAGAAACACCGCAATCCCTAAAGCCCTGATGTTGGCCGCCTTGCTTGCCCTTGCGGCATGCGATGCGGCGAATATGCCGTCGCCGATCCCGGCAAACCGTGTGGGCACCAGCGTCAGCACGCCCACCAACACCATTGAATCCGTTACCGCGGCGCCGCAAGTCGAACCGGATTATATTCCGCGTACGGAAGACCTGATTGGCCTCGGCGAAGCGGAAACGGCAGGATATTTCGGCGAACCGTCCTTGCGCCGCACCGATCAGGACGCGCAAATCTGGCAGTACCAGGCCGATGAGTGCGTGCTGTTTTTGTTTTTCTACCTCGATGAGGACGAAACCCCTAGGGTCTCTTACATCACATCCAGCGGCGCGCGGTCAGGGCAGGCAAGCCCCGGCGATCAGGCTTGCATTGATGCGGTGACGCGGCTTGCGGTCAATGGGGGCGCGGTGACGGGTTAGACGTCTTCGGGCTCGAGCGGCGCTTTTTCGGGCCACAAACAATATGTGTAAACCGCGCACTTGCCGCATTCGGGCTTGCGTGCCTTGCACACATAGCGCCCATGCAAGATGAGCCAGTGGTGGGCGTGGAGTTTGTAGTTTTCCGGCACTGCTTTTTCGAGGGCCAGTTCCACTGCCAGCGGATCTTTGCCCGGCGCAAGGCGTGTGCGGTTTGAGACGCGAAAGATGTGCGTGTCGACGGCGATTGTCGGCTCGCCGAACGCCACATTCAGCACCACGTTCGCGGTTTTGCGCCCCACCCCGGGCAGGCTTTCAAGCGCTTCGCGGGAACGGGGCACCTCGCCGCCGAACTCGTCGATCAGCTTGCGGCTCAGCGCGATCACGTTCTTTGCCTTGTTGCGGTAAAGCCCGATGGTCTTGATCAGCTCGCGCACTTTGTCTTCGCCGAGGGCCACCATTTTTTCCGGCGTGTCCGCAAGTTTAAAAAGTTTTTCCGTGGCGAGATTGACGCCCTTGTCGGTCGCCTGCGCGGAAAGCGCTACTGCAACGACCAACGTATAAGGGCTTGTGTAGTTGAGTTCGGTAGTGGGGTGGGGCTCGGCCGCGCTCAGTGCCGCGAAAAACGGTTCCACCCAGTCCTTGGGCATGCGCGCGGGGCGGCGCTTGGTTTTTGTTTTTGCGGGGGTTTTTCCAGCCATGGGGGCGGACGCTAGCGGGGTGGGGCCCCCCGCGCAAGCAGTGCAAGACAAACATCGCAAGAACCGGGTGGCGGGCGCGGCGCGCGCGCCCTAATCTTGGCCTCATGATGCTGACTGAGATAAACGACACCGACCAGATGACCCACGACGGCGCCTTTGGCCCCGGCGCGCGGGATTATGCGCGCATGGCCGAAGCGATTTCTTTCATTGAGGAAAACCGCCTCTCGCAGCCGCGGCTTGAGGACGTGGCCGACGCCATGGGCCTTTCACCCCATCACGCCCAGCGCATCTTCTCGCGCTGGGCGGGGGTGAGCCCCAAGCGGCTTCTTGCGATCCTCACCCATGCGGAGGCGCGTGAAGCGCTGAATGAAGGCGAAAGCCTTCTTGACGCCACGTTCGAGGCGGGGCTTTCGGGGCCCGGCCGGCTTCACGATCTCTTTGTCACGGTCGAGGCGATGACGCCGGGTGAGGTGAAAAAGAAGGGCGAGGGGCTTGAGATTTGCTACGGCTGGCACGATACGCCCTTCGGCGCGGGCCTTTTCATGACAACCCCGCGCGGGTTATGCGGGCTGGCTTTTGCGGACCCGGGCGCTGAAAGGACGGCGCTCACGGATATGCAGGGCCGCTGGCCACGGGCGGCATATGTGCATGACCCCGATGCCACCGCCGCCATCGCGGGCAAGGTGTTCAGCCAGGAAGCGCGGGATGAACCTTTAAAGTTGCTGCTCGGCGGCACACCCTTTCAGGTGCAGGTTTGGCGCGCGCTGCTTGAGATTTCCTTTGGCGAAACTGTTTCGTACACGGACATTGCTAAAAAGGTCTGTACGGCAAAGGCGGTGCGTGCGGTGGGCAGCGCGGTGGGGCGCAACCCCATCTCTTATCTTATTCCGTGCCACCGTGTGCTCAGGCAGACCAAAGCCCTCGGCGGCTATCATTGGGGGCTCACACGCAAGAAGGCACTGCTCGCCTGGGAGGCGGCGCAAACCGAAGCACGCGCCTAAAGTCCCAAAACATCGAGCATGGAATAAAGCCCCGGCGGCTGGCCCTTGGCCCATACCGCGGCGGTGACCGCGCCGCCGGCAAAAAGCGCGCGGTCCGATGCGATATGTTTGAACTCAAGCCGTTCGGCAAGACCGCCGAAGATCACCGTATGCTCGCCGATCACCTCGCCCGCGCGCACGCTTGAAAACCCGATGGCGCCTTTTTCGCGCGGGCCCGTGACCCCGTCGCGGGCGCGCACTGCGTGTTTGGCAAGATCGATACCGCGCGCGTCAGCTGCTGCGCGCCCCAGCATTAGT
This sequence comes from Alphaproteobacteria bacterium, assembly GCA_028280665.1. Lineage (GTDB taxonomy): Bacteria > Pseudomonadota > Alphaproteobacteria > JAJFIK01 > JAJFIK01 > JAJFIK01. Next base: position 33,052 of record JANQLJ010000103.1, read on the forward strand.
GCGGTGCCTGAGGGCGCATCGACCTTGTGGCGGTGATGGATTTCATTGATCTCGATGTCATAGTCGGGGCCAAGGCGTTCGGCCACGGCTTTGGTCAAAGCGCAGAGTAAATTGACGCCAAGGGAAAAGTTCCCGGCCTTGACCATGCGCGCGCCTTCCGCGTTTTGCTTAAGGTGGGTTTCTTCAGGCGCGGTAAAGCCGGTCGTTCCCACAATGTGAACCGCGTTGCGCGCGCCTGTGTCGGCGGCGAAGGCAACGCTTGCTTCGGGGGCAGTGAAGTCCAAAAGCCCGTCGGCGAGGTCAAGCGCTTCTTTCACATCGCTGCCCACCGCGACCCCCACGGGCGCCATGCCGGCGAGGGTTCCGGCATCAGTGCCTTGCACGTCTGCGCCCGGTTGGTCGAAAGCGGCGGCGAGCTGGCACCCGGGATGAGCGAGCACCGCTTTGATCAGCATACGGCCCATGCGCCCGCCTGCGCCGGCGACGGCAAGTTTCAGGGGCTCTGCCATTTATCCTCCTCCCCAGACGCGCGCGAGCAGGCTTTCGCCGTAAACGCCGGCGGCCCAGGTTGCGACCGGGATAAGAATGTATAGAGGCAAGCGGGCGGCGGTGGGAAGGTCCAGCGGCCAATCGCTTACGCCCTCGACGTGGCCCTCAAGGGCGACCAGGGCGGGAACCTCGGCGCCCGCGCTGCCGCTCTCTTTCATCTCCGCCCGCGCTTCTGCCAGCCGGTTCCGTATGGATTTAAGCTCGGCGTCCTTGGCGGCGCGGATCTTGCGCCGGATCGGCTGCATTGTGGAGACGAAATTGAAGGTAGCGATGGCGACGGAGATGGCGAGGGTGGGCTGGGCAAAAGCGGCCGACCCCCCTTCCGGAAATGAAAGCAGGATAATGCCGACAAAGATCAGCCAGATAAACGCGCCGCGCATGGCGATCAGTCCGAAGATGGCAAGCTCGTGATGGCGGTAAAGATCGATCACGAGCTCGTCGCGGATCAGCCGCGCCATGTACCGCGCGGAGATAAACGAGCCATAGACGCCGCGCGCGAGCAGCATCCACAAAAGCGGCGTCATGGGCATGAACCAAAGCCCCGCCGAAGATGCAAATGCCAAAACATCGCCGCGCGTATTGACCCAAACGATAAAGCCAAGAAACACGATCCCGGCTACCAGCCCCACCACGCTCGCCCGGCGCAGGCCGGCGCTGCCTTCCCGGTGGGAAGGAACCGTAAGCCCGAACTCGCGGGCAAGGACGGCGGCGTCGCGCCGGTCGGCTTGTTCGTCGAAATGGCTGACCAATAGCGCCGCGCAAAGAATAAGCGTTAAGACGAAAGCAACGCGGGCAAGGGACCGCCCGCGTTCTGACCCCCAGAAGGCGGCGAAGTCTTCGGCCATCCAGACATTCAAGACAAAGAGGCCGTAGGCAACCGCGCCGATCAGAAGCGTTGTGACGATGGGCCCGAGGGGCGACCAGCGGAAAAGCTTCAGGTCGAAAAGTTCGTTGCCGGAAGAGGGAGGCGTCACCAGGCGGTAACCTTTCATTCAGAATCGGTGGGCGTGATCGTATGGGAAGGCGTGGGTGGCCGAAAGAGCCCCAAGGACCGGGGATGGGCCGCCGCCGCCTTTTTTGTGTGCCTTGGTCCCCGGGGGGAGAGGGCAGGCGATTCGCACCGATTCGCCCGAAAGCGGGCAGGGCAAAGTGTCTTGGGCCTCTGGGGTTGCTTGAAAAACCCAAGCAAGATCAGGGACTTGGTCCGGGGCGGGGGCCGCCGATTCGACACCCGGGGGGCCTTGTGTTTGGACTCAAGGGGGCCGCGCGCCTTGGGGGATAACGGGCGTGAGCCGGGGCGAAAGACCAAGGTGCATGGGAAGAGGGTGAAAGGGAAAAGGGGCAACGGGCGATGCAGCACGACGTGGTTCACTTCAAAGGCCGGTCGGGGAAGATGGTTCCCTTCACGCGCTTTCCCATCACGACGACGCTCCTCAAAGGCGGTGCCATTTACGTTCTTTTGTCCGAGATCGCGCCGCGCGCCTTTGAGGTGATTTCGATTCACGAGACCGCGCATATCGGCGGCGATGATGTGAAAGACGTAACAACGCGCGCTATTTTTTCCGACAAGGGCAGCCACATCTGCGTTCACTTCGAAGATGATGCGGACCTGCGCCGCGCCATTAAAGAAGATATCGCCCTTGAGTATTTTGGCGACGCGGCGCCGGTCTTCGCCGATCTTGCGGCGGAGTAAGCTCACTCTTTATCCGTATCGGGGTCTTTCGCAGCAGCGTGTTCAAGACGCGCGCCAATGAAGTCAACAAAGGTGGCGATAAGCGCCACCAAAATAGCCATAATGGGCGTTGCGGTGAATTGACCTTCCGCGCCGGTGAGCCCCAGATTGTCGGTAACCGAAAACGCCAGTGCAGTTGCCAAGAGTACACCGGCGCCGACGAGAGCCGCGCGCAGGCCGCCACTAATCTTCGGCGCACGATCATGACTGCCGGTGCGTCTTGTCATGATGACAAGGCCCACAATAGCCGCCGGCAGAAATAGCATGACCACAAGCCAAGCCCACAGATCTTCTGGCTCAAGCACCATCATCACAGCGGCGAGGGCAGCGACAAGAACAGCGCTACCGACCGTCAATGGTGTGATGATCTTAACTTTTGGCCTTTGCATCATGTGTTTTGCTTATTGCTCCAAGCTCAATTACTTGAACCGCGTTAAGGCGCGCCGACCAACCACAAGCGCGGTGGCCAAGAGTACGAATCCCGATGCCACGACATTGGCGGGCGTTGCGGGCAGCACCAGCCACGCGGCCATATAGCCGATCCCGGCGATGACAAAGGCCCACCCGGCGAAACGATGCAGCATTTGCACTTTGCCAAGGTCATATTCAGTAGGGTCAAGGGGCGGCAGCCGCTTGGGCAGATAGTTGCCCATAAAGATCAGCACACTGCCCATAAGAATGCCGAACGCATTTGAGGCGATGGACTTGTCGTCCGCATCGTAGAACCCGAGCGAGTCGCCAATGGTGAAAAGAAGGGGAAAGGCGAGCAAGAGCCCGCCAAAAAAAATGGCACGCCGCACTTCATCCGACGGCTTGCGGCGGAACACTTCAAGCGCCCCCCAAGCGACCGGCAGCAAGAGAGAAACGCCGATCCAGACAAAGGCAAGCTCGCGCTCAAGAAACCAAACGGTTATGGCGAGCGCGGCAACGGCGCCGATACTGACAAGGGGAAAGATGGGCCGCATGATTTGATCGCTCATGGCTTGACCTCCTTCTTGGTTTTCGCCCCGGCCGGATCATCCGTATCCGGAGCGCCTTCCGCCGCGATGCCGAAGATTTCGGCAAAGCCGAGCAGCGCGTCTTCGAGCACCGAAAGCTTGAGCCGGTAGATGATCGCCTTGCCGTTGCGCGTCGCCTCCACCAGGTCCGCCTCGCGCAACACCGTGAAATGGGCCGACATGGTGGGCTTGGAGACGTCGAACGCGGCGGCCAACTCCCCGGCCGTCTTGGGGCCCTCGCGCAACATCTCCAGCACCTTGCGGCGCGTGGGATCAGCCAGGGCTTTGAAGACGCTGCTCATGTATAGATAATTAGCTAATTATCTAATTGATGTCAAGCAGGGAGGGTCGAAGATGTGGAAAGGCGCAGAAACCTTGGGGAACTGGGCCTATGAGAAGCCCTGAACGGATGCGAAGGGAAGGATTGGTTTTGCCAGCTCACTCCGCCGCGCGTTTGAGGAAGCTTTCAAGGCGCTTTTTGAATTTGCCGAATTCGGGAAAGGCACTCTCACCACCCGCGCCATCAAACTCCCTGAGCAACTCTTTTTGTTTGGCGCTCAGTTTTGTCGGCACTTCCACGTGCACTTCGACGATCATGTCGCCGGTACGGTTCTGGCGCAGGATGGGCATGCCCTTGCCGCGCAGGCGGAACTGACGTCCGCTTTGCGTGCCTTCGGGGATTGAGACTTTCGCCTTGCCGCCGCCCAAGGTCGGCACCTCCACGTGGCCGCCCAGGGCCGCGGTCGTTAGCGGCACCGGCATGTCGAGAAAAAGATGCGGGCCCTCGCGCTGAAAAATCTCGTGATGCCGGACAGAGACGAAAAGATAAAGATCGCCCGCGGGCGCGCCGCGCAGCCCCGCTTGCCCTTTGCCGCCGAGCCGGATGCGCGTGCCGTCTTCCACGCCGGCGGGGATGGTTACCGCGAGGGTTTGTTCCTTTTCCTTGCGGCCCGCGCCGCCACAATCGCGGCACGGGGTTTTTACTTGCTGGCCGGTACCGCCGCAGGTGGGGCATGTACGCTCGACGGTGAAGAAACCTTGGGACGCGCGCACCCGCCCCGCCCCGCCGCACATGCCGCAGGCCTCGGGCGAGGTGCCGGGCTCGGCGCCATTGCCGGTGCAGCGCTCGCAAGAAACGGTCGTCGGTATACGGATTTCCGCGTCTTTACCGGCGAAGGCTTCTTCGAGCGTGATTTCCATATTGTAGCGCAGGTCCGCGCCGCGGGAGCGGCCGCCCGGCCCCCGGCGCGCGCGTCCGCCCATGACCTCGCCGAATAGATCGTCGAAAATGTCTGAAAAGGCCGTGCCGAAGTCAGGGCCGAAACCGCCAAAGCCGCCCGCCCCGCCGGGTCCCCTGCCCCCTTCGAAGGCGGCGTGACCCATGCGGTCATAGGCCGCGCGCTTGTCCTTGTCTTTCAGGACCTCGTAGGCCTCGCCGATTTCCTTGAACTTTTTCTCCGCCTCCGGATCGTCCTGGGCCTTGTCCGGGTGATACTGCATGGCGAGCTTGCGGAACGCGGATTTGAGCTCCGCGTCGGTGGCGCTTTTTGAAACGCCCAGAACTTCGTAGTAGTCGCGCTTGCTCATAAGGCGGCTCGCTTTTTAAAGGCGGCGGTGGAGAGGCGCGCGAGCATGTCGCCTGCGCGCGCCTTGCCCTAGCCTTGCGCTTTCTTGTCGTCGTCGACTTCCTCGAACTCGGCGTCAACC
>JANQLJ010000117.1 GCA_028280665.1 Alphaproteobacteria bacterium
TCGGCACGCTCGCATGGCAGCGCCCAGGAGACTGGCGCCCCGAACATCGCCTGCAAAAAAACGGATGCTGGCTTGCCACAGTGCCGCGCCAGGAGAAGGCCCCGCACGGCACGGGCGATCTCTTCGCGGCGTTGCTGCTCGGGCATCTGCTAAACCAGGTCCCCCTGCCCGCCACGCTGCGCCAAGCCGCCGCAAGCGTAAGCGATCTTGCCGCGCGCGCGGGTGCGCTCAACCTAGATGAACTTCCGCTGACCGCCGCGCAAGGCGCGCTGGTGCACCCTTCTACCAAAGTGACGCTTACGCCGCTCGGCACCGGAACAGAAGGCCAATGGGTGGCGGGGGTGGATGATTGCCCAGAAGGCTGGCTCGTAGTGATGATCGATCTCGCGGGCCGCAAGCCTTCACGCTACCGCTTGTGCAAAACATTCGCGGAGGTTCTTGCCCTTGAAGAATGCCCAAGCGTGATCGCCGTGGATGTGCCCATTGGCCTTCCCGAGATCGCAGCGCGCGGTGGCCGCCCGTGCGATACGGCCGCGCGCGCACTTCTGGGCTCGCGCCGGTCGACCGTGCTCACCCCGCCGGCGCGGGCGGCGCTTGCCGAAGATGACTTTCATCAAGCCTGCGAGGTAAACCTCAAAAACTCCGTTCCCCCGCGCAAGGTCTCAAAGCACACCTTTGGCATCTTCCCCAGAATTCGCGAAGTAAACGAGGCGGTTGCCCCCCAAAATCAAGGACGTATTTTCGAGTGCCAGCCCGAAGTGGGGTTCTGGGCCATGAACGGAAAAAAGCCGGTGCCGGTGGCAAAGCGCGTCAAAAACGTTCCCCATGGAGAGGGCCTTGCGTTCCGCCGCAGCTTGCTCGCCGCAAACGGATTTGAGGTGCGGTTCATCGCAAGTTTCGACATGCCGCGGGCAAAAGCCGGACAGGAGGACTTTCTCGACGCCTGCGCCTGCGCATGGACGGCCGCGCGCATCGCCAAGGGCGAAGCATTGCGCGTGCCCGCCGACCCCGGCCGCGACGCGCGCGGGCTTCGCATGGAAATCTGGGGCTAGGCCGCCTTGCCGAGATGCTTGTTGATCAGCGTTTCGGCGATTTGCACCGCATTGAGCGCCGCGCCCTTGCGCAAGTTATCGGAGACCACCCACATGTTGAGGCCATTCTCAACGGTGGGGTCTGTCCGTATACGGCTGATATAGGTAGCGTAATCCCCAACGCATTCAACCGGCGTGATGTAGCCTTCGTCTTCGTGCTTGTCGATCACCATGCAGCCCGGCGCCTCGCGTAAAATCTCACGCGCTTCGTCATCGGTGATGGGGTCATGAAACTCCACATTCACCGCTTCGGCATGACCCACGAACACAGGAACGCGCACGCAAGTGGCGGTCACCTCGATTTTGGGGTCGAGAATCTTCTGCGTCTCGACCTTCATCTTCCATTCTTCCTTGGTGTCGCCGTCACGCATGAACTCATCAATATGGGGGATCACGTTAAAGGCGATCTGCTTGGTGAAGTGCTCTTTCTCGATCGGATCGTTCACGAAGATGCCGCGGGTCTGATTGAAGAGCTCGTCCATTTGATCGCGCCCGGCGCCGGAAACGCTTTGATAGGTCGCGACCACCACGCGCTTGACGCGCGCGCGGTCATGCAAGGGCTTCAGCGCCACCACCATCTGCGCGGTCGAGCAGTTGGGATTGGCGATGATGTTGCGCTTTGTGTAACCGGCAATGGCGTGGGCGTTCACTTCCGGCACGATGAGCGGCACGTCCGGGTCCATGCGGAACTCACGAGAATTGTCGATGGCGACCGCGCCCGCCTGGGCGGCTTTGGGGGCATATTCGCGCGCGGCCTCGCGCCCCGCCGCAAAGAGCGCAATATCGATACCGGTAAAATCGAAGGTGGCGAGGTCTTGGGTCTGCAGGTCCGCATCGCCGAAGGAGACATCGGTGCCAAGGCTGCGGCGGGAAGCCAGCGCCACAACTTCGCTTGCGGGAAACCCGCGCTCGGCAAGAATGCTGAGCATTTCCCGGCCCACATTGCCGGTCGCGCCCACGACGGCGACTTTGAAACTCATTACGCTTGCCCTCACTTGAAAGAAAAGCCGCGGCCCGCATGATACCGGACCGTGGCCATAATGTCTCTTGATCCCGCCCGCTTATTCGTCGCCGTTCTTGGCCTTGCGCTCTTTCTTCTCTGCGATACGTGCCGCCTTACCGGTACGGCCACGAAGATAGTAGAGCTTGGCGCGGCGCACCCGGCCCCGGCGCACGACCTGGATGGAATCGATCATGGGCCCGTAAAGCGGGAACACCCGCTCGACGCCCTCGCCGTTGGAAATCTTCCGTACCGTGAAGGCCTCGTTAAGACCGCCTCCCGACCGCGCGATGCAAACCCCTTCATAGGCCTGAATGCGCTCGCGGCTGCCTTCGACCACTTTCACGTTCACGCGGACCGTATCGCCTGGACCAAATTCAGGGATCTCTTTCCCTTCCGTGACCCGGGCCATTTCTTCTTTGTTCAGTTCGTCAATCAGATTCATGGCTCTGACCCTTTTGTTGGTCCCTTCGATAGGTCGACCAGAGGTCCGGCCGACGTTCCCGGGTTATTGCTTCTGCTTTTTCGCGCCGCCACGCCGCCACTTTGCCGTGATCGCCTGACAGCAAAACTTCCGGGATCTCTTTGCCTTCCCAAACCCGCGGGCGGGTGTAGTGAGGGTACTCAAGAAGCCCCGATGTAAAACTTTCTTCCAGCGCCGAGCTTTCCGCGCCCATCACCCCCGGCAACAGCCGGACGCACGCATCAAGCAGCGCCATCGCCGCGGGCTCCCCACCCGACAGCACAAAATCCCCAAGGCTCACCTCTTCAAGCGCGCGCGCCTCGATCACGCGCTCATCCACCCCCTCGAACCGGCCGCAAAGAAGGATGACGCCTTCGCCCCCGGCCAGTTCCGTGACGCGGGCCTGCGTTAGCGGGCGTCCGCGCGGGCTTAAGTAGATTGCGGGCCGCGCATCGCCTTGCCGCCTCGCCCCATCAATGGCCGCCGCCACGACATCGGCGCGCAAGACCATGCCGGGGCCGCCACCAGCGGAGGTATCATCCACGGCGCGGTGCTTATGGCTCGAAAAGGCGCGAATGTCGAGGGTCTCAAGCGCCCATTTACCCGCCTCAAGCGCTTTTCCGGCGAGCGAATGCCCCAGGGACCCGGGAAACATCTCGGGGTAAAGCGTTAAAACGCTCGCCTTCCAGCTTTTTTGCACCTGGCTCATCCCGTTGAGCCTTTCTCTTCAGCCACATCATCCCCGTCATCGGGTTTTCCCGGCCGGTCCCAAAGTCCCAAGGGCGGCGCGGCCACGAGGCGGCGGCCTTTTATATCCACCACCGGCACAGCCTCGCGGGTAAAGGGCAAGAGAACCGTCTGACGGCGGCCTTCGAGCGCAATCTCCAAGAGATCGCCCGCGCCGAAATTATGAACGGCCTTCACAAACCCGAGGCGGCCCTTGCCCTCTTGTTCCACCGCAAGGCCCACAAGGTCGGTGTGGTAGAACTCGTCTTCCTCATCCGGCTCGCCCAAGGCGGCGCGCGGCACATAAAGACCCACGCCCTTGAGCGCCTCGGCGGCGGCGCGGTCGCGCACGTCTTTCAACCGCGCGGCGTGGCCGTTTTTGAGCGGGCGCAGCGCTTCGATCTCTACGGTGACACGCCCATCCTCGCTTTGGAGCGGGCCATAGGCCGCGACCCCTTCCGGCGCCTCGGTGAAGACCTTGAGCACCACTTCGCCCTTGAGCCCGTGGGCGCCCACGATGGCACCCAAAAGCACAAGGCCGGGCGGGCTACTCGGCCTTTTCTTTGTCACCGCCGGTGTCATCGGTTGCAGCTTCTTCGGCTGCCGGTTCTTCGGGTTCCTCAGCCGCCGCCTCTTCAGCAGGAGTGTCCTCCGCTTTGGTTTCTTCGGCTGCTGGCGCTTCTTCGGGCTTTGCTTCTTCAGTTGGTGTTTCTTCAGCGGGCGCGTCTTCCACAGCGTCTTCAGCCGGTGCGGCGGCCTCGTCAGTGGTAGCCTCCTCGGTGGCTGCAGTGGCCGCTTCTTCCTTCTCGCGTTTGGCTTCTAGCCGGTCGAGCGCGTTTTGGCGCGGCTTGCCCTTGTTGGGGTTATTGCCCGCCTTCCATTCCACAAGGCCGCTGCCCGCAAGGAACCGCGCCACGCGGTCGGTCGGCTTCGCGCCCACCGAAAGCCAGTGCTTGGCGCGGTCCGCGTCGAACTTGATGCGGTTCTCATCGTCCTTGGGCAGCATGGGATTGTAAGCGCCGATCTTTTCAATAAAGCGCCCATCGCGCGGGCTGCGGCTGTCCGCTACCACGATCGAATAATAGGGACGCTTCTTCGCGCCGCCCCGAGCGAGCCTGATTTTAAGAGCCATGTTTGACTTCCTTCTTCATTATGTCCGCATGCGGACAATCCGTTGAACCTTCTATTTTCTGCGCTTTTTCTTGCCGCCGCGCGGTTGCAGGCCCGCGCCCCCAAGTCCCGGCAGCGCCGGCATGCCGGGCGGCACGCCAGGCATTCCAGGCGCCGCGGCCGGCAGCTCGCCCGGCGGCATTTCGTCAAGCTGCGCGCCAGGACCGCCGAAGAGTTCCTGCATGCCCTTTTTGCCGACCTTCTTCATCATGTCCGCCATTTGGCGGTGCATTTTGATGAGGCGGTTGATCTCCTGCACGCTTGTGCCCGAACCCTTCGCCACGCGCTTCTTGCGCGAGGCGTTCAGGAGTTTGGGATTTGCCCGTTCCTTGCCCGTCATGGAGGAGATGATCGCTTCTTGATGCTTGAATACATCATCACCGATCCCCGCCTCAGCGATCTGCCCTTTCATCTTGCCCATGCCGGGAAGCAGCCCGAGAATTCCTTGCATGCCGCCCAGCTTTTTCATTTGGCGCAGTTGTTCGGCGAGATCGTCGAGATCGAACTCGCCCTTTTTCATTTTCTTGGCAATCTTTTGGGCTTCGGCCTGATCGATGGTCTCGGCAGCCTTTTCCACAAGGCTCACCACATCGCCCATGCCCAAAATGCGGCCCGCAATGCGCTCGGGGTGGAAATCCTCTAGCGCATCCATCTTTTCGCCGACGCCCAAAAGCTTGATGGGCTTGCCCGTGACCGCTCGCATGGAAAGGGCTGCGCCGCCGCGCCCGTCGCCATCGATCCGTGTCAAGACAATCCCCGTAAGCCCCAGGCGGCCCTCGAAACTTTCAGCCACGTGCACGGCATCTTGGCCGGTGGGGCTGTCGGCAACGAGAAGCGTTTCAACGGGGTTTGCGGCCGCGCGAATCTGTTCGGCCTCTCCCATCAAGGCTTCGTCCACATGGCCGCGGCCGGCGGTATCGAGCATCACGATGTCATAGCCGCCGAGCTTCGCGGCCTCCATGGCGCGCTTTGCGATGTCGACCGCGTTCTGCCCTTCGATAATGGGCAGCGTCGCAGCGCCCGTCTGTTCGCCGAGCACTTTGAGCTGTTCCATGGCGGCGGGGCGGCGCGTGTCGAGCGATGCCATTAAGACCTTTTTCTTGTCGCGCGCCTGAAGCCGGTTTGCGATCTTCGCCGTGGTCGTCGTCTTCCCCGACCCTTGCAGCCCCACCATCATGATGGCCGCCGGGGGCACCGCGTTGAGGTCGAGGGTTGCGGGTTCGCGCCCGAGGGTTTCCACAAGCTCGTCGTGAACGATCTTGACCACTTGCTGGCCCGGCGTCACCGAGCGCAAAACCTCCTGGCCCACGGCCTTTTCGCGCACACGCTCGACAAAATCTTTCACCACCGGGAGCGCCACGTCCGCTTCGAGCAGCGCCACGCGCACCTCGCGCAGCGCCTCGACCACATCGGAGTCGGTAAGCGCGCCGCGGCCCGTGAGGTGGCCGAAAACCGTGCTTAATCTGTCGCTCAGCGTGTCGAACAAGCGGCAGCCCTCAACATCTCAAAAACCAAACGCACATCGCACCCACGGGCGAAACTCGCTGGTGGGTGGCGATCCCGGGAACTGCCCGGGACCGGACGGGAAAACCCTATCCGGAAAGTGGAGCGGGTTATGAAGGGTGGGACACGTGAAGTCAAGCGGCGCGCACCCCGCGCGGGGATAACTCAGTTTTTTCGAGGGCCCTTTTGGCACTCATCCTTGGATACAACCGAAAGGGCCTGGGGCCGGTAGCGCCTATGCTCCGTCCCCGAAAAGTGCTAGGACCCAAGCCGCAAAGGGACGTGGGGGGCCTTAACTATATGAATCCGCAGGGTGTTTGAGAGGCAAGTATGAACCGGCAGGAACGGCGGAAGACGCAAAAGGAATTCGACCGGAACAAACAGCGCCTGGGAGTTGCCAAGCAGCTCGATAAGGAGTTTGCGGCAGCGCGAGAGCTGCACGAGAAAGGCCACCTAGGCGAGGCGCAGATGGCCTACAAACAGCTTTTGGAACTCGCGCCGGGGCAGCCAGACGTCTGTTATATGATGGCGCTTCTTTGCCGCAACATCGAAGACCGCGCGGGCGCAGAGCATTACTTGCGTCTGTCGCTGAGCACCAAGCCAGATCAGCCTCATGTGCTCAACGAGCTTGGCGCCATGCAAATGGAAAAGAGCCAGTTTGCAGCGGCAGAAAAGCTCTTCTCTGAAGCGCTCGAACTTAAACCGAACGGGGGCGACATCTTGTTCAATCTTGGACTTGCGCAAAAGTACCAAGGCCGGCCCACCGAAGCGATCGAGTCATTCAAGAAATCGCTCATCGAGCACAAGGGCTTTCACATGGCGCATTATTTCCTGGGCCAGTCCTATGCCATGACCGAAAACTACGAAGAAGCTGAAAAGTATTTCGTCAAATCGCTTGAGCTGTCGCCGGGTCAGTATCCGCCTACGTTGGACATGGCGAATGTTCTCGGTCACATGGGCCGCTGGGACGAGGCGATGACGTTTGCGGTGCGCGCGAACGAGCTGCGACCCGATCACCCCGAGCCCATGTACGTGCTTGGCTGGGTTCAGGAAAACAGCGGCAATGAAGAAGATGCTGAAGAAACCTACCGCGATATTCTTGACCTCAACCCCGACCACATTCAGGCAAAGATCGGCCTCGCGCGGCTCACCGGCGAAGGGCTGGATGAGTTGTCAGGCGCGCCGGGCGGGGGCGCACGGTAGAGCCCTACCTACCAAAATAATCAGAATCTCGATTCAGCTTCACCGGACAATCCACCCGTTATCCCCGCGTTGCCAAGGCTTTGAAGCAGGATCTGCGAATCTCTACACTGACCCTTTTTGATCAGTTCATCGATCAACTAGTCCAAGGATAAGATTGGCTGGGGGCGGGCCAAACCAGCCAAATAAGCGGAGCCAAGAGGGTACCAGCTAACGCCGCTGCAAGTGTTCCTTTGATCCGCAAGCCCAACTCTTCGCCCTCACCAACAAGCAGCCAATCACACTTTTTTATCACAGGTAATCCCCGCTCGCCATTCCTCCTTTAAGCTGCATAGAAGTTGCAATCAGATTGGAGATGCAAAAGGAGAAGGACATGGAATTTTTTGGAGACACACTTTTAGAAGCCTTTGAGGCAGCGATGGCCGATCGGAAGAAGCCAACGTCTTTTATGAAACCGGGAAAGCCTTCGAGCCCGAAGCAATCTCGTGTAGTGCAGCTTGAAGTAGAAGATGCTTGCAGAGAATGGATGCGGTTGGTGGTTCGCCCGGCTCATTGCCGCGTGGTGGCATTATCAACTCGTATTGGTGACACCGCCGCAATCTTGAATCGGATCGACGCACGAATAGAAAACTTGGAGCGTGAGGTTCGGCGAGAATGGACTGCTTTGTTCTCAAACCAAAGCCCTCCTTCAATCCCAAACACGAGGAGAGGGCCTAGAAGAGCTATACTCGAATCCATGGCCGATGCAGTCCAACGCCTAGTTGAAGCCTTCCCAAACTTGAGTCGTATTCGAAACCTCAACCGGGAGATAGGCCAACTCAAACTCTCCTCTCATGCCGCAGAGGCCCACCTTGCGCTTGTTCAAAGATTAAAAGACCGGGCAACCGCAGATTTTAATGTTCTACGGAACAGTAGAAGATATAGGGAGTGTCAGAGGTTTGAGTCTTGGGGATTCCCGAATGCAACAACCTGCGCAGCCGATGCAGCCCGGTTTAGTTATGTGCCGCCACTACCAAATGAAATCTCTTCATCGTTACTTAGGTGAGCGCAGCCCGACTTGGCGATCCATCTGACTTGGGAGACAAATGCCCCACAGATACTCCCTTTGAAGAGGTTCCGACTGATTTGTGTGGTGTTGCGGCTGGAAGGGCCCTTAGGCTTGGCACCCTAATCCATGAGCTGCCTTGAGAGGTAAATGTATTCAAGCGCCACGCGCTCGGCCGCTTGTTCAAGGTTCGCGCCGCCTGAATGACCACCTTCGATGCGCTCGAAGTACTGCACGTCGTGGCCTTGCTCGATCATGCGCGCCACCATCTTGCGCGCGTGCCCCGGGTGCACCCGGTCATCGCGGGTTGAGGTATAGACGAACGTATTGGGATAATCCGCCTGCGAATCAAGGTTTTGATACGGCGAATAGGCGGCGATAAATTCGCGTTCTTCTGGAATGTCCGGATTGCCGTATTCGCCCACCCAGCTCGCCCCCGCCAGCAGCATGTGATAGCGCAGCATGTCCAAAAGCGGCACCTGGCACACAACGGCGTTAATCAGGTCCGGCCGCTGGACCATCACCGCGCCCACCAAAAGCCCGCCATTGGACCCGCCCATAATGCCGAGCCGTTCGGGCGAAGTGACGCCGCGCGCGATCAGGTCTTCGCCGACCGCAATGAAGTCATCAAAAGCGCGCTGGCGGTTCTCAAGCAGCGCCGCCTGGTGCCAGGCCGGGCCGAACTCCCCGCCGCCGCGAATGTTGGCGAGCGCATAGGCGCCGCCGCGGGCAAGCCACAGCCGGCCTACGTTTCCTGAATAAAACGGGTCCATGGAAATCTGAAACCCGCCATAGCCGTAAAGCAGCGTGGGCGTTGAGCCGTCGAAGGGCACATCGGCGCGGCGAACGAGAAAGTAGGGGATCTGCTCGCCGTCGGCGCTGGTCGCCATGTGCTGTTCGGCCACAAGGCCGCCTGCATCAAACCATTCGGGCAGCGACTGGGTTTGCACGGGCATAGCGCCGTCTTCCGCATAATAAAGACTGTCGGGAATCAAGAAGCTCTCGTAAGCGAAGAACACCTTGTCACTCATATCGTCGGTGGCCCGGATGCCCGCCCGGCCGTTGTCCGGCAAAGCCACCGGTTCCAGGGTCCAGTGCGTGCCGTCAAAAGTGGCGCGGTCAACCCGCCCCACCACATTGTCGAGGATACTTACGTAAAGCGCGCCGCCGCTCAGCACCGCGTTCTGGAACGCAACACGGTCTTCCGGTGCGAAAACCACATGCACCGCTGAGAGCGCTCCGCCTCCCGCAAGATCGGAAAGCGCATATGAAACAACCGCGCCCGAGGGAAATGTTTCCTCGCCTTCGGATGTCGCCACGGTCCAATCCTCGTTAAGCCCGAAAATCACTTGGCCCTTGTGAAAGCCTTGAAGGTCAGCGCGGGCCGGTGCGGGCAAGGTGGTGAGCGTGCTGTCCGCATCGACGAGATAGTGCTCATACTCAAAGAACGTCCGGGCCCGGACGATTACGTTATAGTGCCCTTCCGGCGTCTCGTAGGTGCCGGGGAAACTGCCCACATCCGTCAGATCGCCTTCGAAGACAAGGGGGGCTTCCTCGGGCACACCGCCCCGTTCCCAGATCGCCGCCGTGTTCGGATAACCGGACTCGGTCATGCTGCCCTCGCCCCGGTCCGTGGCGAGGAGCACGGTATCTTCGTTAATCCATTCGGCGGTTTGTTTCGCCTCGTCGAGATAAAAGCCGCCCTCAACAAAGGCCCGCGTTTCCAAATCGAACTCGCGCACAAAATTGGCGTCCGAGCCGCCATGGGAGAGGCCCACGAGACAGCGCGACGAGCCGCGCAAACAGTCCGCCCCATCCCACACCCAGTTTTCATCTTCGGCTTCAGCAAGCGCGTCGAGATCGAGCAGCACGTCCCAATCGGGCGCGCCCACGAGATAGCCTTCGAGCGGCGCGCGGCGCCAGATGCCGCGCACGTGCGTTTCGTCCTGCCAGAAATTGTAAAGAAAGCCATCGCGCGGCTCACCCGCCACAATGCGTTCCTGGCTTGTGTAAACTTCAAGGGACGCTTCATAGAGGTCCTGATAACGCGGATCCGCCTTGAGATCGGTAAGCGCTTCTTCGTTGCGCGCGCGCACCCAGGCGAGCGCCTCTTCGCCTTCTACCTCTTCGAGCCAGATGTAGGGATCGTCGTCCGTCGCCGAGGTGGTATCCGTCGTCATTTCCTCACCAGATGCTTCGCCAGAGTCTTCACCTGTCATCGTGCCATCGGCGGAGCCCTCGCCGCCCCCTTGAGGCCAGAAGAAAAAGTAGCCAAGCCCGGCCAGAATAATCACGGCCAGCAAAACAAGAATTCCGCGCATGGTGATGGTCCCCTTGAAAACGTGTCCCCTCGGGCAAGGGTTGTAGCACGTGCCTTTCCTTGACCACAACGGCACCTTATATATGTCCCCATGACTTTGCCCTTTTTGAAGATGAACGGCCTCGGCAACGACTTCGTGGTGATCGACACGCGGGGCGGGGGTGATGCGCCCGCGCCCGCCGTGATCGCGCGCCTGGCTAACCGGCGTTTCGGCATCGGCTTTGATCAACTGATCGTGGTGGAGCCGCCGAGGGATGGCGCCGACATCTATATGCGCATCTTCAACGGCGACGGCGGCGAGGCGGAAGCGTGCGGCAATGCCACCCGCTGTGTTGGGCGCATGGTGTTCGAGGAAACCGGAAAGGGCGAAGCGATTGTCGAAACCGTAGCGGGCAAGCTTCACGTCTGGCCCGCGGCAGAGGGGCTCGTCACCGCCGACATGGGCCCCCCGCGCCTTGAGTGGCATGAAATTCCCCTTGCCCGCGAGATGGACACCCGCGCGCTCGATCTCACCGTCGGCCCCGAGGATGAACCGGTGCTTTCAAAACCGGGCGCGGTCAACATGGGCAATCCCCATTGCGTCTTCTTCGTCCGCCGCGCGCCCACAAAGGACATCGAAAGTTTCGGCCCGCTGATCGAGAACCACGAACTTTTTCCCGAACGCGCCAATGTGGGGTTTGCCGAGGTACAAGGCCGCCACGCCATCCGGCTGCGCGTGTGGGAGCGGGGGACGGGCGTCACGCTCGCCTGCGGCTCGGGCGCCTGTGCCGCAGCGGTGGCCGCGCACCGGCGCGGGCACACGGACCGCGCTGTCGACATCGAACTTGATGGCGGCACGCTTCACATCGATTGGCGCGAGGACACAGGCCGCGTCCACATGACCGGCCCTGCCGATCTCAACTACGAAGGCACGCTCGATCTTTCCCGCTTCGGCGGGTAGGGCTGTTCCTATCAGCACTGTAAAGGACGCAGGTCAGGTAGCAGTCGCCCTCATCGGGCTTTGCACACGACTTTGAAAGCGAGTACAACCCGCGTCCATGACCATAGCTGATGACATGCGAGCCCCTACCGCAGAGGGCGAGGGCAGCCCGGATGAGGCCCAGATCATCACTTTTGGATGCCGTTTGAACGCTTACGAATCCGAAGTGATACGGGCGCACGTGCGTGCCGCCGGCGTGGGTGGGCTGATCGTGAATACCTGCGCGGTAACCGGTGAGGCAGTGCGCCAGGCGTGCCAGGCGATCCGCAAGGCCGCACGGGAAAACCCTGGCGCGGCCATCACCGTCACCGGCTGCGCCGCGCAAATCGACCCACAATCCTTCGCAGCCATGCCCGAGGTGACCCGCGTTATCGGCAATGATGAAAAGCTCCGTGCAAAGACATTTGGGGGTGGCGCTCAGACGCATACCCTAGTGGGTGACATTATGACGGCTCCCACCCCTTCGCCCGCGCCCATCGACGGGCTCAAGGGCCGCGCGCGGGCTTACGTGCAAGTGCAAACCGGCTGCGATCACCGCTGCACCTTTTGCATTATTCCCTATGGCCGCGGTAATTCACGCTCGACGCCCATCGCCGATGTCATCGCACAAGTGCGGCGGCTTACCGCGAACGGTTATCGCGAGGTTGTGCTCACCGGCGTCGACATGACGTCTTATGGCGCTGATCTTGAAGGCGAGCCGAAGCTCGGCGATCTCTGCGCAGCGGTCCTGAACAAAGCGCCGGAACTTGCGCGGCTGAGGCTATCCTCCATCGATTCCGTCGAAGTGGATGAAGCGCTGTTTGAGCTTATAGAAGGCGAGCCGCGCCTTATGCCTCATCTGCACCTCTCACTGCAAGCTGGCGACGACATGACCTTGAAGCGCATGAAGCGGCGGCACTTGCGGGCTGACGTGATCGAGTTCTGCGAGCGCGTGCGCGCGGCGCGGCCTAACATCGTCTTCGGCGCGGACTTGATTGCGGGCTTTCCCACGGAAACGGACGAGATGTTCGAAGCGACCATGCGCCTGGTGGATGAATGCGGGCTTACCTACTTGCATGTGTTTCCGTTCTCGCCGCGCCCCGGCACGCCCGCCGCGCGCATGCCGCAAGTAGAACGTACACTGATCAAAGACCGCGCGGCGGGGCTGCGCGCCAAGGGCGAAACGCGCCTTGCCGCCTATCTTGCCAGCCGCGTGGGCGCGACCGAGCAGGTGCTTGTCGAACAAGAGCGCCTTGGCCGCACCGAAGGCTTTGCCCAAATCGAGTTCAGCAGTGAGTTGCCCGTGGGCTCGGTCCAGCCGGTACACGTGACCCGCGCCGCGGGCCGCCGCCTTGTGGGCGAGCGCGCCGCATGAGCGACGGCGGTTTCTTCATGCGCCTGCGCAAAGGGCTCTCGCGGTCGTCATCGCGCATGTCCGATGGCATCACCGGCATTTTCACAAAAGCGAGGCTCGACGATGAAACGCTTGAGGAACTCGAAGATCTCCTGATCGCTTCGGACCTAGGCGTGGAAACCGCCGCCGATGTGGCCGTGGCGCTTGGCGAGGGCCGCTATGACAAAGAAATCGCGCCGGACGAGGTGAAGGACGCGCTCGCGCGGATCATTGCCGAACG
Source organism: Alphaproteobacteria bacterium (assembly GCA_028280665.1). Classification (GTDB taxonomy): domain Bacteria; phylum Pseudomonadota; class Alphaproteobacteria; order JAJFIK01; family JAJFIK01; genus JAJFIK01. The sequence goes on from JANQLJ010000117.1 coordinate 13,111, forward strand.
GCTCACGCCGGTGGCGCAACCGCTGGAAATCGGCGCCGCCGCCAAACCGCACGTGATTCTGATGGTGGGCGTCAACGGCTCGGGCAAGACCACCACCATCGGCAAGCTCGCCGCGCAATTCATCGCCGATGGCAAGCGCGTTGTTCTGACGGCGGGCGATACGTTCCGCGCGGCGGCTGTCGAGCAGCTCAAGGTCTGGGGCACGCGCACCGGCGCGGGCGTGATTGCGCGCGAGACCGGCGCCGACGCGGCGGGGCTTGCTTTCGATGCCCTCGCCCGCGCCCAAGAAGACAGCACCGATGTGCTGCTCATCGACACGGCGGGCCGACTGCAAAACCGCAAAGAGCTTATGGACGAGCTTGCCAAGATCGTGCGTGTGCTCAAAAAGCAAGACGACACCGCGCCTCACTCGGTCATATTGGTGCTCGACGCGGCGACCGGGCAGAACGCGCTTTCCCAGGCGCGCGCCTTCACGGAGATCGCGGGCATTACCGGCATTATCATGACCAAGCTGGATGGAACGGCGAAAGGCGGTATTCTGGTGGCGCTGGCGGCAAAGTTCGGCTTGCCCATCCACGCCATCGGGATAGGTGAAGGCGTTGAGGACTTGCAGCCCTTTATCCCCGCAGATTTCGCTCGGGCGCTGGTGGGGCTGGACGAGGAGAACGGGGCGTGAACAACAAGCGTAAAATGGATTCGCGCATCAAGGCGGCAGTGGATTTTGGCCCGCTGCTGATCTTTTTTGTGGCGTTCTATACGCAAGGCATCATGGCCGCGACCGGGGCGATCATCGTTGCGACCCTTATTGCGCTCACGGTTTCATATATCCTTGAGCGCAAGCTCGCTCCCATGCCGCTGGTTTCGGGAATTCTGATCACAGTGTTTGGCGGCGTGACCCTGCTCCTGCAGGACCCTATCTACCTCATTCTCAAAACCACGATCTTTTATGTTATGGCGGCGGGAACGCTCGGGGTGGGCCTTCTGCTCGACAAGCCGTTCATCAAATACCTCTTTCAGCAGGCCTTCGTCCTTCCCCATGATGCCTGGCGCAATCTCACCTGGCGGTGGATGGTGCTTTTCCTTTTTCTCGCCGGGATCAACGTCGCGGTCTATTTCACCTTAGGGCTTCAGATCTGGGTCAACTTCAAGGTCTGGGGCGTCATCGCCATCATCATCGCCTTCACCATGGCGCAGGTGCCCTTCATCGCCAAAAATCAGATCGAACCCGAAACGACTGAGTAGTTTCCTGTCTAAACTTCAGGCGGACCGGCGGGCGGAAAAGCAAACGCACCCTCCGGCGGGTTCGTTGCGGGAGCAAAATCATCCTTTCCCCAATTGCGTTTGAGGGCCGCGAGGGTCCACACAACGCTGGGAAAAGCGATCTCGGTCCAGGGGATTTCATCCCACCCGAACAGCCCCACCTCCGTGCTCTCCGGCCCCGCCTCGATATGAGGGTCGGCAAGGCGCGCGCGATAGAGCACCTGGATCTGACTGATATGCGCGAGCGAAAAGACGGCAAGCACGCGGTCGATCTCAATCTTGGCGCACGCTTCTTCCAGCGCCTCGCGCCGCGCACCCTCTTCGGTGGTCTCATAAAGTTCCAGATATCCCGCCGGCAGCGTCCAGTACCCCTTGCGCGGTTCGATGGCACGGCGGCACATCAAGATTTTGCTGCCCTGCAACACAACCGCACCAACCACCACTTTGGGGTTCTGATAGTCCACAAACCCGCACCTTTCGCATACGGAACGTTCCAATAAATCCCCGTCGGGACGCCGATTCGTGAATTTCGGCGCATGCGGATAGTCATCGCTTGAACTCATCCCGAACCCTCCTCAAACGGGCCTTGCGCGGCCTCTGGGACGCACGCTGATCTTCCGGGTTCATGCCCATTTTAACCCCTCGTTAAGACCTGACGGACCCTGAAGGTCAGTAGGCGGGGTATTTTGAGCACTATACGGACAAAAAGTGCAATAAAAACGGGTGCATACCGACAATCCGTGTTGCAACTAACGGGCATTTTTGTATCGTTCACTACACGCGAATCACTTTGCGCTAAACCATTGACCTCCGGAGGGCAACAATGGCTGGAAGTAAATTTAATCTCGACAAAGCTCCAGGGCACATGCTCAGGCGTGCGTCGCAGTATGCGTTCGATCTTTTCACAAAACAGGTCGGCACAGGGGGGCTTACCCCACGCCAGTTCGCGGTCCTTGTGACCGTGAGTCAAAACGAAGGGCTAAGCCAAACCGATCTCGTTCGGCTTACCGGGATCGACCGTTCCACGCTTGCGGACATGATCAGCCGCATGATCAAGAACGGTCTTCTTGGACGCCGCAGAACCAGAGACGACGCGCGCGCAAATGCGGTGCACTTGACGGCCAAGGGACGGTCTGCCCTCAGCCGTGCCTTGCCGAAGGTCGCCGCCGCCGAGCGGAAGATCTTGAGCGCCGTCCCCGCCAGGCACCGCTCGGCCTTTATGGCCGCGCTCGCCGCCATCGCCGCGGCGACGGCAGAAGGTGAAGGCGCCGCGCCCAAAACCAAGGCCAAGAAGAAGGCCACCAAGCGCAAGGCGAAAAAGAAGGCCAAGAAAAAGGCTGCTAAACGGAAGACCGCGAAGCGCAAGACAGCTAAGCGGAAAACCGCCAAGCGCAAGGCGCGGAAGAAGACCGCCAAAAGACGCCGCGTTGCCCGCAAGGCAAGCCGCAAGGCCGTCAAGCGTTCATCCAAGAAGGCAGTCAAACGCAAAACGACTAAGCGCAAAGCCGCTAAGCGTAAAACGGCAAAGCGCAAGACGGCGAAACGTAAAACCGTCAAGAGAAAAACCGCAAAGCGGAAGACGGCAAAGCGCCGTACGAAACGTAAAGCACCCAAGCGTAAGGCGGCGAAGCGGAAAACCGCAAAGCGGCGCACAAAGCGTAAAGCGCCCAAGCGCAAAACCGCCAAGCGGAAGACGGCAAAACGCAAGACAGCGAAGCGGCGGACCAAGCGGAAGGCGCCAAAGCGTAAAGCTGCTAAGCGGAAGGCGGCAAAGCGCCGCACGAAACGGAAAGCGCCTAAGCGGAAAACTGCTAAGCGGCGTACCAAACGCAAGACCGCCAAGAAGGCCACCCGCAAGGCGACCAAGCGTTCGCGCAAAAAGGCCGTGAAGCGGAAGGCGCCGAAGCGCAAAGCAGCTAAGCGCAAAACGGCTAAACGCAAGACGGCTAAGCGGAAAACTGCCAAGCGGCGGACGAAGCGTAAGGCGCCGAAGCGGAAAACTGCTAAGCGCCGCACGAAGCGGAAAGCGCCTAAACGTAAGGCTGCCAAGCGGAAGACCGCGAAACGGCGAACCAAGCGTAAGGCACCGAAGCGGAAAGCAGCCAAGAGAAAAACTGCCAAACGCCGCGTGAAGCGCAAAGCGCCTAAGCGGAAGACTGCAAAACGCAAAACCGCGAAGCGCAAGACGGCTAAGCGGAAAACTGCCAAGCGGCGGACGAAGCGTAGAGTCGCAAGAAAGGCAACGCGTAAGGCCGTCAAACGGTCCCGCAAGAAGGCGGTAAAGCGCAAGGCGCCAAAACGGAAAGCTGCAAAGCGCAAAGCCACCAAGCGTAAAACTGCCAAGCGGAAGACGGCAAAACGGAAAACCGTAAAACGCCGCACGAAGCGGAAAGCGCCTAAGCGTAAGGCTACTAAGCGTAAGACCGCGAAGCGGCGCACCAAACGTAAGGCGCCGAAACGGAAAACCGCAAAGCGCAAGACAGCGAAACGGCGGACTAAACGCAAGGCGCCCAAGCGTAAAGCCGCGAAACGGAAGACGGCAAAGCGCCGTACGAAGCGGAAGGCTCCTAAGCGTAAGGCCGCAAAGCGGAAAACCGCTAAGCGGCGTGTCAAGCGCAAGACCGCAAAGAAGGCTGCCCGCAAGGCGACCAAGCGGTCCCGCAAGAAGGCCGTGAAGCGCAAAACGGCTAAACGCAAGACGGCAAAGCGTAAAACGGCAAAACGCCGTGTGAAGCGCAAGGCACCCAAACGCAAGACGGCTAAGCGCCGTACAAAGCGCAAAGCACCTAAGCGTAAGGCTGCCAAACGGAAAACCGCGAAGCGGCGTACCAAGCGTAAGGCACCGAAGCGGAAAGCAGCTAAGAGAAAGACTGCTAAGCGCCGGACCAAACGCAAAGCGCCTAAACGGAAAACCGCCAAACGCAAGACGGCCAAGCGGAAAACCGCGAAGCGGCGTACAAAGCGCAAAGCGCCCAAGCGTAAAGCCGCTAAGCGGAAGACCGCTAAACGGCGGACGAAGCGTAGAGTTGCCAGGAAGGCAACACGCAAAGCCGTCAAACGGTCCCGCAAGAAAGCGGTGAAACGCAAAGCGCCGAAGCGGAAGGCCGCAAAGCGCAAAACGGCCAAACGTAAGACGGCAAAGCGGAAAACCGCCAAGCGCCGTGTGAAGCGCAAGGCACCCAAACGCAAGACTGCTAAGCGTAAAACGGCTAAGCGCCGCACCAAGCGCAAAGCACCTAAGCGCAAGGCTGCCAAGCGGAAGACCGCGAAGCGGCGTACAAAACGCAAGGCGCCTAAGCGTAAGGCCGCGAAGCGCAAAACCGCAAAGCGTCGTACTAAGCGCAAAGCGCCAAAACGGAAAACCGCTAAGCGCAAGACGGCGAAGCGGCGTACCAAGCGCAAAGCACCCAAGCGTAAGGCCGCGAAACGCAAAACCGCCAAGCGCCGCGTTGCCCGGAAGGCAACACGGAAGGCCGTGAAGCGGCGGTCCGTTAAACGCAAAACGGCCAAACGTAAGACGGCAAAGCGGAAAATCGCCAAACGCCGCGTGAAGCGCAAAGCGCCTAAACGCAAAGCAGCCAAGCGGAAGACCGCAAAGCGGCGCACAAAGCGGAAGGCACCGAAGCGGAAAGCCGCTAAGCGCAAAACCGCAAAACGGCGGACCAAGCGCAAGGCGCCCAAACGTAAGGCCGCCAAACGCAAGACGGCCAAGCGGCGCACAAAACGCAAAGCGCCGAAGCGTAAAACTGCTAAGCGCAAAGCACCTAAGCGTAAGGCACCCAAGCGGAAAGCCGCAAAGCGCAAGACAGCGCGCAGAAGAAGATAGGCGATTACCGCCCTTCTAATCAGGAAAGCCCCGGCAAGCGCCGGGGCTTTTCATTTGTCAGAATGCAGCTCCCGGCGCCTCAACGCCTCGTAAGGTCAGCAATGGTTGGCTCGACCTGGTTTTCGAGAACCACGGGCGTGATGGCACCGATATGTTTGGCGACGATGGTGCCGTCGGGCGTCACAATGAAGGTCTCGGGCGGGCCGGTGACCCCCCAGTCGAGCGCCACGCGACCGTCGCGATCAACACCAATGCGCGTGAAGGGATTGCCCAGTTGATCGAGAAAGGCGCGCGCATCCTCCGGCGCGTCGCGGTAACTGATGCCGACAACCTCAACCCGGGGGTCGCGCGCCAGCGCCATGAGCTGTGCATGTTCAACGCGGCACGGCGCGCACCACGACGCCCACACATTCACAATCATAATGCGCCCGCCCAGAAGGTCGCTGGTGGCAAGCCCGACCCCTTCGTCCGGCGCCAGCGCGGGCAACACGAATGCGGGCGCAGGCGCGCCCACCAGAGCAAGAGAGCCTTCGCTCGGCCGCTCGAGGAAAAGTGCAATTCCGAAAACGCCTACGAGGAATGCAATGACCAGCAGCGGCGCCCACCGGAGCGCCGTCATGAGCAGTTGCCATCGCCGAGAGACCCGGCCCGCCGTTTCGCCGCGGCATAGGCGCGCCAGCTCACGGCCGTAAGAACGGCAAGGCCAAGGAGGCTGATCCCATAAGCCGACCAGACATAGCCTGCATATTCACCGAATTGAAAGAGCCCGTCCATGCTACGCCTCGCTTTCAATTGGGCTGGTAAGCTGTTCATTTGCCGCGCGGCGCCTTTGATCGGCAAGCACGCGCTGGCTCAGGATTTCGGTCCGTATACGGACAAGCAACAGCGCGCCGAACAAAAACAAATAAGCCAGCCCCATGATAAGCAGCGGGTAGAGGAACGAGGCATGGAGCGCCGACCCACCCGCGCGCAACACGCTGGCGCCCTGGTGAAGCGTGTTCCACCATTCGACAGAAAACCTGATGATGGGCAAGTTAATGGCGCCCACGAGCGCAAGGATGGCGGCGGCCCGGGCGGCGCGGGTGCGGTCCTCGATCGCCGCCCACATGGCCATATAGCCGAGATATAGAAAGAATAAGACGAGCACGGATGTCAGGCGCGCATCCCACGCCCACCAGGCGCCCCACATGGGTTTGCCCCAAATCGATCCGGTCAAAAGCCCCAACGCCGTAAACGTGGCGCCAATGGGCGCGGCGGCTTTGGCGGCCACGTCCGCCAGCACATGCCGCCATATAAGAGAGACAAAGCTCGCCACGGCGATGAAGGCATAAGCGCCCAAAGACATCCACATGGCCGGCACGTGCACATACATAATGCGCACGGTCGCGCCTTGCTGATAATCATCGGGCGATGCTACAAGCGCGGCATAGAGACCAATGGCGAATAAAATCGCGGTTGCGCCCCACACCCACGGCATCAGAAGGGACGAAAGGCGCCAGAACCGTTCCGGGTTTGCGTATCCGAACATGGCCGTTGACCTACTCTCTTCCTCTCGCTGCGGCAACCCGACGCGACCTCATGACACGTAAAGCCGTAAAGCGAGAGCCGCCGCCACGGGCGCGACAACCAAGGCCACAAGGCTTACCCCCCCGAGAAGCAGCAGCTCCGGCGCGGCTATCCCGCCCGCTGCTGCTGCGGCGCCGAATATCAATGTGGGCACATAAAGCGGCAATGTGAGCAGCGAGAGCAGCATCCCCCCGCGCCGCAGCCCCGCGGTCAGCGCCGCCGCGGCGCCGCCGATCAGGCTGAGCGCGGGCGTGCCCACCGCAAGGGAGGCCATAAGCGCGGGCCAGTTGCCCGCTTCGAGGTTTAAAAGAAGCGCAAGGACCGGCGCGGCAAAAACAAGCGGCAAACCGGTGGTCGCCCAGTGCGCGGCGACCTTGGCCAGCAGCAAGGCCTCAATGGGCGTTTGGGAAAGAAAGAACTGATCGAGCGCGCCGTCTTCAAGATCGGCCTGAAAAAGATGGTCCAGCGACAGAAGCGCCGCGAGCGCCGCGCCGAGCCAGATGAGCCCCGGCGCGAGTCGTTCGAGCAGGACGAGATCGCGGCCCACGCCCAGGGGAAGCAGCACCGCCACAAGAACGAAAAAGCCGATCCCGAGGCCGAACCCGCCGCCGATGCGGACCGAGAGCAAAACGTCCCGCCGGAAAAGCGCCCAAGCCGCGCTCATGGCCCGGCCCCCCCGGGCCCGAAATCGATCACCTGCGCCTCGCCCACATCAAGACTGCGGTGGGTGGCGATCACCGCAATGCCGCCGCCGCCGCAATGGCGCCGCACCGCTGCGGTCACAAGGCTGGTAC
>JANQLJ010000122.1 GCA_028280665.1 Alphaproteobacteria bacterium
GTCCGGCGTGATGTAAAGCCCCACGGCCGAGGAATGGAAAGTGCGGCCGAACCAGCGCGCGATCTCCTCATGGGATTGGCTGGCGAGCACCGCGTCAAGCTCTTCTTGGATGGGGCTGAGGCCAAGCTCCTCGATGCGGTCGCGGTCCATGAAGCTGGCGTAAAGATCGCCCACTTGCTGTTCGGCGCGATTGCGGCTTGTGGTGGCGCTTGCTTCGTCGATCAGCACACGGACCTGTTCCTGGCTTTCCACATGAAGGTCGAGAAACCCGCCGGTCGAGGAATAGCCGGTGCGAATCTCAGCGGTCTCAAGCCAGCCTTCGTTCACATACACATTGAAATCATCGCCCGGCCGGACGGTTTCGCTGATGCGGTTCAGCTCCACACCCCAGGTGCCCAATGTCGCAGTGGGCCCGGGCTCCGGTGCCGCAAGACCCGAACAACCAGCAAGAAGAAGCGCGGCACCAATGGCGCCATAAGTTCTGAAAGTCATGGTTTGCCCCTCGAAAACAAGAATTCCGGGGCAACTTACGGGCCCCTCCGCGCGGCTCAAGTGAACTCTCTGTTAGATCACGAAGATGTTTACGGGGGGAGCGCCCTGTTCCCCACCTTACTCCGCGCTTACGGCGGCAACGGCGCCCGCGATCAGCTCATTGACGCCGCTGCCGAGATAGTCGGCGGTAAAGCCGAGCCGCACCACCACGAGATCCTGGCTGGGCACGATCACCACGTGCTGGCCCTGGAAGCCGTTCATGGCATAGGCATCGCGCGGCGCGTCGGGCCACAGGGGCGTGGGGAGAAACTCTTGGCGCGGGGCGCCGGGGTCCGGATCGTTGTTAAGCCAGAAATGCGCGCCATAGTTTCTGAGCGGATTATTGGGGGTCGGCGTTTGCGAATAAGCGGCCCAGCCTTCGGGCAGGATGCGTTCGCCCTGCCACACGCCGTCCTGCAAAAAGAGCTGGCCGAGCCGCGCCCAGTCACGCGCGGTGGCGTACATGTAGGACGAGCCGATGGAAGCGCCCGAGGCGTCCATTTCCAAGATAAAACTATTGGCGCCGATGGGCTGAAACAGATTCTCCTGCGCGAACTCGTAATGGTCTTGCGCGGTGCCGCCCACGGTGTCGCGGATAAGCCGCGCGAGGATGTTTGAGGTGCCGGAGGAATAATACCAAACCTCATCCGGCGCATGGGCCAGGGGTTTGGCCGCGGCGAACCCGCCCGCGCTTGGCTCCAGCGCGAGCATGCGCGTCACGTCCGTTCCCACGTTGTAGGTTTCGTCGAATTCAAGCCCGCTCGACATGCGCAGCATCTGATCAAGGGTGATGGCGGCGCGCGCGTCGCCCTCCCCGTTCCATTCGGGCACCGGCGGCGGGGCATCGAGATCGAGCGCGCCTTGACCGATCAAAATGCCGATCTGCGCGTTGGTCACCGACTTCGCCATGGACCAACTGATGAGCGGCGTCGCCTGATCGATGCCGTCCGCGTAGCGTTCCGCAATCAAGTTGCCGCGCCAGATGACCGCGACCGCTTTGGTATGGCGCGGGCGCTCCGGGTCCCGATCCGCAAAGGCGGCATCCACCGCTGCATTAAGCGCCACATAATCAACGCCCGGCAGCGCATCATGGGCGGGCCCATCGCCCAGGGGCCAGGGCGCAAGGGTGCGCGGGGGTGGCTCGTTCGCCGTGACGGTGAAGGACGGCGCGTCCTCCCCCGGCGCGAGAAGCACGCAGCCGAGGCCCGGCCGGTTCACCGCGCGGCGGCGGAAAAGGCCATAGACGTTCACGTCCACCGTGCGCGCCGCCTCGTCCACCGCGACGTTCATGTCGGCAAGACTTTCGTCGATGGGGGCGAGCGCCTCGGCGATAAACCGGTCCACCGGCATGCGCGAGACGAAATGCCCCGAGCACACGTTCTTCGCGACGTACCCGGTGCCTTGAAGCGCCGTATCGCGCACGGTGGAATAGAGATAGGCGCCCATGCTGGCGAGCACGGTGACGACAGCAATGGCGATGATAAAAAGCACGCGGCGCATGGCGGCCCCCCCTCCTGATGTGCGCACGCATCAAACACCATGCGCCCGCCCCGGGCAATCATGCTATAGAGTCGCGTCTGACCTTGAGGGAGGTTCGATGCTTCTGCGCCGCTTTACGCGCCACATCAGCAATCAAAACTGGCTTGCCGTGGGGCTCGACGTTGCCGCCGTTGCGGGCGGTGTGTTGCTGGCCCTTCAACTGCAAGGCTGGTTCGAGGCGCGCGGCACCAAAGCGCGGGCCGAAGCGGCGCTTACCGAGCTTTATCTTGAATCCGAAGACGTGCTGCTGACCTGGGTGGAGCTGGTCTATGAAAACGACATCGACCTTGAACTGCAGGACCGGGTGGTCGCCGCGCTGTTCGCCGGCGAGCAAGGCGCGCTTGACGCCGACGCTATCGAGGCGGGCCTTGCCACCATGGGGTTCTTCCCGCCCGTGAACCCGCCGCGCCGGGTTTACGACGAGCTGGCACGGGGCGGGCTTATCCACGAGATCGACGCCCCCGAAGCCATGGATGCCGTTGCCACGTATTACGAGCGGCTGGCCTTTATCGAGGCGCAGCTTCCCTTCTTCCGCCCCGCGCGGGATGGCGACGCGGGGCTACGTGAAGGCCGCGGCATCAACAGTGTTTATGACGCGGAGCGGCGCTCGCGCCAGCGCATCGAGGTGGATTTCGCCGCCCTTACCGCCGACCCTGCTTATTTAGATGCGCTTTCCCGGTTGCTCCGTAACCGGATCGTTTTTCAGTACTACCGCCGCTGGGTGATGCACGAAGCGGCGGGCATGTGCGAGGCGCTGGCCCGGGCGGCGGGCGCAAGGTGCCTTGCGCTCGAGGCCTATGAAACCGTGCGCGAGGTGCCGCTGTGGCTCGCGGGCGATGAAGAACTTACAGAAGCAGATGAGGAGACGGACGAATGAACGACGCGCAAGAAGGTGCCCTGAACCCCAATGCCCTCGCCCGGGCGGCGGGCGCGCTTTACCTCGTAATCATCGCCGCGGGCGTGTGGACCGAGGCCGTGGTGCGCGGGTCCATCCGCGTGCGCGAGGATGCCGCCGCCACCGCCGCCAACCTGATCGCCAATGAAGGCCTGTTCCGCATGGGCTTCGCCACCGAGATGGTAATGGGTCTTGCGGACGTGGGCGTGGCGCTCTTGCTCTTTTTTCTGTTGCGGGTGGTCTCAAAGCCGCTCGCCATGGCCGCCGCGGTGTTTCATCTGGTCTCGACGGCGGTGCTGTCGGCCAATACGCTCACGGCGTTCGGCGCGCTGCTCCTTATGCTTGGCAATGCGGGCGGCACGTTCGCCCCCGCGCCGTTCGAGGCGCGCGAAGCCGAAGCGCTCGTTGCGCTTTTCTTCAATTGGCATACGCACGGGTATTCCGTGGCGCTGGTCTTTTTCGCGGTGAACTGCCTCGCGCTCGGCTGGCTGATCCACCGCGCAAAGTTCCTGCCTTCCGTGCTCGGCTGGCTCATGGCGGCGGCAGGGCTCGTCTACCTCGTGACCAGCTTCACGCGCTTCCTCGCGCCCGAGCACTACGGTGCCGTGGTGCCGGGCTTCCTCATCTGCCTCCTCGCCGAAGGCACGCTGGCCCTATGGCTGGTTGTGCGGGGCGTGGATGACGAGAAATGGCGCGCGAGCACCGGCTAACGCGCGACCCGTCTTACTCGACGCCCTCGCCTTGTTGGGCCACCAGCCCGTCGAACCAGCCGGCGAAGAAGGGCGCGGCGCTTTCGGACATATAAAGCGCTTCGGGCACGTCATAGCGCAATGCGGCGCGCGCGGGGATATAGGCGCGAACCAAGCCGGGCACCACGTGACTGGGTATGCCAAGCCCTGCATCGAACGCTTCGGCGAGACCGCCAAGATCCTCCGCCCCGGTCAGCACCCACACATGGCTGAGCGCATCGTCCACGAAAACGAACTCGGCAAGCCGCGCCGCGCCATAATAATCAAAGCCCTGACAATCGAATTGCACGTGGCTCTCGGCGGCCATGGGCATGCCCTCGGTGGGTAGCTCGCGCCGCTCGAACGAAGTGCAAGCGCTCTCGAAGGTGGCGGCGTGATCCGCCTCACCCACGCCAAACTGGAACGCAGCGGGCGCAGCGGGATCAAACGAAGAGGGATCGAACCCCTCGGCGGCATGAACCGGCGCGGGCGAAAAGACCGCCAGCGGCACAGTGAGCAGCAGCGCGGCAAAAGCTGGGAAGGGCGAAAAGGTCATGAGCTTGGCTCCGTCATCAAGGCTTAGCGCGGGGGCGGCCCGGCAATTGCCGCTTCGCCCGCTTCGCACCCTTGATGCGGTGAAAACTCAATTTGGATGCGGTGGAACTGATAGAACGGTTTCGAGATCGCGCTCGCCCTGTGGCTGGTGATACGGGGCGCGGATGGGGAGAAGTGGGGGTAATTTCAAATATTAAACAATGGATATTGACAAATTAGGCCGCAAGTATTACATTTTTTGCAGAATTAGCGCTTAAACAGGTGGGTATTCCCTTGTTACGGTCCTTTTGCGCCCAAAATTTCCTCTCATTTAAAGGAGCGGAATATTTCACAATGATTGCCGGCGGAACCAGGGGCTGGCAGGCCAAACACACCCACCCAATTGGGCCGAGAGGGGACGAACGGCTAGTAGCAGTCTCCGCATTCTTTGGGGCAAATGGATCCGGAAAGACGAATCTCATTACGGCAGTAATGACGCTCAGATCACTAGTTGTGGATTCAGCGCGGGAAAACACAGCCAACTCACCGCTGCCCTACCGCCCATTCATGTTCGACAAAAGCTGTAGAAACTCTCCAACCGAATTTGAGATCACATTCTCAAAGAGTAACAAGCTCTATACTTTATTTGTTGCCTACGATGAGAAACGAATTCATTACGAGCGTCTCGAGTCAAAGGAGTTAAAACTCAAAGCCCGAAGTCGGGTGTTGTACGAACGAGAGTTTGTCCAAGATGAAGGTGAGTACGATTGGTATCTTAACTCCGCGCTTCGTGGGCCAAAGGAAACCTGGCGTGAAGCCACTCGAGACAATGCACTGTTTCTTTCGACAGCAGTGCAGCTAAACTCCGAAGCATTCCTAGACGTACACAACTGGTTCTTTTTTGACCTAAGAGCAATATCAGGACCAATGTTAGAAGGCCCTGGATTTTTTGATCAATACTCCGCACTCCAATGTACTGATTCAAGAAATCGGGAGAGGATTCGGCAGTTTTTGAGCACTTTTGATCTTCAAGTGGATGAAATTCGTGTTGATGAGAGCGACAGTTTAGAGATAGACAGAAAAATTTTTTCGGAAGAGATCGCGAATCAATTGGCTGAAACTTCTAAATTTGAAGTTTCATTTGGTAGGCTAGATAGTCAAGGAAAAATGAGATTTCTGAACTTGGATGAAGAGTCTAGCGGGACACGCGCGCTGTTTGCACTAGCTGGAGCGATCATTGACACAATAGAGAATGGTTTCATTGTGTTCGTGGATGAATTAAACACAAATCTCCATCCACTAGCACTGAATCATCTGATTCAACTGTTTGAGAATCGTCGAGTGAATAGGAATGGAGCGCAGTTGATATTTACTGGTCACGATATTTCTGTTTTTGAGTTGCGCTCATTGGCAAAAGACCAGATCTGGTTGCTGGAGCGTAGGCGTGACTATTCAAGTTCCATTCGCGCTCTTTCGGATTTTCCAGTGCGAAAAGAGGACGCAATCGCAAAACGATTTCTACAAGGGCGCTATGGAGGCGGTCCTCAATTGATCCCAAGCTTTGAATCCATTTTTGATGTCGAATTAGACAGCGTCGACGAACGTCAAATGGAACTTACGCCGCAAGATGGGACGCAAGAGCAAGCCTAGCAAACGAGAGGGTATAACACGACGACCGCGACATGTTCGCCAGATTAAGCGTCGTATACTACTCTCGACTGAAGGTCGAAAAACTGAAGTCGAGTACTTTGGTCTTATCCAAAGGCTGGAGCGGTTTCAGGAGTTCTCATTTAAGATTGATGGTGAAACGAGCACTTCGGATCCAGTAGACGTTGTGCGTCGTGCAGCCGCGATCGCCAACGAACAGCGCTTTAAAGATGATAAGTTTGAATTCGCATTTGCCGTTTATGATGGTGATAGAGCTTCTCGTGCAAATCAGGCTGAGCAATTCTGCAACTCGAGCGCCGGTAATGGTGTGATCCCAATTGTAAGCACTCCCTGCTTCGAATTCTGGCTTCTACTTCATTTCGAGCTGGTTGATACCCCCTATAATTCCTGTGCATCTTTACTGCCACGACTTCAAAACTACCTCCCCGGCTACAATAAATCGGTCCATCCATACTTCGGTATTCTCGAAGAGAATCTAGACCGTGCAATTTCGAACGCTGAACAGCTAGCAGATCGCCAAGCTAAACTTGGATTTACAAATCCTATCACCGCAATGCACAAAGTGTTTCGCTTGCTGATCTAAAGGGGTTATCCCCTTGACTTCGCCCCTCTAACGGGCGAGCATTTTTGTTCCGCCTGCTCTTGCAGGTGCTTTTTTGGGCTCTATATATGCTCATAATGAGTATAACAAGGCTGGCACAGGGCCGCGTAAACTGAAGTAACTGGCGGAAAACGGCGCTTTTTGAAGTCCCTCAATCCGGGGCACCCGCGCCACCAAATGCCCGAGGGGACCCCGGCGCGCGCTGGGCCCCGCCAAAAGGGAGGGCACGCAAGATGACCGAACTTCCCATCAGGACCCAGCCGCTCGCCGTCCACCTGCCGCCGCTGGGGGACCCGGACGAGGCGCTTGCCGCCGCGGCGGAGCTTCGCGGCACTTACGCGCGCGTGGCGGACGTGGTGCCGGAAATCGAATGGCCCGTGATGGCGCCTTACGTGAAGCGCATTCTGGACCTCAAGCGCGAAAAGAACGCGGTGATCCTCGCTCATAACTACATGACGCCGGACATCTTCCACACGGTGGCGGATTTTTCGGGCGACTCGCTCCAGCTCGCCCAGGAAGCCGCGAAGGTGGAGGCGAGCCTCATCGTCCAGGCGGGCGTTCACTTCATGGCGGAGACCTCGAAGATCCTCAGCCCTGAGAAGACCGTGCTGATCCCCGATCTGCGCGCGGGCTGTTCGCTCGCCGCCTCGATCACCGGCCATGATGTGCGCCTGCTCAAACAAAAATATCCCGGCCTGCCGGTGGTGACATATGTGAACACCACGGCGGACGTGAAAGCCGAAAGCGACGTGTGCTGCACATCGTCCAACGCCGTCGAGATTGTCGAGAAGATCGCCGCCGAACGCGGGGTCGATACGGTGATTATGGTGCCGGACGAATACCTCGCCAAGAATGTCGCCAAGGAAACGAAAGTCAACGTGATCGCCTATCACGGCCGGTGCGAGGTGCACGAACAATTCTCCGCCGCCGAGATTCGCGCCTATAAGGCGGCCAACCCCGGCGTCGTGGTGCTTGCCCACCCCGAATGCCCGCCGGACGTGGTGGAAGAGGCGGACTTCGCCGGTTCCACCAGCGGCATGATCGCCTATGCCAAGCGCGAACGGCCCGCGAAAGTCATTATGCTGACGGAATGTTCCATGTCCGACAATGTGGCGGCGGAAACGCCCGGCGTTGAATTCATCCGGCCCTGTAACCTTTGCCCGCACATGAAGCGCATTACGCTGGCCAACATTCTCGAATGCCTGGAAACCGGCCAGTACGAGGTGAAGGTGGACCCCGCTGTCGCCGCGGCGGCCCGCGAAAGCGTCGAAGCCATGCTGCGGCTCGCGCCGCCCAAAACGAAACCCCTCGCCTCCGCCGCGGAATAGACAAGACAGATGCCGCGCGCCTTTCCCGATAACGTGCTCGACGCGGGCGATGTGCTGATTGTGGGCGCGGGCCTCGCCGGCCTCTTCGCCGCGCTGAAGCTCAGCCCGCGCAACGTGACCGTGCTCGCAAGCCAGCCCATCGGCGGCGGCGCCAGCGCCTGGGCCCAAGGGGGCATCGCCGCGGCATTGGGCGCGGGCGACACGATTGAGGCTCACATCGCCGACACGGTGGCGGCGGGTGCGGGGTTGGTGGACGAAAAGATCGCGCGGCTGATCGCCACCGAGGCGTCGGATCGTATCCTCGACCTTGTGGAACTCGCCGTTCCCTTCGACCGGGATCTTGAAGGAAAGCTCAAGCTCGGCCGCGAGGGCGCGCATTCCCATGACCGTATTGTTCGCGTGCGCGGGGATAGAGCCGGCGCGGCGGTGATGGGCGCCCTGCGCGAGCGCGTGCGCGCGACCCCCTCCATCAACATTATCGAAGGCGTGACCGCCCATGCGCTGGGCGTGGTCGAGGGGCGCGTTTGTGGGATCTTCGCCCCCAACTGGCGGGAGGCGGAAAAGCCGCCGCTGTTCATCCGTGCACGGAACGTGGTGCTGGCCACCGGCGGTGCGGGCGCGCTTTACGCGGTCACCACCAACCCGCCCGAGGCGCTGGGTGAAGGGGTTGCCATGGCGGCGCGCGCGGGCGCCGTGATCGCCGATCCCGAATTCATCCAGTTCCACCCCACGGCGATAGATGTAGGCCGCGACCCCGCCCCGCTCGCTTCGGAAGCCTTGCGCGGAGAAGGCGCGGTGCTCGTCAACGATCAAGGCGTGCGCTTTATGGAAGACGTGCACGAAGCCGCCGACCTTGCCCCGCGGGACATTCTGGCGCGCGAGGTGCACCGGCAGCGCGGCGAGGGGCGCAAAACCTATCTCGATGCGCGCGCGGCCATCGGTGCTGCGTTCGCTGAAAAGTTTCCCACGGTGTTCGCCGCGTGCCAGGCGGCGGGCATCGATCCGGGGGCGGAGCTTATTCCCGTCGCCCCCGCCGCCCACTACCACATGGGCGGCATCGCCATCGATGAATGGGGGCGGTCGTCCCTCGACGGGCTTTGGGCCTGCGGCGAGGTGACATCTTCCGGCGCCCACGGGGCGAATCGGCTCGCCTCAAATTCGCTTTTGGAGTCCGTGGTCTTCGCCGCGCGGGTGGCGCAAGACATCAACGGCAACGACGCGCCCAACGCCGCGCGCGCCGCCGTCTTCACACCGCGCTTCGGCCACGCGGACGGGCTGATCAATTCCAAAATCGCGCAGCGCCTTAGATGGATCATGGGAACCCATGTGGGCGTGGTGCGCTCGGCAGACTCGCTCAAGGCCGCCGCGCGCGAGCTGGCCGCCCTCGAAGCCGAAGCGGATGCAAGCCCCGGCGCGGGCGCGGCTTTCGCCAATATGTTCACGGCGGCGCGGTTTATAATCGCGGGCGCCTTGGGCCGCAAAGAAAGCCGGGGCGGGCATTCCCGTGAAGATTTCCCAAAACCCCACGAAACCTTCCGTAAGCGGACGTTCCTAAAGCTCTCCGATGTGGAAAGTGCGGGCGCCGCCCAAGAGGTTGTCCATGCCTGAGCTTGAACCGCTTCCGCCGCATATTATTGAGCCCGCCGTGCGTGCGGCGCTGGCCGAGGACCTTGGCCGCGCGGGGGACGTCACCACCGAGGCGACGGTTCCGGCGGACGCAACGGCACGCGCGGTGATTGCCGCCCGCGCGCCCGGGGGCATTGCGGGGCTCGACGTGGCGCGCGCGGCCTTCCGGCTTGTAAACGCATCCTTGAAGATCGCCGTGCAGACCGGCGACGGCGAAGACGTGGGCCCCGGCGATGCGCTCTGCCATATCGAGGGCTCCGCGCGGGCGATCCTCACCGCCGAGCGGGTGGCGCTCAATTTCCTCGGCCACATGAGCGGCATCGCCACCGCCACCGCGGCCTTCGTGGCGGCGGCGGAAGGCACGGGCGCGCGCATTACCTGTACGCGCAAGACCACGCCCGGGCTTCGCGCGTTCGAGAAATACGCCGTGCGCGCGGGCGGCGGGGTCAACCACCGTTTCGGTCTCTATGACGCGATCCTGATCAAGGACAACCACATCGCCGTGGCGGGCGGGGTCACGCCCGCACTCAAAGCTGCCAAGGCGCGCGCGGGGCATATGCTCCGTATAGAGATCGAAGTGGACACGCTGGAGCAGTTAGAAGAGGTGCTTACCGGCGGTGCGGATGCGGTGCTGCTCGATAACATGGATACGGATACCTTGCGCAAGGCGGTGGAGATGAACAAGGGCCGCGCGGTGCTGGAGGCCTCGGGCGGCGTCACCCTCGACACCGTGCGCGGCATTGCCGAGACCGGCGTCGATTTGATCTCCGTGGGCTGGCTCACCCACTCCGCCCCCAACCTCGATCTGGGGCTGGATGTTGTGTTTGAGTGATGACTGAAGCAGTTGTCCTAGAGTGGCGTCAATAGCAACCTAGGATACACTTCAACAATCCAATCGATGACCCTGGATAGTTCCGGGGGTAGAAATTTGAGTGATTGAAGTCGGTAGATCATTCCAATTCCTGGGGCAACCAGCGTTAGAATTGGTGTAAAAAATCTTCGAAATCTTTCGTGATTAAGCGTCGTACTATCTGCAAGGCCTGCATAAAGCGAAGCTATCAACACCAACAATGCTGCATGTGGAAGGATATGAACCCATACCGGTACGTCATGAATGATGAGTGCGACAGCAATTGGCAACTCAACAATTACTGCCAACCAGAAAAACGTCTGCACCCAGAAATAATTGCGGAGTGACAATCCTGCCGGCATCGCCTGCCACCACGTTGGGACGCTACCCCGCAGAGTAAAGTAAATGACGGTTCCAGCAATTATCTGTATCGTGACAAAGAGTGTTTCAACTGGATGAGCAATCGCCAAATGCCGGTACCAATCCCAGAACGACGCGTACCAATCTAAGGTCACTACTCGGAACTGTTCCAGATTGCCGATTTCGTGGAGCACGTGAACGAAAACCACAAAAACGATTAGAAGAAATAGAAAGGTCCGGTCGAGTGACCGTTTCTCAAACCTCTGCCCCTCATTCATTGGCGTCCCCCCATTTACCGTTTGGCTTCCCCGATGAGGATATTAACCTTCTCGCAATGCGGTAGGTAGCTGTGGGTCGCAATCAGGACGCACAATCTCATTCAGTGTGGCAAAATTGAAAAAAGTGAGGGTTTATTCCCGCTCCGGCGCGTTGTTGAGCACCGCTTGCGCCGCCGCCAATCGCGCGATCGGCACGCGGAAGGGCGAGCAGGAAACATAATCAAGCCCCGCCTCCTCACAAAAAGCGATGGAGGCCGGGTCGCCGCCGTGTTCGCCGCAGATGCCGAGCTTGATACGGGCCCGTGCCGCGCGGCCACGCTCGGCGCCGATGCGCACCAGCTCGCCCACTCCCTCGCGGTCGATGGTGACGAACGGATCAGCGGCGAGCACGCCCTTTTCCTGATAGTCCCAGAGAAAGCGCGCCGCATCATCGCGGCTGATCCCAAACGTGGTTTGCGTGAGGTCATTCGTGCCGAAAGAGAAAAACTCCGCCGACAGAGCAATCTCGCCCGCGCGCAATGCCGCGCGCGGCAGCTCGATCATGGTGCCGACCAGGTAGTCGAGCTTGCCGCCGGTTTCCGTTTCCACCGCCGCGGCAACCGCATCGATGCGCGCCTTGAGGAAATCGATTTCCGCCTTCGTGGCGGCGAGGGGAATCATGATCTCCGGCACCACGGTCTCGCCTTGATCTTGCGAGACCTCGGCGGCGGCCTGAAAAATGGCGCGCGCCTGCATCTCATAAATTTCAGGATAGGTAATCCCAAGCCGGCAGCCGCGATGGCCGAGCATGGGGTTCGCCTCCGCAAGATCGGCGAGCCGCCGGTTGATCGCCTCCACCGAGATGCCCGCGGCAGCCGCCACCTCGGCAATCTCCGCCTCCTCATGAGGCAGAAACTCGTGCAACGGCGGGTCGAGCAGGCGGATGGTCACCGGCAAGCCCTTCATGATGTGGAAGAGCTCGACAAAATCGCCGCGCTGTTCCTGGAGCAGCTTGCCCAGCGCCTTGCGGCGGCCGTCTTCGTCTTTCGCCACGATCATCTCGCGCACGGCGAGAATGCGCGCGCCATCGAAGAACATATGCTCGGTCCGGCAAAGGCCGATCCCTTCGGCGCCGAACTCCCGCGCGGTGCGCGCATCCTCCGGCGTTTCCGCGTTGGCGCGCACGCCCAGCCGCCGCGCACCGTCGGCCCATTTCATCAGTTTTGAAAAATCGCCGGTGAGCTCGGGCTGCACCGTCGCCACCGCGCCCTTCATGATTTCGCCGGAGGAGCCGTCGATGGTGATGGTGTCGCCAGCCTTGATTGTCTCGCCCCTGGCGGTGAAGGCTCCCGCGCCATAATCGATGCGCACGTTCCCCGCGCCCGCCACGCAAGCCCGCCCCATGCCGCGCGCCACCACCGCGGCGTGGGAGGTCATCCCCCCGCGGGAGGTCAAAATGCCCGCCGCGGCGTGCATACCGTGAATATCCTCGGGGCTGGTTTCAATCCGTACAAGGATGACTTTATGCCCTGCCTTGCCGCGCGCTTCAGCCTCATCGGCGTTGAACACCACCTCGCCGCTGGCAGCACCGGGCGAGGCGGGCAAGCCCTTGCCGATCACCTCGCGCGGCGCCTTGGCATCGAGCGTGGGGTGCAAAAGCTGGTCGAGGCCTTGGGGCTCAACCCGGCCGATGGCTTCGGCCTCGGTGATGAGCCCCTCGCCCGCCATGTCCACGGCGATCTTGAGCGCCGATTTCGTGGTGCGCTTGCCGGTGCGCGTTTGCAACATGTAGAGCTTGCCGCGCTCCACGGTGAATTCCACGTCCTGCATGTCGCGGTAATGGGCTTCGAGCCTGTCGAAGATTTGCGCGAGTTCCTTATAGGCCGCGGGCATGGCCTCTTCCATGGACGGCTCGAGCGCGCCCGCTGCCTTCCGAGCAATCTGCGTGAGGTACTGCGGCGTGCGGATGCCCGCGACCACGTCTTCGCCTTGGGCGTTGATCAGGAACTCGCCGTAATAGGCGCGCTCGCCGGTGGAAGGGTCACGCGTAAACGCAACGCCGGTGGCGGAGCTTTCGCCCATATTGCCGAACACCATGGCCTGCACGTTCACCGCCGTGCCCCACTCGGCGGGAATATCGTGAAGCCGCCGGTAGGTGATGGCGCGCTGGTTCATCCAACTGCCGAACACCGCGCCGATGGCGCCCCAAAGCTGGTCATGCGGGTCTTGCGGAAAATCCTTGCCGGTCTCGCGTTTGGTGAGCGCGAGATATTCGCCCACCAGCGCCTTCCAGTCTTCGGCTTCGAGTTCGGTGTCGAGCGTCACGCCCTTCTCGGTTTTCGCGTCTTCAAGGATTTCCTCGAACGAATGGTGATCCACCCCCAGCACCACGTCGGAATACATCTGAATGAAGCGGCGGTAGCTGTCATAGGCAAAGCGCTCGTCCTCGGCGAGGGTGGCAAGGCCCAGCACGGTCTCATCGTTAAGACCGAGGTTCAGCACCGTATCCATCATGCCGGGCATGGAGGCGCGCGCGCCCGACCGCACCGAAACCAGCAGCGGGTTGTAGCGGTCGCCGAAAAGCTTCTCGGTCACTTCCTCGATTTGTTTGAGCGCTGCAGTGACCTGGCCTTCAAGTTCATCCGGGTACTCCCGGTTATTTTTGTAATAAGAGGTGCAAACCTCAGTAGTAAGGGTAAAGCCCGGCGGCACGGGAAGGCCCAAGTTCGACATCTCGGCCAGGTTCGCGCCCTTGCCCCCCAGAAGGTCGCGCATGGCCGCCGCGCCCTCGGTCTCGCCCACGCCGAATGTATAGACCCATTTGGTCATTTACCCGCCTTCAACTTTCGAGAAATCCGCAACGCCTTCAAGGGAAGCGCGGATTTGGCTTAAGAGTTTGAGGCGATTCTCGCGCACGTCTTTCTTGTCCGCATTCACGGTCACCTCGTCGAAGAACCGGTCCACGGGCGCACGCAAGCGCGCCACCGCCGCCATGGCGCCCTTGAAATCCTCGGTCTTGGGCGCCACGGCCGCGGCCTTGTCGGCCTCCGCAATGGCGCCGGCGAGCGCCTTTTCCGCCTCCTCGGACATGAGCTTTTTGACCGCCTTGCCCACGTAAGACGTTTTGTCCTTTTTCTCCTCAATGCGCAGAATGTTCACCGCGCGCTTGTAACCTGCGAGCAGGTTCTTGCCGTCATCGGTATCGAGAAACGCGCCCAGCGCTTCCACCCGTGCCACGATGGCGACGAGATCGTCGGGCGGGTTGCCGTCCTTGTCGCGCAGAGCAAACACCGCGTCGATCAGATCATGCCGCGCGCCCTTGTCGCGGAGATAAACTTTCAAGCGGTCAGCAAAGAAGGAGAGGAGGACGGATACAGTCTCATCGACGGAGAATGGCTCAGCCTTGTCTAATGCAGCAGCCAAACGCTGATGGCCGGACTCATGGAGTGCGTAGTTGGATTGAATCAGCGGGATGAGATGAAGCTTCCGCTGAGTTTCCACTAGTATCCGAATGATGCCTAGCGCTGCGCGCCTTAGTGCATAGGGATCTCTCGATCCTGTCGGTCGGATGTCGTTCCTAAAAAAACCCACAAGTGTATCAAGCTTATCTGCTGTTGCTATAACTTGACCGACAACACCTGTTGGAATCTCGTCCGTTGGACCAACTGGGGAGTAGTGTTCCCGAATTGGGCGAGTAACTTCTTCAGGGTAGTCCAACGCGGCTGCATAGTAAGCGCCCATGATCCCTTGCAGTTCAGGGAATTCATAGACCATTGATGTCTTCAAATCCTTTTTGCTGAGTTTGGCCGCCTCAGTCACATTGACTCGCACATCTTTTTCAGCAGTAGGACCAACTATTCCCAAAGCCAAGGCTGCTGTCCGCTCTACCTTATCTTCAAGAAAACCAATCCGCTCGTGAAACACAATGCCCGACAGACTAAGGTCATCGAGGTGTAGTTTACGATCCTGATCCCAGAAAAATTTTGCGTCCGAAAGCCGCGCGTTCAAAACGCGCTCGTTGCCCGCGGTGATGGCCTTGCCGCCGTCTTCGGCTTCGAGGTTCGAGACGAACACGAACTTATTGGCAAGCCCCCCCGTTTTCGCATCGCGCAAGGCAAAGTATTTCTGGTGCGACCGCATGGCGGTGATCAGCACTTCCGGCGGAAGATCGAGAAACGCCGCGTCGAACGTGCCCATGAGCGCCATGGGCCATTCGACGAGCCCCGCCACCTCTTCAAGCAAGGCGTCGTCGCGTTCCACCTCAAGGCCGGAGCTTTCCGCGAGGTGCGCCGCCTCGCGCCAGATCACGTCTTTACGTTGGGTGCGGTCGAGAATGACGCGGGCCTCGCGCAGGCGCTCTTTATACTTGTCGAACGTCGGCGCCTTGATCTCGCCCGCCGCATGAAAGCGGTGGCCGAACGTGACCTCCCCCGCTTTGATGCCACCCACGTCAAACGGCACCACCTTGCCGTCAAGCGTGCAAAGAATGGAATGAAGCGGCCGCACCCAGCGAAGGTTCCCCCCACCCCAGCGCATGGATTTGGGCCAGTGAAAGCCGCGCACCACCTCGGGCACCAGCGCGGCAATCACGTCCGCCGTCTTTTGCCCGGGCCGCTCAATCACGGCAACGTAATAGTCGCCCTTTTTGTCTGCCCGCGTCTCGCACTCATCGAGGCTCGCAAGGCCCGCCGCGCGCAGGAACCCTTCGATCGCCTTTTCCGGCGCGCTCACGCGGGGGCCTTTGCGTTCCTCGGTTATGTCCGGCTGTTCCTTGGGCAGGCCGGAAACGAACAGCCCGATGCGGCGCGGGGTGGAGAAATGCTCCGCCGCCTTGAAGCCAAGCCCCGCATCTTTCAGGCGCGCGGTCACGGCGTCCTCAAGCTGGCGGGCGGCGGCCACCTGCATCCGCGCGGGGATTTCTTCGCAGAAGAGTTCAAGCAGAAGGTCAGCCATTACGCGCAACCCCAAACATCACCGTCATTCCGGGGCTGAGCGAAGCGAAGAGCCCGGAATCTTGAACCCCTTGCCGTGTGCAAAATCCCGGGCTCGGCTGCGCCGCCCCGGGATAACAACTTTGTTGGAAGGGCCAAGCCATCACTCGCCCTCCGCCCCGTCCGTCCGGCCTTGCGGGCTTTCGAGCCACGCCGCGCAGCAGCCGCGCGCGAGCTCGCGCACGCGGCCGATATAGGCCTGGCGCTCGGTCACCGAAATCACCCCGCGCGCGTCGAGCAAGTTGAAGCAATGGCTCGCCTTGATGCACTGGTCGTAAGCGGGTAGCGGCAGCTTTGCCTTGAGGAGTCTTTGACACTCGGCCTCATGATCCTTGAAGTGTTGTGTGAGAACCCCCACGTCCGCGTGTTCGAAATTATAGGCGGAGAACTCGACTTCCGCCTGGTGAAACACATCGCCATAGGTGAAGGGCGTGCCGTCCGGTTTCTTGCCGCCGAATTCAAGGTCGAAGCCATTATCCGTACCCTGAACATACATGGCAAGCCGTTCGAGCCCGTACGTCAGCTCGCCCGAGACCACTTCCACCTCAAAGCCGCCCACTTGCTGGAAGTATGTGAACTGGCTGATTTCCATGCCGTCGCACCAGACCTCCCAGCCCAGCCCCCAGGCGCCGAGCGTGGGGCTTTCCCAGTCGTCCTCCACGAAGCGGATATCATGGTTGCGCCAGTCGATGCCGAGCGCGCCAAGGCTGTCGAGATAGCGCTGCTGAATGTCGTCAGGGCTCGGCTTCAGGATCACCTGGAACTGGTAGTAGTGCTGGAACCGGTTGGGGTTTTCGCCATAGCGCCCGTCGGTGGGCCGGCGCGAGGGCTGCACGAAGGCGGCATTCCAGGGGCGGGGGCCGAGCGCGCGCAGGGTGGTGGCGGGGTGAAAGGTGCCCGCCCCCATTTCCATGTCGTAAGGCTGCAGGATCACGCAGCCTTGTTCCGCCCAGTAGCGCTGGAGCGTCAGGATAAGGCCCTGAAAGGACCGGTCGGGCGCGTCTGTCATGGGGCGAATTTAGGCCAAGATTCTCTTACGAAAGCCGGAGCGGCGGTTCGCGGGACGGTAGCCGTGGGCACTCGCGGAATCAAGCGATGGGGCGGCGGCTCACGCGGTGTCGTTTTCGGGGTCAAAGCCGCAACTGCAGGGGGTCTTATCGCTGACCGGGCGATAGGTCCCGCAAGCGGGGCAGCGCACGGTCTGCTCCACACCCGCGGCCTTTTGCGTGGCGCGGCGGGCCATGTCTTCCACATCGTCGCGCCGCTGTCGCCCGCGCCGGGCAAACAGGTTCATAAGCGCAAGCGCAAGCGCGACCAGCGCCAATGTCACCAGATACTTCATGGGGGAAAATTATAGCCCGAAACGGTACCAGAGCGAACGGGCCTCGAGCCAGGCAAGCGCCTTGCCCGGGGCGCCCCAGATGGCGGCAATGTCGCCGCCGGCGGCGGTGTCGGGCTTGGGCTGGCCGAAAAACCCGCGCGCGGGCTGGACCACCTTGAGCCGCACCTTGGAGCCGAAGCGCTTGCGCATGACACTGCGCAAGTTATCGAGCCCGTCGATAAGGCCAAGCTCCACCGCCTTCTGGCCGACCCAGAACTCACCGGTAAAGAGCTTGCCGTCGCTGCCTTTAAGGCGGTCGCCGCGACGCGCCTTGACCATGGCCTTGAAATCCGCGTGCACGTCTTTCTGGATGGCTTCGAGGCGTTTCACATCCGCCTCGTCCTCGGGCTGGAAGGGATCGAGCATGGCCTTGTTCTCGCCGCTCGTGTGCACGCGCCGTTCGATGCCGAGCTTTTCCAAAAGCCCCGGGAAACCAAAGCCCGCCGAGATAACCCCGATGCTGCCCACGATGGACGAAGGATCGGCGAAAATCTCATCGGCGGAAAGCGCCAGCATGTAGCCTCCGCTCGCCGCCACGTCCTCGCAAAAGGCGAAGACCGGCTTGCCGTGTTCTTCCGACAGCGCGCGCACCCGGTCGTGGATCAGCTTTGACTGCACGGGCGAGCCGCCCGGCGAGTTGATAATGAGCGCGACTGCTTGCGCGCGGCCCATGGTGAAGGCCTCTTCAAGCTGGCCCGCAACACCCGCGAGCGTGAGCCCGGGGCGCAAGCCCCCCGCCGCGCCGATGGCACCGGTCAGCCGCACCACCGCAACGCGCGGGTTGCGGTCAAGGCCGGCGGCTTCGGCAAGGTTCGATATGAATTTCCTCATGAGGGGTATCTAGGTTTCCGTTGCGGGCAACTCAACCCATTCAATCCGCCAAAGCCGCACATTCCCTTAACGCGGCATCAATTTCCGGTGTGAAGGCGCCATCCGCCTCGTGCAGCGTGAACCCGGGCAGGAGTTTTGCCCCGGCCCTTGCGCCCTTTTGCGCGCGGACGATGACGCGGCGGGCCGGTTCACCAGCCTTGGGCCAAAGCGGGATCACCTCGATGGCGCCTGCGGGGCCTTCGAGGACCTTGAGCATGGCGGGCAGCGCTTCCGTGCGGTTGATCAGCGTGATGCGGCCTTTGGTCTTGAGCGCGCCAAGACACGCCGCAATCCAGAGCCCGAGTGCCTCGCCATAGGGTTTTTCCACATGAAGCGCATGGGCCGCCGCCTTGGAAGCGCGAGGCGAAGGCCGCTCACGGTTCGGGTCATGAAAGGGCGGGTTCGAGATCACATGATCGAAGCGGCCGGGGCCCATAAGCGCGGGCAGATCGAACACATTGCCTTCAAGAAACTCACAAACATCGCTCAGATCATTGCGCGCGGCATTTTCCGTACAAAGACGAATGGCCTCCGGGTCAAGATCGACGCCCGTAAGCCGCGCGCCGGGCACCCGCGCGAGCACACAAAGCCCCGCCACGCCCGCGCCGCTGCCTGCGTCCAATACATGATCGCCCGGGCCCACTTGCGCGGCGGCGGCAAGCAGCACCGAATCGAGCCCTGCGCGAAACCCGTCCTTGGGCTGAGCGAGCGTAAGCCGCCCGCCGAGAAATGCGTCTTCGGTCAGCTCGCCTACCACGGCTTTCCGTCGTAAGGCTCGATGCCTTCGTCTTGAAGGAGCCGTTTCGCGCGGTCGTAGTGATCGTCCGCGACCACAAGCCGCCGGGGAATGAGCGCGCCGATGGAGCCTTCCAGCACAGACATGTTCTCGTCAAAGACAAAACTCTCAATCCCATGCTGGGCAAGCAAATCCTGCGCGAACGAAAGGTCCACCGGATTGACCGTGCGCATCAGTTCTTTCACGTGCGTCCCCTTTAGCTGCGTCTTGCCCCGCGTCAAATGAGCGCGATCCGCGACCGCCCGGCCTTACTCCCCACTAGCCCCCCACTTGCCCCCTAAAGGGGCGCGGCCTAGTCTCCATTCCAAGACCGACACGGGGCAAAGATCAAGGGGCCGGATTTGGGCGTAGTGATTTCTCTCGATGGCGAGCGGCGGGAAACCCCGGTGGATCGCCTCAAGGCGCTGGTGGACGCGGACCTTGACGCGGTGAACGAGGAAATCCTCGGCCGCATGCGCAGCGAAGTGGAACTGATCCCCGAGCTTGCGGATTATCTCATCTCGTCGGGGGGCAAGCGCCTGCGGCCCATGCTGACCCTGGCCGCGGCAAAGCTGTGCGGCTTTACCGGGCGCAGTCACATCGCGCTCGCCGCCGCGGTCGAGTTCATTCACACCGCAACGCTTCTGCACGACGATGTGGTGGACGGCAGTGAACTTCGCCGCGGCAAGCAGGCCGCGAACCTTGTTTACGGAAATCCCGCAAGCGTGCTGGTGGGCGATTTTCTTTTCAGCCGGTCGTTCCAGCTTATGGTCACCTCCGGTCACATGCGCGTGCTCGATATTCTCTCGAATGCCGCCGCGGTAATCGCCGAAGGCGAGGTGTTGCAACTCGCCACGGCGAACGATACGGCCACCACGGAAGACACCTACCTCGCAGTGATCCAGGCGAAGACGGCGGCGCTGTTCGCCGCCGCCACACAAGTGGGCGCGGTGATCGCCGAACGTCCGGACACGGAAGAAGCCGCGCTTGAAAGTTATGGCCGCAACCTGGGCATCGCCTTTCAGCTTGTGGACGATGCGCTCGACTACAGCGGCAACCAGGCCAAGCTCGGCAAGTCCGTGGGCGATGATTTCCGCGAAGGCAAGATCACGCTTCCCATCGTGCTCGCCTTCCGGCGCGGGAGCGCGGACGAACGCGCCTTCTGGAAGCGCACCATGGAAGAGGTGGAACAAACGGACGCGGACCTTAAGGAAGCCATGGCGCTTTTGGAAAAGCACGGCACGGTCGAGGCCACCATCGAACGGGCGCGGCACTTTGGCGACATCGCCAAGGATGCGCTCGCCATCTTTCCCGAAAGCGAGACGCGCGAAGTGCTGCAGGACCTCGTGGAGTTCGTGGTCAGCCGCGGGCATTAAGTCGACACCAGCACCCCCGTCGCGGCAACCCACCAATCGTGATGGGCTTCACGAATTGACGCGGCCGCTGCATCGGCGGCGTCGCGGGAAGGATAAAGACCAAAGCACGTGGCGCCGGAACCCGACATACGCGCAAGCAGCGGGCCCGTTGCCTCTATGGCCTCAAGCGCCGCACCGATTTCCGGTGCGATTTTGCGCGCGGGCGCCTCAAGGTCGTTGCGGGTTTCCCGCAAGAAGGCGATTAACTCCTCAAGCGATGAAAGATCGGGCCAGCCGCTGCTAATGGGTTGCGAAGGCGTATCTTCAAGCCCGGCAAAAACACGCGCTGTTGAAACCTGAACGCCGGGGTTCACAAGCACCATGGCAAAGTGCGGCGTGAGCGATGCGGGCTGCAGCGCCTCGCCGATCCCGCTCATCCAAACCGGCCTCCCGTAAAGACAGGCGGGCACATCCGCACCAATCTCCGCCGCCTGCGCGGACAGCCCATCGCCGGGGGCAAGCCCCACCGCCCCGGCGCATACCCTCAACGCTGCCCCCGCATCCGCCGAGCCGCCGCCGAGCCCCGCAGCAATAGGCAGGTGCTTTTCAAGCGTAAAGTGAAGCGGCGCGAAGGGCTTTTCCTTTTCTTCCACCCACTTGGCCGCAAGCCGTGCCGCTTTCAAAACCAGATTGCCCGCCGCACTTGCCTCCTGCAAATCCTCCGCAAACGGACCAGTGATGCTGAGCCCCCACGCCGCCGCCGGCGCCGCGCTCAAGTGATCGCCCACATCAGCAAAGACCGCGAGGCTTTCAAGCTCATGGTAGCCGTCATCGCGGCGCCCGAGCACATGCAGAAAAAGATTGATTTTCGCCGGGGCGAATTCGCGAAACTCAGCGCTCGCCATTTTCTTCGGCGGTGAGCGGACGGTCGTCCAAGCCATTCACGAGCTTGTCCTCGATAATCGGGATTTGGTCTTCTTCGGGGTTCATGCCGAGCGCGTGGCTCCACTGAAAGCGCGCCTGGCGTTCCATGCCAAGCCGCCAATAGGCATCCCCCAGATGGTCGTTGATTACCGGATCGCCGGATTCAAGTTCCACGGCGCGCTCAAGATAAAGCACCGCCTGCTCGTAATCGCCGAGCTGATAGTAGCCCCAGCCGAGACTATCGACGATGAAACCGTCATTGGGTTCCTGTTCCACCGCGCGGTGGATCATCTGCAGCGCTTCGTCCAGATGCTCGCCCCGTTCGATCCAGCTATAGCCGAGATAATTGAGCACATAAGGCTGGTCTTCGTTGAGCGTCAGCGCATATTGAAAGACGCTTTCCGCCTCGTCCCATTCGCCGATGCGCTCAAGGCTGATGCCGTAGGAATAAAAGAGCGCCCAGAAGCGCGGGCTCCCCCGCTGTTCCTCGTCAAGCAGGCCGATGGCGTGGGCATAGGCGTCGGCGGCGTCCTCGAACGCGCTTTCGCCGCGCAAGGTATCCGCATAGGCAAGCCAGGCGGTGAACGAGTCCGGCTCGCTATTGGTCAGCCGCGCCAGTAGCGCGAGAGCATCGTCGTGGCGTTCCATGCGGTTGAGCATGAAGGCGCGCTGAATTTCCGAGTTGAATTTGTGCGGGCTGCGCGGGGAGATTTGCGCAAGCACTTGCTCGGCCTGATCGTAAAGTTCGAGCTGGCCGTAAAGCTCACCCAAAAGATTGCGCGCCTCGTCAAGGCGCGGATCAAGATGAAGCGCAAACTGCAGATAAAGCGCCGGCACATCGTAGCTGCCTTGGCTTGCAACCACGCTCGCCACCGAGAACATAGCTTCGGCGGCGCCCGAGCGCGCGTTCTGCACCAAGCGCGGCGGCACGCGGGCGGCTTCGGCGCGCTCCCGCGCCGCCTGCATCACGGCGTTCTCGGGCGCAACGCCCAGGAAGGCGCTATAGATCTGCACCGCCTCCGCCGGACGGCCAGTGCGTTCAAGGAAGTTGCCGTAAGCCTCGACGATGCGCGCGCTCGAGCCGTTCGATCCCGCAATCGCCGCAACGTAGGCGACCTCGGCCTGATCCGTGCGGCCCGCAAGGTCCGCCAGCAGCGCGCCATGGTAGGACTGAAAAAGCTCCACCCCTTCAAGCCCGCGGGCGACCAGGTGATCGGCGCCCGTGGCCGGGTTCCCCTCGCCCGCATAAGTCCAGGCCTCGATCAGCGCGACCGTGAGATTGGTGAGCAGGCCTGCGTCGATGCCTTCGAGGGTCTCGCGCGCCTCGGTGTAAGAGCCATCCGCAAGCCGGTCCACCGCCACCGTCAGCCGGGCAAAGGAGTTTTCCGGATCATGGGCCACCGCCAATTCCGCAAGGCGCGCGGCGCCGCGCACATTGCCGTTGGAAATGTCGAGCACATAAGC
>JANQLJ010000164.1 GCA_028280665.1 Alphaproteobacteria bacterium
GTGCGCACTTCATCCGCACCAAGAAAAACCGTGCCCCCCTCGGCGGCGCTGAGGAAGTTGAAGTTGTTCGAAACGATGGGCGTCACCTCCCCATCGAGCCGGTTTTGTGGGCGGTAGGCATTCATCCAGGCGCCCGCGCGTTTTCCGGGCCGCGCGGGCCAATCCATGTAGATGAGCCCGACATGAGTGCCGTCCGCCTCGCGCACTTCGAAAGGCTCGATCCCCTTGGCATAGGTCGAAAGATCGGGGCGCGCATGAAACGTCAGCCCCCAGAGCTTGCCCGCCACGGCAAAGGCGCCGTCGCGCACCCGTTCGAGCGCAAAGTAGGGTTTGACTTCCGCGTCATCGAGATCGAAGCGCGTCTGGCGAATGCGTTCGGCATAATGCCACCAATCCCAAGGCGCGAGATCGAAGTCCTCGCCGTCCTCTGCGGCGAGCGCCTGCATGTCGGCAAGGTCGCTTTTGGCTTGTGCTTGCGCGCGCTCGAGCATGGTGCCGACAAAATCGCGCACCGCTTCGGGCGTTTCGGCCATGCTGTCGTCGAGCACCCAATGGGCGTGCGTGGGATAGCCCAAAAGCTGCGCGCGGCGTGCGCGCAAAGCGGCGATCTCGGCGATCACTTTGCGATTGTCGCTGTCATTACCGTTGTGCCCTTGGCTCACGTAAGCCGTGTAGATCTTCTCCCGCAAGTCGCGGCGCTTTGAAAACGTAAGGAACGGCGTGAACGAGCTGCGGCTGAGCGTGAAAACCCATGCATCTTCGCGGCCCCGCTCGCGGGCAAGGTCCGCCGCCGCATCGCGAACGTCATCGGGTAAGCCGTCAAGGTCCGCCTCGCCGGTGAGCACAAGCTCAAAGTCTTGGGCGTCGGCCAGAAGGTTTTCGGAGAAGGTGTTTTGAAGCTCGGCAAGCTTGGCGTTGAGGTCGCTGACCTCAGCCTTTTTTTGCGGATCGAGCGCGGCGCCCGCGCGCACATAGTCTTTGTAATAGCGATCGAGTAGCGCCGCCTGTTCGGCGCCAAGGCCCAGGCTCTCTTTTTGGTCGTAAAGAGCTTTGATACGCGCCCAGATAGCAGGGTTTTGCAGCCGCGCATCATCGAGCCGCGATTCGCGGGGCGCGAGGTCCCGCGCCACTGCCTGACGCGCCGGGTTGGTGTCGGAGGCATTTATGGCGCCGAAGACGCCGTTAACCTTGTCGAACAAGGCGCCCGACCGGTCCAGGGCCTCGACGGTATTGGCGAAGGTGGGCGGTTCCGCATTAGCGGCGATCGCCTCGATTTCCGCTTCCCATTCCTTGATGGCGCGGTCGAAGGCGGGGCCGAAGTGTTCGTCTTTGATCTGGTCGAAAGGGGGCGCGCCAAAGGGGGCGGTCCACTCGGTGAAAAAGGGATTGGTCATGGTCGATGGCTCCCGCAGATGATCGGTCTAAAGCCGCTGGTTTCGGAATGCGCCGCCCGCGGATGGGTACGGACCTTGCCAGGGGTTTTAGCGCAAATTGGCCCGGTGGCTATAGGTCACTTAGAGGCCGCGCGGCTTAACCGTTCCAAAGCGCGGGGCCTTTGCAAGAATGCGCCGATAGGCTAAGGGTGCCGGTCGAAAAGGGTCCTGCTTTTAGGCAGGGATCGGGCGGTCCCGCGCGATGGGCGCAGGCGGCGCGTAAGAAATTGAAAACGTGGGGAAAATCCAAGTGAGAAGGCCAAATCAACCGCTGCCCGGGCTGGGCGGACAAGAGCCGGGCGCCGCGCCGACCCTTCCGGGACTGGGTGCGGGCGCGAATGTCGATGCCCAGCGCGTGATGACCGGGTACCAGCTCGAGCGGATCATGAACGAAGCGATCGAGCACCACAAAGCGGGCCGCCGCGAAGAAGCCGAAGGGCTTTACCGCACGATCCTTCAGCAGGTGCCCGATCAGCCCGACGCCCTGAACCTGCTTGGCGTATTGGCCGTAGATGGCGGGCGCAATGACATGGCGGTCGAACTCATGGGCCGGGCCATGATGCGCCGGCCCATGGATCCCAACATCCTGAACAACTTTGGCAATGCGCTGTTCCTGCAGCGCCGCTATGACGAAGCGCAGGAACATCTTGAGCAAGCGATCGTTCTTAAGGAGGGCTTCACCGAAGCGCTCTTCAATCTTGCCAAGACCATCCGTATGCAGGGCGATCTTGCCGAAGCGCGCTATTATTATGAGCGGGTGCTGGAGCTGAAGCCCGATCATTGGGCGGCAAAGGCGGGCATCGCGCACACATGGGAAGACGAAGGCGACATGAAGCGCGCCTCGGATGGGTTCCTTCAAATCATTGAACAAGCGCCTGACCGCGCTCACGGCTACCGGGGGCTCAGCCACGTGCGCAAGTGGAAGGGCGATGAACCTGAAATCACTGCGATGAAGCAAGTCTTCGAAAGCGAGGATGCCCGCGCCGCCGACCGCATTTCAGTTGCCTATGCCCTTGGCAAGGTCCACGACGACATAAAAGATTTTGACAAGGCGTTTGAGTACTACAAGTTCGCCAACGACAATTCCGGCGTTCAGCACGACCATGATGCGGTGGTCGCCCAATATGACGAACTGATCGACGTCTTTTCAAAAGACTTTTTCGACAAGAACTTTGGACATGGTCATCCGTCGAAAAAGCCGATTTTTGTTGTGGGGATGCCGCGATCCGGCACCACATTGACAGAGCAAATCTTTGCCTCGCACCGGGATGTGTTTGGCGCCGGCGAGCTGGAATATATGGCGCGCACCATGCGCCGTGCCTTTTTGATGTCCGGTGAGGCGCCGACACCGGCGGCCTACCGCAAGCTCAGCGCCAATGCCTGGCGCATTTTGGGGAACCAGTACATCAAGCTAACGCAGCGCAAGGCGCCCATCGCCGATCGGGTCGCCGACAAGATGCCTCATAACTACGAACAGCTCGGCCTAATCGCGATGACCTTGCCCAACGCCAAGGTCATCCACATCAAGCGCCAAGCGCCCGATACCTGCTTTTCGTGCTTCACGCACGACTTCAACGAGTTCCATTCTTACAACCGTGATTTGCGCAATGCCGGTCTTTACTACCGGCAGTACGAGCGGGTTATGGAACACTGGAAAGAGGTATTGCCCATCGAGATCTTCAACTTGAAGTATGAGGATCTGGTCTCGGAGCCGGAGGACACCATCCGCAAGATGCTGGACTTCGCTGACCTGGATTGGGACGAAAATTGCCTGAATTTCCATAAGCTTAAGCGGCGGGTCGCGACACCGAGCAACACCCAGGTGACCCAGCCCATGTATAAGAAGTCAAAGGACCGCTGGCGGAACTACGAAAAACACCTGGTTCCGCTTCTCGAAGCTCTTGAATGGGAAGGCTTCGGGGCCCAAAAAGGTGCGGCAGAGTAGGCTTTTGGCCGGGGTTTTCGTTGCAGATTGGCAACATTTTGCGGGGGAATCGCCGGGTCATGCGAAAAACTCTTTCGGCATGGGAAGGGCTTAGGCTAGGGTCCCTAGGTGATAGGGTTCAATATGCGGCGGCGCGTGCTGGCGGGTTGAGAGACTGGCATGAATCGGCGCAAAAATACGACCCTGCGATGTCGCATGAGATAGTGCGAAGTCGTGATTGGGCGCCTTTTTTGCGAGTATGGGGGCTTTGAAATGAAGCTAGATCTTAAATCAGTTTTGACCGGTAGCGCGGCGACAGTGGCCTTGATGGCGGCGTCCAGCGCGAACGCGTCAGGGTACTATATCGGGCTGTTCGGGGGCATCAGCTCGTTGGAAGATGACTGGTCCGTTTCCACGTCAACCGCCGGTGCGGCGGGCACTACGTCGAAAACAGGGAAAGTCGTGTGGTATTCGGGAACCGTCGGGTCGGTTTTTGCAGGTGCCAATGGCTTGACGACAAAGCCGACATGGGACTCGAAGCAAAACCCGCTTTATGACACGGGCACCTCGAAAGGCACGAATGCGGGCGCCACTGGTATGGGCGGCTTTGGCTTCAGCACAAAGCGAACCAACGTCACCGTTGCGCGGCGGGTCACAACGCTTGAGTCAAGCGGCGGCTTTGACGACGGCTGGGTTGTCGGCGCCTCGCTCGGTTGGGATTTTGGTAACGGGTTCCGGAACGAACTGGAAGTCGCCTACCGCAACCACGACTTGGAATCGTCGGTGATCGACACGACGTTCAGCCGTGTTTATACCGGGTACACCTATGGTCTGAAGACCGTGCTGTTTCTTACCTATAAGTATTCGGTGCTGACTTATGTGGGTCTGAACACGATCTCCAAGACCGGCACGTTTACCTACGCGAACCTTCGCGGGAAAAACAAAACTTCTGGCGCTTTCTCCGCTGGCACCAAAGGTTCTGGCGCATACGGCAATGTGCAAGGCGATCTGGAAACCTGGTCGTTCATGTACAACGTCTGGTACGATTTCGACTTCGGCGACAGCCCGATCCGTCCGTTCATCGGTGGCGGTATCGGTTTTGCGCATGCCTCGCTTGAGTTCGATATGACCACGGACGGTGGCCTGCCGACGAAAGCTGGTTACGGCTTCTTCGGTACCGGCGGTTACG
The DNA here is from genome assembly GCA_028280665.1 of Alphaproteobacteria bacterium. GTDB lineage: Bacteria > Pseudomonadota > Alphaproteobacteria > JAJFIK01 > JAJFIK01 > JAJFIK01. Next base: position 4,547 of record JANQLJ010000164.1, read on the forward strand.
CCTACCGCGGCAATGGCGAAGCGACGGACTGGGGCTTTGCCTATCAGCTCGGCGCGGGCCTTGGCTACGATCTCGGCAACGGCATGATGCTTTCGGCCCAGTACCGGTACTTCAATACCGGCGCCATGGACCTCAGCCTCGCCGACCAGATCGAAGTCAATCTGGAAAGCCACAACTTCTTGGTCGGCCTCAACGTTCCGCTTGGTGGCGGCATGTAAGCCAGACCTCGAAGGGTCAAGAGAATCAAGGCCGGTACCTTCGGGTGCCGGCCTTTTTCGTGGTCCATTTGTGGCTGACAAGACATAAATCCGGACTTCGGGGAGTGAGGCATTCCTGCAACTTTGGCCGCTGATTGGCGCCATTTTCCGCAAGAAACCTGTTTCACGCCGCCAAATAGGGCTATTCTTGAGATGACTTAGATTAGGGCCCTAATCTGGGCCTGACATGTATGCCGAATCGGGGGGCATCGAAATGGAATTCAAAAAAGCACTACTGGCGACCAGCGCCGCACTCGCCATGACCGCGGGCTCCTCTGCCCAGGCCGCCGACAACTACTTCACGGTATTCGGCGGCGCGAGCTTCAATGACGACGTGCGGGCCAGTGTGACCGGCACGAGAACCGATAGCGCGATCACCGCACCGTTCAGCCTTGGTTACCGCCACTATACTTATTTCTTCGGTTTCGACCTGACGGCCGAAACCGACATGGGCTTCGTGCTTGGCGCGGCCTACGGTTGGGATTGGGTTCCGGCGTGGCGCACGGAACTGGAACTGGCGTACCGCGAACACCAAGTGGAAGGCAGTGCGCGTGGGGAGTCATATTACCGCGTGTTTGCTTATGGCTCCGTAGTTAAATCATTCATACACCTTACCGGGTCGACGAAAGTTCCTGTGAAAACAGCCACGTCCGGCACGAAAGTTGGCCCCGTTACAAAGGCCGTAACCGTGCCTGTTGACGGCAGCACTAGCTTCTTCTCCGTCATGGCCAACGTCTGGTACGACTTCAATATTGCAGGCGATTGGGAAACCTTCATCGGTGGCGGCGTCGGCTTTGCCCAAGCCAACGTAAACGATTTTGAGGTCCGCTCCGGCACCAAATCGTTTGATGTTGCCGACGGGACGGACCTAGTTGTCGCTTATCAGTTCGGCTTGGGCGCCGGGTACAATCTCGACAATGGTATTCGGTTAAGCGCGCAGTACCGTTTCTTCGGTACCGAAGAAACCGAGATCGACGGCGTCGAGCTGCGCGGCGAAGCGAACGAGTTCCTTTTCGGGATCAGCTTCCCGCTCGGCAACTGATCCGCATTCGCTTGAACTATCTTGAAATTCAGGCCGGCGCCTTGCGCCGGCCCTTTTTTATGAGCTCATGAGGGCTTTTCGTCCGCCCGCCGCCATGCCATATCACTGCCCGATGAAATTGTTTTCACCGGCAAAGGCGGATGCCCTGTGACCGCGTCACCCGAACCCATAAGTCATCTCTATAGCCGCAAGATTCTTGCCTATGCGGCCGATATTCCGCGCCTGGGCCGGCTTGCGGCACCCGACGCCAGCGGCGATGCGGTAAGCCGCCTGTGCGGCAGCGAGGTTCATGTGGAGATCAAGGTGAAAGATGGGCAGGTCGCCGACTTCGCGCAAGAGGTCAAGGCTTGCGCCCTAGGGCAGACCGCGGCCTCTATCGTCGGGCGCCATGTCATCGGCGCGACACCTACGGAGATCGCCGCCGCGCGCGACGAGATGGCGCGCATGCTGAAAGAAAAGGGCCCGCCGCCATTGGGGCGCTTCGCCGAGCTTGAAGTGCTCGCCCCCGTGCGCGATTACCCCGCGCGCCACGCCTCGGTGTTGTTAGTGTTCGATGCGCTGCTTGAGGCTTTGGGTAAAATCGGAAGCCCCGGTTAACTGGTCAGCGCGGCGAAAGTTTCCGCGTCCACATTGCCGCCGGTAAGGGTGACCGCGGTGACCTTGCCTTCAAGCTCGACCGCGCCCGCGAGAACGGCGGCGAGTGCTGCTGCGCCGCCCGGTTCGAGCTTCAAGTTGAGCTCGCGAAAGCCAAAGCGCACCGCATCGCGGATCTGCGCCTCGGTGACCGCCAGGCCCCCCGCCACAAGCTCCTTCAAGATGGGCCAGGTAAGGGCGCCCGGCGTTGGCGGCAACAGCGCATCGGCAATGGATTTGCGTCCCACATCCACGCGCACCCGTTCGCCTTTTGTGAGCGACAGCGCAATGTCGTCATAGCCTTCGGGCTCGACCGTATAGACCTTGGCGCCCGGCATCTCCGCCGCAAACGCAATGGCGCAGCCCGCGGTTAGCCCGCCGCCGCCCGCGCAGACCAGCAGTTGGTCGATCTCCACACCTGCCGCCTTTGCCTGTTGCGCGATTTCAAGCCCGCAGGTGCCTTGGCCCGCGATCACCGCCGGGTCGTCGTAAGAGGGAACCAGCACAAGCCCGCGCTCAGCAGCGAGGCGGTGGCCGATCTCCTCCCGGTCTTCCGTATACCGATCGAAATGTATAATCTCCGCGCCGAACCGCCTGGTGCCTTCGATCTTGGCGGCGGGTGCATCCTGCGGCATCAGGATCGTTGCCGGGGTGCCCACAAGCTGGGCCGCGCGCGCCACTCCTTGTGCGTGGTTGCCCGATGACCAGGCAATCAGGCCCCGCGCGCGCTCTTCTGCCGTCATCTGGGCAATGCGGTTATAGGCGCCGCGGATTTTGAACGAGCCGGTAACTTGCAGGGACTCGGCCTTGAGCAGCACGCGCCTGCCCACACGCTCGTTGAGCAAGGGGTATTCCAGAAGCGGCGTTTTCACTGCAACGCCGGAAAGGCGCGCCGCCGCTTCTCGAATGTCATCGATGGTCACCATGCCCACGCTCCGGCCGCCGCCCGGCCCCCAAAATAAAGCCGGGGCCGCCTCGGTGACAGCCCCGGGTCTTAGGTTGTTCTTGGTTTGGCTTCGCTTAGTTACGGCCCGCGACGATGGAAATCGTGGCGGTGTTGCCATCATCGTCCGTCTCGACCCAGCTGTCGCCCACATCGCGGTCTTCGATCTCGGTACAATTGGTTTGCCCGACAATCACCGAGCACAGCGTGGTACCTTCCAGCGTCCAAGTTCCCTCAGCCGTCGTGCCATCCATGCCGGTCACCGAGAATGTGCCGTCTTCGTTGAAGTAGTAGGAGACCACGACGTTCCCCTCGACATCCGCCACGGTGACCGTGTTGCCATAAGTGTCCTGCATCAGATCGTTTGCGAGCGCCGCGCTGCCAAAGGCAAGCGTTGAGACAGCGGCAAGCATTCCAATTAGTTTTTTCATCTCTTATTCTCCCATTCAAGTTGTGTCCCGCGCGGGGCCGAACACGCAACTAAAGAGGCCGGCGCCTTTGCGGGCCGGCCTCGCTCAGTTTTGCGGCCTATTGGCCGGCGACGATCGTAACCGTAAGGGTGGATCCGTCATCGGCGGAGACCGTCCAGCTATCGCCGACGCCCAAACCGTCCTGAAGATCGCTGCACGATTCTTCACCACCGGTTGGCGTCAAGCAGACCTGATTGGTGGCTTCGTCAACCCGCCAACTGCCGCCGACGCGGCCTTCCGCGGTTTCCATCTCAAAGGTATTGCCTTCGCTCATGTAGTAGCTGGCAACCACCGTTCCGTCTGCTGTCGCCACGGTCACGGTATTGCCGAACGTGGCGTTCAGCGTTTCATTCGCATACGCGCTGCCGGCAATCGCCGTTGCTGCGGCGAACACGGCCGCGCCCAACATCTTGTTCATGTGTGAAAGTCCTCCGCATAGGATTGTAGCCCCTGCTCCCCGCAGCCGGGCCCTAGCTGCTTCCCTTGAAACTCGAAGCGCTGGTTAAGGTAAACGAAAAGCCCGCCCACGCAAGGGGTTGCGCGGGCACCCGAGGGCACAACTCAGTTACCGCCCTCAAGCAGGCGGCGGAAAATCTCCTCCGGCGTCAGCTCTTCTTCCTCTTCAGGTTGTTCTTCGGGCGCGGGTTCGCCTTCGGCTGGAGCCCCGCCATCCGCCCCATCGCCTGATGACCCGCCGCCACCGCCGCCCAGAAGCCCGCGCAGAAGCCGCTCCCCGGGGTCCATGGGCTCTTCTTCCTCTGTGCTTGCCGGTTCGTCTCCGGTGCCTTCAGCAGCGCCCTCTTGGGGCTGGCCAAGGCCGAGGCTGCGTTCAAGAAGGCCCCGGCCGATGGCTTCGAGGTCCGGGCCGAAGCTCATGTCATCCCAGGTGCCGCCGATGCGCAGGGGCACGGTGGTGCCGGTCACGTCTTGCGTGGCGCCCTGACCTTCGAGGCTCAGCACCGCTTGGGGGTTGATGCGGTAGTCGATGGTGCGGGTGAGCAGGTTCGTGTTGCCTTCGCCGGTGATGCGCAGAAGCGGGTTCAACAGCCGCATATCCACATTGCTCACCACCCCGTCGCGGATTTGAAAGGTGCCGCCCAGCTCGGCGAAATCAGTTTGCTGGGGTCCGCGCGGCACTTCGATGTCGGTCAGTTGCGCGCCTACCGTGCGCAGCAGTTGGGCAATGTTGATCCCCTTGATCGCGCCATCGTTGAACCTGATCTCACCATTCCCGTTCAGTGCACTGATGAAATCGCGCTGGCTGCGGCCGCGGGTGGTGACGTCCAGCGTGACCATGCCCACGCCCTCAAGGGACCTGAAATTGGCAAGATCGCTAAAGAGCGGCAGGGCCTGCACCAGATCGAAGGTGGACTCTTCGCGAATGACTGCCACATCGTTGCGCGCGTCAACTTCAAGGCGCGCGCTGCCCGAGCCTTCATAGAGCGCCATCTCGTCGATCACTGCGGTCAGAACGCCATTGCGCAAAGTAACGTCGAGCGTGCTACGCCCCATGCGCAGCGTGGGCGTCAGCACCTCATCGGCGGTGATGCTAAGCTCCGCGTCGAACGCGCGCAGGGCAGAGAAATCGATGGGCTCGGTGCTCCACTCCGAGGAGGCATTGCCGCGCTGGCTCTGGCCGCCGCCGCTGTCATCGCCCACGTAAGGGCGCACGTCCACTTTGTTGAGCGCCAGATCGCCCGCAATGCGGGGGCGGGTGCCCGCGAGATTGAAGTTGAAATTTCCGGTGCCCGTCATCTCGTCGAAGACAAGCTCGGCGTTCCCGAAATTCACCGTATTTCCGGTCGCATCCGCGCGGCCCGTGATGCGCAAGCGGCCAAAGCCGCCGGGGCTTTCTATGGGCGAGCCGGTCCAGGCCGCAAGTCGCCGCAACGAAGGCACGTTCAGTTCCACATCGCCGCCGCCGCTAACGGGCAGTGCGCCGCTTACTGTCGCCGCCGCGCCATTGAACGCAAGCCGCACCACATCCGAGCGCAAGGCGATGCGGGTCGGTGTTGCCTCGCCGCCAACAAAGTCGCGTGGCGACTCAATCTCCGTGTCGAGGCTGAGCCGCTCGCCGTTATAGGTGAGCTGCCCGTCAAAGCCGAGGGGGCCTTGCAGTGTGGGGAGCGACACGCCGATGTCGATATCCTGCAGGTGATAATCGGCGCCGCTGCGGCGGTCGCGGAAGCGCACATCGCCATCGACCAGCCGCACGTCGCCCAGGCTCACTTCGTTGAGGGCGAACCCGCCGCCCGCGCTATCGGACGAGCCTTCCGCAGGCTGAGCGGTTTCAATATCGAATTCCCAATTGCCGCGGCCGTTCCGGTCGATCTCAAGGTTCATGACGGGACGGTCGAGAACAAGCCGGTCGATCACCACCTCGCGCTGCAACAGCGGCATGACCGCAAGACCAATGGCGAGCCGGTCCATGGTGGCCATCGCTTCGGGGCTCGCCCCTTCGCGGTTGGCGAAGGTCACGTCGTTGAGTTCAAGCTGAAAGCGCGGGAAGAACGCGATCTTAAGATCGCCGTCAATGGTCAGCGCGCGGCCGGTCGCGTTTTCCGCAGCGCGGGTGATCTGGGCCTTGTAGATCTCCATGGGAATGAAGTTGGGTGCGATCAGCAAAACGCCGATCACGGCAACAACAAGAACGATAAGAACGGTCAATAGGCGGGCCATGGTCAATCTCCGTTCGGGGACGCGGGCTGAGGCAAGGTTAACAGGCTTTCATCATAGCGGCATGTCAGCGGGGGCGGGAAGGTGCGCCTGTCACAGCGCCCCCTGGAGGCCCCGGCTAATCCACCAGCACCTGGGTGCTGGGGAAGGTGATTGCCACCCTGGTGCCCGCCTCAGGGGCGCTTTCAATACGGAAAAGGGCCCGGTTGGCCTCGGTGAGGGCCCGCGCCAGGGGAAGCCCCAGGCCGGTGCCGGGGGTGCCGCTCGCTACCGCCTTTTCCACCTGTTCGAAGGGCTCAAGGGCAAGGGCGAGTTCTTCCTCGTTCATGCCGACGCCCGTGTCCGTCACCGCAAGGGTCAGCCCGCCACTGTCGTCAAGCTCGGCCTTCACGCAGACCTCGCCTTCGGGTTCGGTAAAGCGCAAGGCATTGGAAATGAGATTGAGCATAATCTGGCGCAAAGAGCGTTCATCCGCCACCACCGAGGGCAGCGTGTCCGCCACCGCGTGGCGCAAAGTCACCTGGCGGCTTCCGGCAATGGGGCTCATAAGCCGCACGCAACCTTCGGCAAGCTCATGAAGATCGACGCTATCGAAACTCAGATTGAGCTTGCCGCTTTCGACCTTCGACATGTCGAGAAGATCGTTGATGAGACTGAGCAGGTGATCGCCTGAGTTCAGAATGTCCTTGGCGTATTCCACGTAGCGCGGATTGCCCACCGGGCCCAGCTCCTGCCGGGCCATCACTTGGGCAAATCCTAAAATGGCGGTGAGGGGCGTGCGCAGCTCGTGGCTTACCTTGGCGAGAAACTCTGTCTTGCGTATGGAGGAATCTTCCGCTTCGCCGCGCAACTCCTCGACCTTGCTTTCCGCCCCGCGCCACTCGGAAATGTCGCGGATCACCGCGCAAACCTCCGCAGCGCTGCCTGCGCCCACCCGTTCAAGCGCCATCAGCGCGGGCACGCGCCGGCCGCTTGCGGTGACGATGGCGACCTCGCGCCCTTCCGCGAACAGATGCGTAAGCCCGCCCTTGGCAAGGCCCGCGACATAATCCTGGGCCCAACCGGTGTCTTCGGGGCTCAGAATATCCGAGAGATCGTGGGGCGTGGGGCCCGTGTCGGGCAGATCCAGCAGGCGGAAGGCGGCCAGATTGGCCCATTCCACCTCACCGCTTCCTTTGAGCAACAAGATCGCCTCGGGCATCATGTCGAGCACGGCGGTGAGTGACTGAGTGCGCGCCTCGCCGGTTTCGCCCTCGCGCCGGTAAGCACTTACGTCTTCGATAACGTACTCAATGGCGGCGGTGCCGTCCCAATCGATCCGGCGGGCGCGAAGCTGCAACAGTTGCTCGGCGGCATCGGGCAGGCGGCGCACCGTAAACTCGCGCACCGCAAAGGCCAGCTCGTCCCGCACCAGGCGGTCATAGTCTTCACGCAACGGGGCTTCGGCCTTGGGGAAGAACTGCGCGAGGGGAATTTGGCCCGGCTCGTCGAGCGCGTTGTCATCGAGGCCGAACATTTCGATAAAAGCACGGTTGATATAGAGCGGTGCGAAATCCCGATGCACCACCGCGGCCCAGGGCGCGCTGTCGATCATCTCTTCGAAAGAGGCTTGCCGCGCACGGCTCGTGGCGGCAAGCGGAGTGACCGCGCCCGCGGCAGCGGCGGGCTCGGCCTCCCGCC
>JANQLJ010000055.1 GCA_028280665.1 Alphaproteobacteria bacterium
TGCGCTCAATCGATCTCGGCAACACGGCGGCCACGCGCGAAGCCATCACCGCTTACACACGCACCATCGACACGGCGGAGCTGGCGCCCGTGATGGCGCGCATGAGTGACATACGCAACGCGGCGGGCGCATCGGAGAGCGTGCGTCTTATGCGCTTTGTTCGCACCACGGACGATCTTGACGAAGTGGCGGCCATGAGCACGGCGCTGGGGCGCAAAACCCGCGGCATCATCGAGATCACGGGCAAAACCAGCTTGCGGTCCTTCCGGGTCACCTTGCGCATCGGTGAATTTATTCTTCGCAATATTATCGCATTTCTGTCATGGATCGGATCTCTCTTCACCGTCTTTATTGCGCGCGCGGTACGGCAACGCTTAAGGTAATCCGTATCCGGATCAATAGAGCCGGTTAACCATTCATTCACCAACAGGCCCCAAGATTTCCCACGGCAAAGCAGTTGGCGATTTGCTGGAAAACGCGGTACTCTTTTGAGAACAGCGTTTGATTCGGAGGGTGTGTGTGGTCAGTTTGTCCGCAATGTTCAGACCCGTTGCCTGGAATACCGGGCCCGCCACCGGCCGCCTTCTACCCCCGCCAAGCTCACCTCACCTTTCACCCAAACAAAGGACGCGCACCCTATGGGAAAGCGAGCTGCCCGGCGTAATGGCCGCGACGCACATGGCAATTCAGGCAAGGACGGACGAGGAAAACTTCACGCGGTAAACCCCGCGCTTATGGGGTGGGACCCCATTGACAACGCTGGCCGCGACAAAAGTTTCGTGCGCCACGTCCGCCCGGCGAGTGACGGACAGCGGGAACTCATGAAAGCCATGGAAGAGCGCCACCTGGTGCTGACGGTCGGCCCGGCGGGCACCGGCAAGACCTATCTTGCGATCGCGCAAGCGGTTGAGGCGCTGGAGGACGGCCGCGTTGCCCGGGTGGTTCTGTCACGGCCCGCGGTGGAAGCGGGCGAGACCATCGGCTTTCTTCCCGGCGATATGGAAGACAAGCTCGCGCCTTATTTGCGCCCGCTCTACGATGCGCTCAATGAACGGCTGGGGGGCAAGCGGCTCAAGGCGCTGATGCAAGACGGCACCATTGAGATCGCTCCCATCGGGTTCATGCGCGGGCGCACGCTCAACAACGCCTTCATTGTGATCGACGAGGCGCAGAACTGCACCTACGGGCAGCTCAAGATGCTGCTGACGCGGCTTGGCTGGAACTCGACCATGGTGATGACGGGCGATCCGGATCAGAGCGATTTGCTGCCGGAACTTTCAGGCCTCAAGGAAGTGGCTGCGCGGCTTGAAACGCTGGATGATGTGGCGGTGGTCCGGCTCACGGACAGCGACATTGTCCGCCACCCGCTGGTCGCGCAAATGCTGACCGTGCTGTGAGGCCTTACCGCGCGGCGTTGATCGCCGCATCAATAGGCGGGAAGAGATAGATCGACGCCACGATCCACATGACGAGGACCACCGCCGCGGTCCCCGCGCCCAGCAGATAGAGAACGCGCAGCGCCTTGATGTAGTCCGGCGTGCGCCACCACATAAAAAGAAACAACAGCGAGATCGCGGCAAAGACAAAACTCATGTGCGGGGGCCCTCCCGCCTTTGAGTTTGTCAGCAGGAAGACAATCTGCCTAGGCTTATCCGCTTATATCGTCGTGGCGGCCTGCAGGGCCACCAGAAGGCCCGCCGCGGTAACGCCGATATAGGTGAAATAGCCGATCAGCCGCCCGCCCCCGCCAGCCGGGCGCGAAAGGATCGTGCGCACCGCTTCGGGCAGCGGCCGGCCCTCGAATTTCAGAAGCTTGTAGGCCGTCAGCAGCACCAGGACCGCCAGCACGCCGAAAAAGGCATTGGCCGGGCTCAGAGCGCCAAACTCAAAAAGGACGACGACAAACCCCATCAAAAGGGCCGCTGAAATGTGAACAAGCTTCGGATTCATACTCAAAACTCCAAGAAAACTGCGGCCTGCATCCATATTGCGCCGCAACATTAAAGAGATAGTGAAGATGACGGCACCGTCAAGTTCAAAACCGGCGGGTGAATTTGATGGCGGTACGGCCTTCTCTCTTGCAGGCGGCGCCCGGTTTTCCTAGCGTCGCCCGCGCCCTGCACCGCGCGAAGACGCCCACCACCCGCGAGAGAGCCGCATGAGTGATCACGGACCCGGCGAAGAGATCGTCACGGAAGAATCCCCATGGCGGTATCCGGCGATCATCATTTCGCTGACGCTGATCCTTTCGGGCCTTGTGGCGTATTACTACTTTGGCCCGCCGATACCTGGGTTTGGCGGCGGGCTGCCCCGCGCCTCAGCGCGCGAATTGCCGATCCATATGGAAATCGGCGAATCCCGTTTCGTGATCTCTGAGAACTACACCCAGTACCCGCGCGACCGGCGCGATGGGGTGCGGGATGGCGTCTCGCTTTACACTATGTTCCCGACCCACGAGGGATACACGGCGCGGCACAGCGAGCTGTTTCAGATCAGCGAAAACGATCCCGAACCCCGCGACCGGCTGCTTGCGGGCGGGCGGTTCGTGGTTCACTTCGAGGTTCATATCCGCCGCCTGCCCATGAGCGAGGCTGACCGGGTGGAGCACATTTACCGCGAGCGGCTGGCGGACCCCGAGGGCGATGCCTTTAATGATGAGCTGACCCAATACACGTTCGATCCGGAGTCATCCTATGCGGACCAGGACCTTTTCCTGGGTGAAGAGGCGAACGGCGATGTTGTTGCCATTCTTTGCACGCAGCGGAGCAATGTGGTTCGTAATCCCAATTGCCGGCGGACCCTCGATCTGCCCGACGGCTTGCGGCTGAGCTACCGCTTCAAGCGCACGCAGCTTGAACAATGGCGCGAGATCAACGACGGCGTGATTGAACTTCTGGATTCCTGGCGCACGCCTTAGGTCGCGCGCGCATCAGACGTCTTCAGGCAGATCGAAGTCGAGGATCGTCATTTGGAAGTGATAGGAGAGCTCACCTTCTTCCTCATCCTTGAAGATGATGCCGACAAACTCATCGCCGATATGAACTTCCACCGAATCGTCTTTTTCCGCCCGGACGTGAAGACTGATCGTGTCGAGCCGAAAGAGCCCGCGCAGGTATTTTTCCAGCTTTGCGATTTCGTCGCGCGTCACTTTGATCTCCTTTACGCGGGGGCCGGGTATGGTATGAGGGCTGAACGAATAGCGCTCAGATGCGCGTTGTGCAAGGCGCATGGCGGTTAAGTGAGGACTTGTCAGATGGAACGGCGGCATATCGGATTTGCAATTCTTGCGGTGGTTTTGGTGGGCCTCGCGATCTTCGCCATTTTGGCGGTGCTGCCGCCCGCCGGGAACCAAGAGGGATCACGCGCTGTGGTGGCGGGCCAAGTGGTGATCACGGACTACTGGGTCGCGGCCTCCATTCCGGGCCAGATGCGCTCGGCCGCCTATCTCACCATCCGCAATGCTGCGGACGCCGAAGAACGGTTGCTCGGCGCGGCAACGCCCGCGGCAGGCATGACGCACCTTCACCGCACGGTCGTCGAGGACGGTATCTCGCGGATGGGTGGGGTTGACGCGGTGATCCTGCCGCCCCAGGGCGAAGTGCGCTTCGCGCCCGGCGGGCTGCACATCATGCTGATGGCGATGCCCGAACCCTTCGCCGAGGGAGAGACGGTCCCGCTCACGCTCAGCTTTCTTGAAAGCGGCGAGATCACCTTCGACGCGCCGGTGCGGAACCGCGCCGATATGTTGGAGATGGAGTAAAGGCGCTACTCAAGCGGTTGGTCGCTTGCGCCCATACGTGCCAGCAGCATCCCCACGCCAACAAAAACCAGCGAAAGGCCCCCGAGCAACATAAGCACGCCCCTGAGGCTTGGAGCCGGCCCGAAGACCGTGCGCACGTCCGCAATGTCAAAGGCATAAAGCAGCGCCAGAAACACAACAGCCGCGCTGAAGCCGTAAGCAACGGACCTGAGGATTTTGAGCATTGTCATCTCTCGCCCCTCATCCGGTTTAAGCGCAAGCGCGACGCATCAGATTCCATCGCCGAGGAATCCGGGCGCGTCGGACTCGATGATCTGGTTCATGGTCCGCGCCGGAAGATCGCAGTCTTCGCAAGCAACCGTCTTCGCCGGCACCCCCGCCACCGTGCAGCGCGCGGGCACCGGCTTCAAAACGACGCTGCCCGATGCAATACGCGCGGACTCGCCGATTTCGATGTTGCCCAGCACCTTCGCGCCCGCGCCGATCAAGACGCCGCGCCGCACCTTCGGGTGGCGGTCTTCGTGTTCTTTACCCGTGCCGCCCAGGGTTACGCCATGGAGAAGCGACACGTCGTCATCCACGACCGCGGTTTCACCGATCACCACGCCCGTTGCATGGTCGATCATGATCCCGCGCCCGATGCGCGCAGCGGGATGAATGTCCACCCCAAATTTCTCCGAGCAAAGGCTTTGGAAGAACAGCGCCATGCCCTCGCGGCCCTTTTTCCAAAGCCAGTGAGCAACGCGGTAGGTCTGCAGCGCATGAAAGCCCTTGAAGTACAAAAGCACCTGCACGTAGGTGCGGCACGCAGGGTCACGGTCATAAACCGCCGCCATATCGGCGCGCACCGCCTCGCCGATGGCGGGATCGTCGGCAAAGGCCTCGTCGATCAGTTGCCGGATCGACATGGGTGTGAGGTCGTTCGTACCGATCTTGTGCGAGAGATGATAGCTCAGCACGCCTTCGAGCTTTTCGTGATTGAGCACGGTCGCGTGCAGAAAGCTCGCGAGCATGGGCTCGCGCGCCGCCATCTCCTCCGCCTGGTCCCGTGTCTGGGCCCAGATGGGATCAAGCGTGGCGAGCTTTTGAACGGTCTCTTCTTGAGCGCTATCAGGCATGGCTTCTCCTTCACCTGTCCGCTCCCCGGCCTATACAGTTTCCCAGTGCCGGGGCCCCTTGGCAAGCACCTCACCTTAGAGACGTTAAGATGTGCCGCAATGCCGCGCGTTACACCCCTGCCATGCATGAGCGCATGGTAAACCCTTGCCTTGCGCCGTTTCTCATGGCCCATATGTCCCGGCTTTTGAGGAGGCAGACATGATAGATTCCACCGCTCTCGACCCCGCCCTGTTCAGGGAAGACGCCATCTCGGAGGAAACGGCTGAAGTGGCAAGGCAGGTCGAAGAGATCATGCGCACCCTCCCGCCGACCGAAACGCGCGACCCGAAAGAACTGCGCGAGGAACGCCGCAACGGCGGCGGCACCCTACCCCTGCCGCCCCTTTCGGACAAAGCCGTCACACGATCGATCCCGGGCCCCGCGGGTGAGATTTCTTTGCGCATCATCGCGCCGGAAAACCCCGAAGGCTGTTTTTTGTTTCTGCATGGAGGCGGATGGACCTTGGGCAGCGCGGACGGGCAAGACCCGCTGCTCGAAGCAGTAGTGATGTTCGCAAACCTGGCATGCGTTTCCGTTGAGTACCGGCTTGCCCCGGAAGACCCTTATCCTGCCGCGCCCGACGATTGCGAAGCGGCGGCCCTTTGGCTTGCGGAAAACGCGCGTCAGGAGTTTGGAACCGAGCGGCTTTTGATCGGCGGCGCGTCGGCGGGCGCGCATCTTTCCGCGGTGACGCTTTTACGCATGCGCGACAGGCACGGCCGCCAACCCTTCTGCGGCGCGAGCCTTATCTATGGTGCCTACGATCTCAACATGACGCCGTCCATGCGGAACTGGGGTGACCGCCCGCTTGTTCTGACGACGCCGTTGGTCGAATGGTTCACCGACAATTTCGTGCCGCCCGCAACCTACGATATGGCGCGGCGCCGGGACCCGGATATCTCACCGCTTTACGCGGACCTTGCGGACATGCCCCCCGCGCATTTCATGGTGGGGACGCTCGATCCGCTCCTTGACGATACGCTTTTCATGTACGCGCGCTGGATTGGGGCGGGAAATCAGGCGGACTTGGATATCGCCCCCGGCGGCATACATGGCTTCAATGCCTTTCCTTGCGCGCTGACGACGGAAATGAATGCCAAGGCGGTCGGCTTTCTCGCAAACACCGGCAAATGACACGATGGACAAGTTTATGAGTGACAGTACCTTTCCCCCTAAACCTTTCTTTGGTGAGGAGCTTGCGTCCTGCCATCCAAACGGCGAGACGTTGGAGCTTCTGGCGCGGCGGCGCTCGACGGTCGCCAACAACATGGATCATCCGGGACCGGACGCGGACCAGCTCAACGAGCTTTTGCGCATCGCAGCGCGCGTGCCCGATCACGGCAAGCTCGCCCCGTGGCGGTTCATTCTGTTTGAAGGCGACGCGCGGGCCGCATTCGGAACAGTGTTACGCAAGGCTTTCACCGCCGCTAATCCGGATGCGCCTGCAGAGCTTCTTGATTTCGAAGAAAAGCGCTTCACGCGGGCGCCGACTGTAGTCGCGGTGATCAGCCGCGTTACCGAAAACCACAAGATCCCAGAGTGGGAACAAATCCTTTCATCGGGCGCGGTGTGCCAGACCCTTCTCATCGCCGCGAGCGCCATGGGCTTTGCCGCCCAGTGGCTGACCGAGTGGTACGCCTTCGATGAAGAAGTAAAACAAGCGCTCGGCCTTGGCCCCAGCGAACGGGTTGCGGGCTTTGTCTATCTCGGCACCGCCACCGAGCCCCCGCGCGAACGGACGCGCGCCGACCTCTCCGCCCTCATCTCGCGCTGGGCGGGCTAGCCGCGCCCGCGATAGGGCGAAACCCCCGGATCGGGAATGAAAAGGCCTTCGGGCGCCGCGCCTGTTTGATAGAAAACATCAATGGGAATGCCCCCGCGCGGATACCAGAACCCCGCGATGCGCAGCCATTTGGGCTTAAGCGTTTCGGCGAGCCGTTTGGCAATCGCCACCGTGCAATCCTCATGAAAGGCGCCGTGATTGCGGAAGCTGTGCAAGTAGTGCTTGAGCGATTTGCTTTCGAGAATGTACGCGCCCGGCACATAGTCGATCACGAGGTGCGCAAAATCGGGCTGACCGGTTACCGGGCAAAGCGAGGTGAACTCAGGGCACGTGAACCGCGCCACATAATCCGCATCGCCGTGGGGGTTCTCGACACGTTCAAGTTCCGCCTCATCGGGCGAGGCGGGGATCGCGGACGCGCCGCCGAGCTGTGTCAGCCCCTCGCCTTTCGTATTTACCATGGCTCTCGCCCATTTCAGCCGTTAGGGTTGGCGCATCTATAGCCAATCTCTTGAGGGAAAGCGAGATGACGGGGCCGGAGAAAACTGGGGAGGTTCACGTAACCCACGGCGGCCCTGTGGCCCACATCACCTTCGATCATCCGCAAAGGCGAAATGCTATGACCCTCGCCATGTTCCAACAGCTTGGCCAGGCGGTACGGGCGCTCGAGTTTGAAGACGGTGTGCGGGCCATTGTCTTGCAGGGGGAAGGCCCCGATGCTTTCGTTGCAGGCGCCGATATTTCCGAGCTTGACCCCAAACGCAGCAAGCAGGCGGTGCAAACATACGAGGACGCCGTAAAACACGCGCTCGACTCCATCCGCCTTTCCACCAAGCCGACCATTGCGGTCATCCACGGGTTTTGTTTCGGCGCGGGCGTCGCCATCGCAGCGGCGTGCGACCTCAGATACGCGCGGGACGACGCATTGTTTTCCATTCCCGCCGCCAAGCTGGGGTTCGGCTATGCGGTGCCCATGGTGGACGATCTGATCCGCGCGGTGGGACCCGCGTGCGCCAAGGAGATGCTCATTGCCGCGCGCCGGTACGATGCGCGCGAGGCCGAAGCCATGGGACTTGTCCATAAAGTGATCAACAGCGCGTCTTTCGAGAAGGAAACAAGCAGCATTGCAACAGAGGTCAGCGAACACGCGCCGCTGACCATGCGCGCGGCGAAGGCGGCGGTTGCGGCGTTGACGGAGCACAAATCCTCAAGCGCGCTGCAAGATGCCGAACGCGCCGCGCAAACCTGCTTCACCAGCAAAGACGCGGGCGAGGGCCGCGCGGCGTTTGCCGAGAAACGCAAACCCGCCTTCACGGGCCACTGACGGGAGAAAACGGAATGAGTTTTGACGGCAAGGTCGCCATTGTAACGGGGTCTTCGAGCGGCATTGGCGAGGCCGCGGTCCTGCAGCTTGCCCGGGGCGGCGCGAAGGTGGTGGTCAATTACTCCAAAAGCGAAGAAGAGGCGCGGCGCGTGGAAGCGGCGGCCAAGGACGCGGGCGCCGAGGTCTTGTGCGTGCAAGCGGACGTCTCCGACGACGCCGAATGCCGCAAGCTCGCGGGCGCGGCGGCAGATGCCTGGGGGCGCATCGACATTCTGGTCAACAATGCGGGGCGCACGAAGTTCGCAAACCACGCCGATCTCGACGCGCTCGACGCGGGCGACTTTCTCGACATCTACAAACTCAACGTCGTCGGCCCTTACCAGATGATCCGTGCCTGCCTGCCCGCCATGAGGACGCACGGCGCGGGCGCGGTGGTGAACGTGTCTTCCATCGCGGGCGTCAAAGGTATCGGCTCGTCGGTGGCCTACGCCGCCTCGAAAGGCGCACTTAACAATATGACCTTGTCCCTTGCGCGGTCGCTCGCGCCGGAGGTCCGCGTGAATGCGGTCTGCCCCGGCTTTGTGGGCACGCCCTGGTTCCGCAATACCTTTGGCGAGGAGATGTTCAACACCATCGTCGAGCGGGTAGAGGCCA
This sequence comes from Alphaproteobacteria bacterium, assembly GCA_028280665.1. Lineage (GTDB taxonomy): Bacteria > Pseudomonadota > Alphaproteobacteria > JAJFIK01 > JAJFIK01 > JAJFIK01. The sequence goes on from JANQLJ010000055.1 coordinate 8,680, forward strand.
CAACGCCGCTTGAGAAGGCAGGCACCCCCGAGAGCGTGGCGGAGACCATCTGCTTTCTTGCCTCGGATGCCAGCGCCTTCATCACCGGCGAGACCTTGCTGGTGGACGCGGGCCTTCACCTCGACCCCATGGCAACCAACCGTTAGGCCGCGCACCGGAAACCGGCGGTTTTCCTTATGGCATCCCTGCCACACCCTGTTGGTAAACGGGTGCCCGGACCAACCCCCGCGATTGTCCGGGGTTGGTCCAAGTCGCCCCTCTGACTGGAAGGGTACGACCGTGGGACCCCCC
>JANQLJ010000175.1 GCA_028280665.1 Alphaproteobacteria bacterium
AAGCTGCCCCTCAAGGAGGGCGCTATCGAGACGAGCCTCTGGCTCGCCCCGCGCTAAAGCCCCCACGCTTTCACTTCGCCCCCGCTTTGTGCTTTAAAGGTGCGGGCGGCAACAAGGGGACCGCCTTAAGGCGGGAAGACATGTCCGAAGCAAACACGCAATCGCCACTTGTGGGCGTTCAGCAACTTATCGATCAGGAACGGTTTGACGAGGCGGAAAGCCTCACCCGGTCGGCCCTTGCGCGCGATCCGGAGAACCCGCAAGCGAATTTCCTGCTGGCGAGCGCGCTGGCGCGCCAGGGCCGTGTGTCGGAAGCCACGCCCTTTATGGAGCGAGCCTCGGCCGCCGTCCCCGAAAACCCGAACATCCTCGATGCCCTGGGCCAGCTTTACAGCGGTGAACAGCGCTATGACGACGCGGCGGCCACGTTTGAGAAAATCCTGTCGGTGGTCCCTGAGGGCCCCATGGTGGTGCAAGCCCTGTTGCGCCGGGGCGGGGCCTTTGCCAAGGCCAAGCGGTTTGGCGATGCGGCGGAAGATTTCAAAACCGTAACCATGATGGCGCCGGATTACTCGGCGGGGTGGCACAATCTTGGAAACGTCCTATTGCATTTGAAAAATTCAGAGCACGCGGTTGACGCCTTCCGCAAGGCCCATGCGCTCGAACCCGCCAATCCTTTTATTCTCTATGCGCTCGGCCGCGCTTTCTTGTGGACCGGGTCTTATGACGAAAGCGTCGATTATCTAAGCCAGGCCGTTGCGCGCGCGCCCGCGCAACTGCAGATGCTTTCCTATAAAATTCTTGCCTTGCGTCATGCGGGTAAACGTGAGGAAGCGGACGAGCTCGAAGGCATCAACGATATGATTATCCCCGTGCGGCCTGGGCCGCCGGAAGGATTTGCTTCAATCGATGAATGGAACGCCGCCTTGCGCGACGAAATCGTGAATCATCCCGCGCTGACGAGCGAGTTTAAAAACCGCGCGACGCGCAACGGCGCCAAAGTCGATCGCATGTTTGCGCAAAACAAGACGCCGCTTTTTGAAAAATTCGAGACGCAAATGCGCGCGGGCTTTGCAGATGCCCTCGCGCAAATGCCGCGCAAGAAAGATCACCCCCTGCCGCTGGAAATGCCCGGCGGGTACCATGCCGATATGTGGGCGAATGTCATGTATGACGGCGGCCATCAGGTGGCGCACAATCACCCCAAGGGCTGGTTCTCGGCTTGCTACTACTGCGCCCTGCCGGACCGCGTGAGCGAGAGCGGCGACGCGCACGAGGGGTGGATCGAGTTTGGCGGCACCGCCTACGACTATCCGGAACCTGAAGATGCCCCGAAACGGCAGATTCAGCCTGAAGAGGGCCTTCTGCTGGTCTTTCCCTCTTACGTCTTTCACCGGACAGTCCCGTTTTCCTCGGACCAGATCCGCATTTCTTGCGCGTTTGACGCCAAGCCGCTCATCTAAACCGGCGGCGACCCCTCCAAAACCCGCAGAAATCTGCGGTTTCCTTACCAATTTGTAACAACAAAATCCGCATCCGGTTTTGTGTACCGGGGCATCCAAATAGTGACCACAATCACAGTCAGTCACTCATTGGGGCCCCGCGTGAGGGAAAAGAGGATCGGATTATGAACGGATTAAACACAGCCCTTACGACCGGCGCGGTGACGATTGCGCTTCTCGCCGCCGCCGGCGTTTATGCCCAGGACGGCAGCGAGACCGAACGCGATATGACCCGCTACGGCCCTGAGACCTTTGCCGCCGACGAGTTCGACGTGGACGGCTTTGCCGGCACGGTGGAGATCATTGTCGAGGACCGCGGCGATATCGAGATCGCCGCCCTCGGTCCCAGCGACCGTATGGAACGCTTCGAAGTAGATCAGGCGGGCGACCGCGTTGAGATCTCCTACCTGGAACAGCGTTTCCGCTGGAACGACTGGAGCACCTGGCTCCGCTGGTGGAACACCTCGGAGTTCAATCCGGAAGACTATCCCGTGGTCACGGTGCGCCTGCCTGCGGGCACGCCCGTTGAAGTCGATGGCATGACCGGTACGTTCACCGCGGGCGATCTTGTGAGCGCGCTTGATTTTAGCGGCGCCGGCGCCGTGGACGCGACGGTGGGCGATCTTCTGAGTGCTGAGTTTTCAATCGCGGGTGCGGCGAACGTGAGCGTCGGCGATGTCACCGGCGCGGCGGACATCTCGATCTCCGGCGCGGGCGACTTTGAACTCGCCTCGGCGGAAAGCGTCTCCATCTCGCTCCATGGCGCGGGCGATGTGACCGTGGGCGACGTGCGCGGCGGCCTTCGGGTTTCCGTCGCCGGCATGGGCGATGTGGATGCGGGCAGCGTTGACGGTGCGGTCGATATCAGCCTCGCGGGCGCCGGTTCGGTGACCATTGATGATGGCCGCGCCGATGGCTTCGATGTCTCCATTGCAGGCGCGGGCGATGTCACCTTCCGCGGAACCGCGGTGGACCCCGATATCTCCATCGCGGGCGCAGGTGATGTTTACATCGAACGCTATGAGGGCCGCATGACCCATTCGGGCATGGGCGACGTCACGATAGGAGGCGGCAGCTAGGCGCAGCAGTACTCCCTACCACCCCGCTCCTTTCCTCCCCCAAGGGAAAGCCCCCGTCACCGGGGTAGCGGGCTGGCCCCCGCCGGTTTCGGCGGGGGCTTTTTTTCGTGCTACGCTCGGGCCGAACGGGAGGAGGGCCTTTTCATGAACGATCTCGTTATCCGCGGCGGCACGGTGGTGGATGGCTCGGGCGGGTCAAGTTTCACGGGCGATGTTGCCATCAAGGGCGGCATCATCACTGAAATCGCGAACCGCGATCGGGGCGAGGCGGCGGGCGCAGGCGCGCGTGAGATCGCGGCGGACGGGCTGCTGGTCACGCCCGGCTGGGTCGACATTCACACTCATTACGATGCGCAGGCCACCTGGGACCCTTATTTTACCCCCAGCTCCTGGCATGGGGTGACCACCGTCGTCATGGGCAATTGCGGTGTCGGCTTTGCCCCGTGCGAGACCAGCGACAAAGCCCGCGAGACGCTGATCGATTTAATGGAAGGCGTTGAAGACATCCCCGGCGCGGCGCTGACTGACGGCATGGAATGGAGTTGGGAGAGCTTTTCTGAATACTTGGGTGCCCTGGAGGCGAAACCCCATGTGCTCGACTTCGGCACGCAAGTCCCCCACGGTGCGGTCAGGGCTTATGTGATGGGCGAGCGCGGCGTTCATAACGAAGACGCCACCACCGATGATATCGCGCGCATGGCGCGGATCGTCCGTGAGGGGATCGATGCGGGGGCATTAGGTTTTTCCACCTCGCGCACCTCGATCCACAAGGCAAAATCCACCGGCGAGCATGTGCCCGGCACCTATGCCGCCATGGACGAGGTGTTCGGCATCGGCCACGCGCTGCGCGAAGCGGGCGCGGGCGTTTTCCAGATGGCGATCGAACATCACGAGGCGGACGAAAACTTCGGCTGGATGAAAAAGCTCGCGCAAGAAACCGGTCGTCCGGTGCTTTTCAATCTCGTGCAGTCGGATAAGGCGCCGGATCTTTGGCGCGACATGCTGGTGCGCCTTGACGAAGCGGGGCGCGAGGGCATACCGCTTTATGGGCAAACCGCGGGGCGGCCGGTGGGGCTTTTGTATAACTGGCGCGCTTCCGTGCATCCTTTCGTGCTCACCAAAACCTGGCAGGCCATGAAGGACCTGCCGTGGGAACAGATGCTTGCCAAATTGAAAGAACCCGAAACCCGCGCCGCCATGTGTGCGGAAGAGCCCATGAAATGGGACGAGTTTGTCGACCGCCTCATGACCGGGCATCACAAGATGTTCCCGCTGGGCCCGGAACAAGACTATGAGCCCGGCCCCGAAAAGTCCGTGGAAGGCATATCCAAGAGGGCGGGACAGAACCCCCGCGAGATCGTTTATGACGCGCTGATGCAGGATAATGGAGAGGGCATCGTCTACTTCCCGTTGTTCAACTATTCAAACGGCAGTTTCGATGTGCTGGCGGAGCTGATTGCCCACCCGCGCACCGGGCTTTCGCTTTCCGACGGCGGGGCGCACTGCGCCACCATTGCCGATGCCTCCATCCCCACCTTCATGATCACCCACTGGACGCGCGACAGAACGCGGGGGCGCAAGTTCGCGGTCGAAGACATGGTCCGTATGCAGACCCGCGATACGGCGAAGCTCTTTGGGCTCAATGACCGGGGGCTGCTCGCGCCCGGTTACCGCGCCGATGTGAATGTGATCGACTACGAAAAACTTGCTTTGGGCCGCGCGCATATGGCGTGGGATCTGCCCACGGGCGCCAAGCGCTACGTGCAAGGGGCGGAAGGATACGTCGCCACCATTTGCGGCGGCACGCCGACGTACGAGAATGGCGAGGCTACCGGCGCCCTCCCCGGCAAGCTCCTGCGCGGGCAACAATCGGCGCCGCTAGCAAAAGCAGCGGAGTGACATGTGAAACATATCATCCCGGACGTTACATGAGCCCAAGGACAACGTCCTTGGGTGCGAATGTTAGATCCGGGATCTCGCACCTCATTTTCTGCCGGTCGAGATTCTGGGCTCCGCATTTCATGCGGCCCCGGAATGACGAAGTCGTTTAGATACCCAAGGCCTCAATCCCGGCCAGTGACAGCCCGAAATTCACGATCAGCGCCAGCCCCACCAGCGTGAAGGCCCACTTCATCACCCGCGCGGCGTTGTCACGGATGAGCAGGTTGATCTCGCCCAGATAGCGCCGGGATGACGTGCGCCAGATGAAAAACACCGCCCAGATCAGAAAGAACGGCAGGAACGCGGCGACGTTGTAATAGGCGAGCCCCGCCAGCATCCAAGCGTCATTGGGCGCCGCACCCACAATCTCGGCGGCGGCCACCGCATAGGCCGCGGCAATGGGCAGCTTGGTGAAGGTGAGCGCGATGCCGATCAGGAACCATCCCGCTACCGTGTGGTCTTTGCGTTCGGGGTCGGGCCGCGGCGGCACGGCTTTCATGAAAACGCCCAAAGTGAAAAGAAGCACCCCGACCCCGAGCAGAACGAATGGCATCAGGTGAGCGATCTCGTCGAGCCAGTCGCGCAGGATCGATGCGCCCCCTTGGGCGAAGGCAAATCCCCCCAGGAAGTGGGTGCCGAGCATGCCAGCCGAAAAGGCGAGGCCATGGCTGATGGGATGCGGGCGGCCGAGCACGAAGATCAGCACCACCATCACCGGGAAATTGAGCGTGTCCCAAAGCGCAAGGCCGGTGACTGTGCCCCACACGTCCCAAGAGATACTTTCCATTGCGCCTCGCAGGCCTTTGGGTGAACGACTTCCCACTATACCGAGCCCTTCGTGCTTGCGCGACGCATCCGTTAGCTCGGCCAGGCGCATCACTCTCCCATGGATGGGAAAGTGCAAGAGGGGGCCTCCATGTCCAATTCAGCATCCGCCGTCGAGAGCGGCATTCGCGGCACCGGCGCGGCGTCGGCGTTCTTTTTCATTTTTGTCGCCTATGCGCTCTCGTGGAGCGTCTTTGCCGCCGCCACGGCTGCGGGGCAAGAAATGTGGATCATCGCTGGCATTGCCGGGCCATCAATCGCGGCGCTGGCGTTGAGCCTCGTACTGCGGGGCCCGCGCGGGCTTTGGCAATTGCTCAAGCGATTTGGCAGGATGCGCGCGCCGTGGCAGGTCTGGGCCTTCCTGCTGTTCGGCTTTCTTGCCATGAACTGGATCGGGCAAAACCTATGGTACGCCTGGCGCGGGGAAGAGCTCGATATTGCGCTTTCACCACTTCAATACTGGCCGCAAACCTTTCTGTTTTCGATCCTTGTGGCGGGCCTGGGCGAGGAGATCGGTTGGCGAGGCTATGCCCTGCCGCGTTTGCAGAATGCATATGGCGTTGTCGTCGCGACGTTGATCCTCGCCATTGCACACCTCTTTTGGCATCTGCCCACCTATTGGCTGGGCCAGGGCATGCACAACGTGCCGCTTTTGTGGGTGGCGGGGTTTGTGATCCCGTTCAGTTTCATTCTCACATGGCTCTACAACGCGGGCCGCGGGGGGCTGCTTTTTGGCATTCTCGGTCACGGGTTTTCCAACGTGGCCCTTAGCCTCGCCTACTTCATGCCCAGCGAGCGCGATGTGCCGATAAGCCCTGAGCTTATCACCGCGACATGGTTGCCGCTCGAACAAGGGGGTGCGTACCTCGCGGTGCTTGCCGTGTGGTGGCTCGTGATGATCGTGCTGTTTGCCAAGGGGGCCTTCAGCAAGGCCCCCGACATTCCGCTCTGACGCCTACTCGTAGCGCAGAGCGTCGATGGGGTTGAGCCGCGCCGCGCGCCAGGCGGGGAAAAAGCCGAAGATGATCCCGATAAGCCCCGAGAACGCAACGGCGATAACCACGGCGGACTGGCTGACCACAAAGGGAAAGTCGAGCGCGCCGGCGGCGAGATAGGAAATACCCACGCCGAAGGCGACGCCGATAATCCCGCCAAGCACGGACAGCAAGATGGCCTCCACAAGGAATTGCGTCAGCACATCGCGCTCAAGCGCGCCAATGGCAAGGCGAATGCCGATCTCCCGCGTGCGTTCGGTGACCGAGACCAGCATCACGTTCATCACACCGATACCGCCCACGATCAGGCTGATCGCCGCAATGGCGGAAACGAATAGCGTCATAATGCCGGTCACCTGGGCCACCTGTTCTTGCACTTGCTTGAGGTCTTGAATGAAAAAGTCGCTTTCATCTTCATCGCGCACGCGGCGGCGCTCGCGCATGAGCAGCGTTACGTCTTCGATGGCCTTTTCCCGTTCCGCCTCGGACGTGGCGGTGAGGAAGATAAGCGTTACGTCCCGGTTCCCCGCCACGCGGCGCTGCACGAAATTAAGCGGGGCGAGCATGTAATCGTCTTGGTCGTTGCCGAACGTATCGGCGCCCCGCTCGGTGAGGACGCCGATCACTTCACAGGTGTTGTTGCCGCTGTTTGTGGAGATGCGAATCTCCGCGCCCACGGGGTTCTGGACGCCGAAAAGCTCGCGCCGCGGGGTTTCGCCCAGAATGCAGACGGCGCGGCCCGCGCGCAGCTCGGACTCGGTAAAGCTGCGCCCCAGCCCAACGTCTAGATTCCGGATGGTGAGGTAATCATTATCCGTTCCGCGCACGGAGGAATAGTAGTTCTCGTTACCATAAACTACGGTCGCCACTTGCGTGAGCACGCCCGTCGCCATGGCGATGGTGGGAATCTCGGCGCGCAGGGCCTCCACGTCGTCCATGTTGAACATCTCGACAAGGCGGTTGGCGCTACCCTGGTTCTGGTCCCCGGGCACGAGCGCCAGCAGGTTGTTGCCAAGCTCGGAAAGGTCGTTCTGCACGCGCTGGGTCGCGCCGTTGCCGAGCGAGACGACGATGATCACCGCCCCCACGCCGATAATAATCCCCAGCGTGGTGAGCAGCGAGCGCAGCCAGTTGGCCGCAATCTCGCGCATGGCGATGCCGAGGGTGGTGAGCATCAGATCGCCTCCCTCAATTGCACGCCCGTGTCGGACACGATGCGCCCGTCGCGGAACATCACCTGGCGCTTGGCGTATTCGGCCATGTCGTCTTCGTGGGTCACCAGCAAGATGGTGATGCCGTCTTCTTCATTAAGCTTGCGCAGCAGCCGCATGATGTCGTGGCTGCGTTCGGAGTCGAGATTGCCTGTTGGCTCGTCGGCCAGAAGAATGGCCGGATCGCTCGCAATCGCGCGGGCAATGGCAACGCGCTGCTGCTGGCCGCCGGAAAGCTCCGACGAGGAGTGGTGCATGCGGTCGGCAAGGCCCACGGCCTTGGGCGCCGCCTTGGCGCGGCGATTACGTTCCCGCGCCGGCATCTTGCGGTAGATAAGCGGCAGCGCGACGTTCTGCAGCGCCGTCGTGCGCTTGAGCAGGTTAAAACCCTGAAAGACGAAGCCCAGGTAATGGCGCCGCAGGCGCGCGCGCTGATTGCGGTCAAGCTCGCCTACGTCAACGCCGCGGAAGAGGTAGTGGCCGCTGGTCGGCACATCAAGGCAGCCGAGAATGTTCATGGTGGTTGATTTGCCCGAACCGGACGATCCCATCACGGCGACAAACTCGCCGTCGCGCACTTTCAGGTCAACACCGTCGAGCGCGCGCACTTCCGCTTCGCCGGTACCATAGGCTTTCACGACGTCGCGAAACTCGATCAGGGGTTCCTTGTGCGTCATGGCGTCCTCCCTTTACTCCCTTTACGCGGATATTGGGCACGCGGATATGGGCGCGGATGCCCGGTTAGCGGTTTTGCCCGTGGGCAATATCGGTTACGACTTCTTGGCCAGCCTCGAGCACCCCATTGAGCACTACGGTGAGCCGCCCGTCCGTCTCGCCAATCGCAATCTCGAGCGGCTGAAGCTCGCCTTCTTCGTCTTGGGTCCACACCATGCCGTGCTGCACCCCATCGCGGGTGCCGGGGCGTTCCACATCGTCCCGGTCGGGCGGGGTGAAGCGCAGTGCGCCGTTGGGGACCAGCGTTGCATTCTCGATTACATCGACGGTGATGTCGGCGGCCGCGGTCATGCCGGGCTTGAGGGCAAGGTCGGGGTTATCGACCAGTAGCAGCGCTTCATAGGTCACCACGCCGGAAACCTCGCGCGGCGCATTGCGCACTTGTGCAATGAGTGCGGTGAACTCGCGCGCGGGGTAGGCGTCCACGGTGAAGACCGCCTCCTGGCCTTCGTAAACGTAACCGATGTCGGCTTCGTCGACGGAAACCTGAAGCTCCATTTGCGTAAGGTCTTGGGCAATAGTGAACAGGTGCGGCGTCTGGAACGACGCCGCCACGGTCTGCCCTTCCTCGATCAGGCGGTCGAGTACGATACCGTCGATAGGCGATCTGATTTCCGCTTTTTCAAGCCGCGAGGTGGTGCTGTCGAGGGCGGCCTGGGCCTGGGCCACATTGGCCTCGCCTCGTTCGACGCTGGCGGCCGAGCGCGCGTAAGCCGCCTGATGAATCTCAAGCTGCGCTTCGGAGGCGTTGTTGCGTTCCACCAGTGCGGCGGTGCGGTTTCGCTGGGCGCGGGCTTCGGCAGCGGTAGCTTGCGCTTCGGCAAGGGTCGCTTCCGCCGAAGCAAGGGCGGCTTCGGCCTGAACCACGGCGGCTTCCAGTTCTTCGGTGTTGAGCCGGGCCAGCACGTCTTCGGCGGCGACCTCATCGTTGAAGTCCACCAGCACGTCCTCGATCAGTCCGGAGATTTCCGCGCCCACCTGAATCTGGTTGACCGGCTGGATGGTGCCCGTGGCGCTCACCTGCACCACCAGCGTGCCTTGGGTGACCTCGGCGCGCTCGTACGCGGTGGCGCTGCCGCCCCCACCCGAAAGCATGGAGAGGCCAAGGAAACCGGCAATGCCGATCCCGCCCACAAGCAAGGTCCAGAACTTCCAGCCCCGCCGGCGTTTGGCCCGGCCCAAAGTCGATTTTACGTTGTCTTTTTCACTCATTGTCCCGCACCTCTTAAACCCCAAGAGGCCCCCAATCCGGTCGGCCCCCACACGTCCGTGTGATGACCCTCACAATATGTACGGATGCGGGGGGCTTTTCCTTCAAAACGGTAGGGGCTTTTTGCTGCCTGAAAAGGGCAGGATTCTGGGGTTTTACGTGTAGGGGTCGGCCGCGTCGCGGAGCCCGTCGCCGAGGAAATTAAAAGCAAGGATGGCGAGGATCACCGGCACCATGGGGGTGAGAAGCCAGGGGTAGAATTCGACCGCGGCGAGGTTCTGCGCTTCGTTCAAAAGCACGCCCCATGAAGTGATGGGGGAACGCAAGCCCAGCCCCAAAAACGACAGCGCGGTTTCGCCCAGGATCATGGTGGGGATTGAAAGCGTTGCGGACGCAATCAAATGGCTCATGAAATTGGGCGCGAGATGGCGGAAGATAATGCGCCGGGGCTTTGCGCCCATAAGCGTTGCCGCGGTCACGAAATCTTCTTCACGAAGGGCGAGGAACTTCGACCGCACGGCACGGGCAAGGCCCGGCCAGTCGAGCAGTCCCAAAATGATAGTGATGCCAAAGTAAACGAGAATCGGCGACCACTGAACGGGGATCGCCGCGGCAAGCGCCATCCATAAGGGCAGCTCGGGCAGGGAGCGAATGATCTCGATGATGCGTTGAACGAGATTGTCCACCCAGCCGCCGAAATAACCCGCGACCCCGCCAATGGCGAGGCCGAGTGCAAAACTGATGGTGATGCCCACAAGCCCCACGGTAAGCGAAATGCGCGTGCCGTGAATGATGCGGCTGAACATATCGCGCCCCAGCCGGTCGGTGCCCAGAAGAAACAGTGTTCCTTCCGTCCCCGGACAAATGAGGTGGAAGTTGCCGGGCACGAGCCCCCAGAACCTGTAGTCATCGCCCCGGCAAAAGAAGCGTACCCGGTCCGCATCACCCGTTTGCACATAAATGCGGCGGAAGCTTGCAAGGTCCACCGTCTGCTCATACCGCTTGGTGTGCGGGCCGATGAATGCGCCTTCATGAAACAAGTGAAGGCCTTGGGGCGGGGCGTGAATGAAATCCGCGTGGCGGGTGCGCACATCGTAAGGCGCAATCAACTCCGTGAACGGAATGGTGAGATAAAAGAGCGCCAGCAGAAACGCCGAGGCGACGGCGAGCTTGTGGTGTTTGAATTTCCACCACATGAGCGCCCAGGAAGACGCGGTCGCGGGCATGCGCGCATCTTGCGGCTCGGGCGCGGCAGCGGGGTCGAACGGCGCGGGATTGACATAATGCCCGTGATGGTCTTGGGACATCGTCATCGCTCGGCCTCCGCCCCCAATCTGATGCGCGGGTCAAGCCAGCCGAGCAGCAGGTCGGAGATCAGCATCCCCACGAGGGTCAGCACCGCCACGAAAAGAAGGATAAAGCCCGACAAGTAGGTGTCTTGAGATTGCAGCGCCGAAAGCAGCACGGGCCCGATGGTGGGCAGGTTCAAAACCACCGAGACGATCACCGAGCCCGAAACCAGCGAGGGGATAAGATTGCCGATGTCGGCGATGAAGGGGTTGAGCGCGTGGCGCAAGGGATACTTGATGAGCAGTTTCGTCTCGGACATGCCCTTGGCGCGCGCGGTGGTGACATAAGGTTTTTGCAGCTCGTCAAGCAGGTTCGCGCGCAAGCGGCGGATCATCGCCGCGGTTCCCGCCGTGCCGATCACGATGGTGGGGATAATGAGATGCTGCAGCACCGAGACGAGCTTGCCCCACGACCAGGGCTCGCCCAGATACTCCGGGTCCATGAGTCCGCCCACGGAAAGTCCGAACCACACATTGAAGTAGTAAAGAAGAATGAGGCCCAAAAGGAAGTTGGGCGTGGCGAGACCGAGATACCCAAGCAAAGTGAACCCGTAATCGCCCCAACTGTAAGGCCGCGTGGCCGAGTAAATGCCGATGGGAAAGGCGACGACATAGATAAAGATAATGGCGGCGAGATTGAGCACGATGGTCAGCACCAACCCTTCGCCGACAATCTCCGCCACCGGCCGCTCGAACTCGAAGGACCAGCCGAAGTCGCCTTGCAGAATGCCGGAAAGCCCGCGGTTGCCCGGCGCAAGGCCAAGCCAGATGAGATAGCGCTGCGCCAGGGGCTTATCGAGATCGTATTGCTCGCGGTAAAACTCGATTTGCGCGATGGAGGCTTCCTCGCCTTGCGCGCGCAGCTCGTCGATGCGGTTTGACAGAATATCGCCTTCGGGAAGTTCGATGATCAAAAAGGTCAGCACACTGATGGCGATCAGTGTGGGGATCATGATCAGCAGGCGCTCGACCGTGTAACGGAACATGCGCGGGAAGGGCCCTTCTATGGTGGACAGTCTGTCGAACAATGCGGCGAACCACGGTGTTCGTGCAGCTTAGTCGGATTCTCCTTCGAACCAGAACTGGTCCGGATGATACATGCCGAACTGCGCTCCGGGGTCCCAGCTATAAACCCCGTGCTCGGGCACATTGCGCAGGCCCGCGCCAACCACAATGGGCTGCAGCACCGCGGAAACGACACCGATGATGAACTGCTGCTCGGCATGAATTTCGAGCATGCGCAACCAGATCTCCTCGCGCTCGGCATTGCTGTCCGAGGCGAGCCATTCGCGGTAAAGCGCCATCAGCTCGGCGGCCTCGGCCATGTTCACGGGCTCGCCCGCCTCGCCGCTGGTCTGGAAGTATTGCCCCCATTTGGGCCAGGCGAGCGTGTCCTGCCGCGTGGGCGCCAGCTCGGCGGGGCTCATGGCGGGGGTTGCGACGCCATTGTCCCAGCCCGACCACACGGTCATCAATGCTTCGCCCGCATAGGCACGGTTCCGCATGACCTCGCGGCTCGAGGTGCGGATTAGCGCCCGCACGCCGATCTCGCTCCAGGTCTCGGCCACCAGCTCAAGAAAATCCACTTCCTGGGCGTCTTCGCCCGCGGTTTCGATAATGATGTCGAGCGGCTGCCCATCGGGCAGAAGCCGCACATTGTTGGGCCCCCGGCGCGTCAGGCCAAGCTCGTCGAGCAAGGCATTGGCGCGGTCGGGGGAATAGTCCGCATACATATTAAAGAAGTTCTCGCGGTAAAGCGGTGAAAGGGGCTGCATGGTATTGCCGCCCTCGGCCGCAAGCCCGAAGAAAAGCGACTGGTTGATAATGCGCCGGTCGATCCCCATGGAAAGCGCCTGGCGGAAGCGCGCGTCGCGTAGAAGCTCGCGCCACACCGGGTCATTGGCATTCAGATTGGGATAAAGCGCGAAATGCGCCGATTTACCGTCCGGCCAAAGGTATGTGGTGTAACCCGAACGCTCCTCCCCCCCGCGCAACACGGTCACGTCGGAAAAATTAAGCCCGCGCGACTGCAGGTCCGTTTCGCCCGCGTTCGCCATGGCGGGGATCAGCCGCCCGTCCGCTACGGTCAGCGCTACCTCGTCAATATAAGGAAGCTGCCGACCATTGCGGTCAATGCGGTGGAAGTAAGGGTTACGCTCGAAGATAAACCGGTTCGCCGGGGGCGCGGTGGTATTCATCCAGGGCTGCAGGGTGGGCAGGTCCGGGTTGTCCATGCGGTAAAGATTGTCGAGGCGATTGTGGAGCGCCGCCCAGGAACTCACGCTCGCGTCCGCCACCGCCACCTCGATAGTGGCGGCATCGCCGTAAACCGCATGGAACGCGCGCAAGTAATGGGCGGGCGCATAGATAAAGACAGGCCGCGCGCGGGCCAGGGCATCGAGGAATGCTGGGTTGGGCTGCGCCCAGCTATAGCGGATGGTGACCTCGTCAATCACTTCGACCGTGGGCGCTTCGCCGTCCACCAGCAGCTCTGCGGGCGGGCCGGCGGGGGAAAGTTCTTGGTTGTTCGCGATGTCTTCCCACCAATAGCGGAAGTCTTCGGTGGTAAAGGGCGCGCCGTCCGACCATTTGTGCCCCGGGCGCAGGTGCAGCGTGTAGACGCGGTCATCTATCACGTCAACCGCAAGAAGGATGTCCGGCACGAGCTCGAGATCGGGCGTATAGCCCATAAGCCGGGCATAACCGTAAACGCTCATCAGGCGGATGTCCCGCGCCCGGCCAATCAGGGTACGGAGCGTTCCGCCATAAGCCCCCTCGGTAAGGCCCTCGCCCATGGTGACGAGCAGCGGCACCTCGGGAAGGCGTTCGCCTGCGGGGGGCAGCGCGCCCGCGGCAACGGCATCGGCAAGCGCTGGGGGCTCGGCCCCGGGGGCTTGCGCGGTCTGGGCTTTGGCGGGCGCGGGCGCCCAGGCCAAACACGCGGCCATCAGCACTGGCAAAACGGCGTTACGCATTGTCGATTGCCTCGTTCTTATTCGCCTTGCCTTCACGGCCCCCTTCACGCCCGCCTTTAGGCGCGAGCCCTACCATATGGCCCCCGCCCAGATCTGTCATGACCGGCGCTTCGCCGGGGCCAAGCCGCCAGTCCCAGCCCCACGCGGCCGGGTTGGAAGCGCGGCCGCCCAGCACGTCATCGAGGTTCAGCTTCCGCGTCAAATCGGGCACCGGTATGGCCGCCATCAGGGCCTTTGTATAAGGGTGCGCGGGCGCGGCGAAGAGCGCCGCCTTGGGGCCTTGCTCGACAATGCGCCCCGCCGCCATCACGGCAACGTCATCGGAAATGTAATCCACCACGGCAAGGTTATGGCTCACGAACAGAAACGTGAGCCCGAGCGCGTCTCTCAGGTCTTTGAGCAGATTGAGAATCTGCGCCTGCACGGAAACATCAAGAGCGGAAACCGGCTCGTCGAGAATAAGCACCTCCGGCTCGAGCGCGAGCGCGCGGGCAATGCCGATGCGCTGGCGCTGGCCGCCGGAAAAGGCGTGGGGGTAACGCCGCGCGCAATCGGGATCGAGCCCCACAAGATGCATGAGCGCGGCAACCCGCGTGCGCCGCTCGGCCGCGCCGCAAAGCCCGTGAATCTCCATGGGCTCGGAGACGATCTCAAACACCGTCATGCGCGGATCGAGCGAGGCTTGCGGGTCTTGAAAGACGTATTGCACCTTGCGGCGATAGCGCGCGAGGGCCGGGCCTTCGAGGGCGCCGATGTCAATCGCCGTGCTGTCCTCGTCAAAGGTGATGCTGCCCTCATCGGGCGGGAAGGCGCGCGCGATCATCTTGGCAAGCGTGGTTTTACCCGAGCCGCTTTCACCCACAAGGCCGAGACAGCGCCCGCGTTTGAGCGTCAAGGAAACACCGGTCACCGCGGCGCTCCCTTCTGCTTTGGGTTTAAGCCAGCCGCTCGTTTTCTTTTGGCGAAAGCGTTTGGAAAGCCCCTTTGCAACGATCAGCGGCGTGCCCGGTTCGCCGGAGGGCGCGGGCGCGTTCCCGCTGGCCCAGCCTTCGATTTTGGCGTCAACGCTGCGCAAGGGCGTCAGCCGTTCGCCTTCCTTCAGCCCCATGCGGGGGACGGCGCCCATCAGCGCCTTAAGATAGGGGTGGCCGGGGTTTGTAAAAAGCTCCGTACACGGACCCGATTCCATAATCTCGCCCCCATGCATCACCACCACCTCGTCGGCAATATTGGCGACCACACCCAAATCATGGGTGACGAACAAAACGCCCATGTCGAGGCCGCCTTGAAGGTCTTTCACGAGCTTCAGGATCTGCGCCTGGATCGTCACATCCAGAGCGGTGGTGGGCTCGTCCGCAATCAACAGCGCT
Organism: Alphaproteobacteria bacterium; assembly: GCA_028280665.1. Classification (GTDB taxonomy): domain Bacteria; phylum Pseudomonadota; class Alphaproteobacteria; order JAJFIK01; family JAJFIK01; genus JAJFIK01. The sequence continues at coordinate 15,193 of JANQLJ010000175.1, forward strand.
GGCCTGCAAATAAGCGCCATGGCGATAACCGCGCGCTGGCGCATCCCGCCTGAGAGTTCGAACGGATAAGTGTCGAGCGCCCGGTTCGGATCGGTAAAGCCCACGCGGGCCAGCATGGCGCGCACCGCGGCGCGCGCTTCCACATTGCTTCCGCCTTCATGGATTTTCCACACCTCGCCCACCTGATCACCGATGGTGTGCATGGGCGAAAGCGCGGTCATGGGCTCTTGAAAGATCATCGAAATGCGCCCGCCGCGCACGGCGCGAAAGCGCCCGTCCGCGGGGTTTTCTTTTGCAAGGTCGAGGGTTGCGTCTTGCCGCGCGGGGTCCGCAAACAAGATTGCGCCGCCGGTAATGCGCGCCGCCTTGGGCAGAATGCCCATCACCGTCTGACACAGCACCGACTTGCCCGAACCGCTCTCGCCCACCAGCGCCACCGTCTTGCCCTTGGCGACCGTCAGTCCCGCCCCCTTCAGGGCACGGACTTTTCCGCCCGGCAAGGCGAACTCAACGTTCAAATCGCGAACCGTCAGGATGTCCACGGGGCGGGCTCCGTCGTTGAAAAGCCAAGCGCTTCCATGTTGGCGAGCGTCGCTTCATCCAGCAAAAGCCCGCGGCGGCGCGCATGCCCCCACGCGCGCGCAAGCACAGGGGTAAAACCTTCATGCGCACCATCGAAGGTGATGGTCACGGGCCGGCCGCTCGTGCCCGTGCCTTTGAGGCGCAACATGATCCAGCCTTCTTCGGTTTCCTTTTGTTTGCGGGAGAAGTGACGCATGTGGAAATCGCGCAGGCCCGCCCAAGGCAGTTCTTTCTTTGCCAGCAGCACCGGACCCGTGGGGTCGAGCGGATTGCGCCAGCCGCTCATGAGGCCCTCCTCCGTCATTTCAATGCGCAGGCCGTGGCGGTACACCGTGTTGAAGAGGTAACCCACAATGGCCATGAGCAGCGCCGCCATGATGGCCCACGCGATGGACCAGGGGGTCATCACGCCGAGCACGCCCACCACGACGAACAACGCAAAGCCCCCACGCGCATAATCCCACATGAGCGCCTTTCCCACTGCGTGGAACACGTAGGCGCCATCGCTCGGCGCAGGCGGCGGGGCCTCAGGAATGTCAGGGGAATGGTCAGCGTCGTCCATGCCGGTCACCCTAGGAAGCGCGCAGGGTGCGAGGCAAGTCTTTGAGGATCGCCGCCGTGGTCTTTGCGCCGGAAAGGTTAAGGGGCTTCGCAGGCGCCAGGGCTTTCGCCGCATCGATGGCGCTTAACACATTTGCGGCATTAAGCTCGCGCGCGGGCAAATGAACCGCAAGGCCCGCCTCGGCGAGCGCGCGGGCGCGAGTGGGCTGCTCGGTCTGGCCCGCGCCATCGTAAGGCACCAGCACGGCCTTAGTGCTATAAACGAGCGCTTCCGCTGTGGTGTTGTAGCCCGCCTCGCCGAGGGAGACCTCCGCGCGGGCAAGATAGGTGCTGAATTCCTCCGTAAAGGGATGAATATGAACGTGGGCGTTCTTAGCCTTGTTAGCATTGGGGCGCGCTATGTCTTGTGGCACGAAAATGTGCCAGGGGCTCTTTTCATGGGCGGCGCTTGCGCCCGCTTGGGCTGCGGCGGCAAGAAGCGCCGCCCCCGAAGCGCCCGAGCCCGCGGAGACAACGACGCCAGCCTTTTCGCCCGTGGGCTCGATCTCGGGCGCCACATAGCCGGTATAATAGAGCGGCACGTCTCCCTCGCCCGCGAAAGGCGCGGTTTTGGAAAGTTCGATCACGGTTTCATCGCCGTGTACCAGCACTGCATCGAAATGCGCTTTAAGCCAGCTGGCCATTTGCGCGGTTTTGTCAGCAGTTTTGGGTTCGACCACATCGCGCACGGAGGAGACAATCAATGGCGGGCGCTTGAACGCCTTCGCCGCCTCGATAAGGCCCAGCACTTCATCCGCGAACTTGCGGCGGCCAAAGGGGAAAAGCTCAATAAGCAAAATGTCCGGCTTTGTTTCCGTGAGCAGATAGGTGAGCGCTTCGTGGCGCCTCACCCAGAAGGCCTCGTCCGGCGCGGCGCCTGCATCCGTTAAAAGCCCCGTGTACTGATGATCGCTTGTCTTGAGAGGAGGCAGCTGGTGCGCTGCCACGTGCGGGAGCCCTTGAAAGAGCGCCCGCCCGCCGGGGCCGCCGGCGGCCACGGTAACCTCGACCCCTTCCGTGCCGCAGGCCGCCGCAATGCGCGCCATGCGCCGGGCATGGCCGAGCCCGAAAAGATGCTGCACCCAAAAGAACCCTTTCATAGGCCACTCCCCCCGCGTGCCAGCGGGACATTAAGCTCCACCACTTCAAAGGCGCGCGCTGGCGTTATGCGGAGAATATGTGCGGCGTCCCACCTAAGCGCGACTGGATCAGGGGGCAGCATGTCCCACTTAAGCGCCAAGGCGACCGCCGCGCGGATCACGCCTTTATGAGTAATGGCGCCAAGGATGCGCCCGGGGCCTTGGGCGGTCACCGCGTCTGCCCAGTCCGTAAGCCGCGCTTGGACCTCGCGGGGGGATTCGCCTCCCGGCGGGCGGAAGTCGAGCCCGCGCGCCTCGTTCGCTTTCATGGCTTCGGGATCGGCGGCGCGCAAATCCGAAAGCCGCCGGCCTTCCCACTCGCCCCAATCCATTTCCGCAAGCAAGGGCTCGGGTACGGCCATAAGGCCCAAAAGCTCGGCGGTCTCCACCGCGCGCAAAAGAGGGCTCGCGTACCAGTGCGCGCGGGCAAGGCGCGGCGGGGGCGCAAGCCCCTCAAGCGCGGCGCGGCCTTCGGCTGAAAGCGGCACGTCGCGCAGGCCCTGGATGCGATGTTCTGCGTTCCATTCGGTCGCGCCGTGCCGGATGAACCCGATCATGGTCATGGCGGGCAGCTGTTCAGCCCGACGTTAAGCGCGTGGAGAAACCGGTCCTTGGAAAACCGTGTTTGCGCAAGCCGCCGCGCCGCCGCGCTCATGGTCTCGCGCCGTTTTTGATCGCGCCCAAGATCGTTGATCGCCCAGGCAAAGGCGCTCGCTGTTGTCTGGGTGAGGCGCGCAGCGGCGTCGGTGAGCGCGGCTTGGGGGCCGGGCTCATTACAGGCGACGCACGGCAACCCCGCGGCCAGGGCTTCGAGATAGGTCATGCCGAACCCTTCGCCAATGCCCGGCCACACAAAGAGATCGGACCGGGTGTAGGCCTCGGTAAGGGTGGCGGGATCGGCAAGGCCTTCAAAGCGGACCTGATCGCCCGCGGGCTCAAAAAGTTCTTCGACCTCGGCCCGCGCCGGGCCGTCACCGTAGATGGAAAGCTGCCAATCGCCGTTGAGCCTCAGCAGCGCGCCGGCCACAAGGCCGTAGCTCGCCAGCTTGTCGCCGTTGCGCATCATGGCCGCGGTGACGAGCTTGAGCGGGCCATCGCTTGTCTCTTCTTCTGTGTTTTGAGGAGGGCGGCCCCATCGTTTTGCGTCCACCCAGGGGTCGAGATCGGTCAGCTTGCGGCCAAACCCCAGCTCCTCGAGCATGGGCCGGTCGCGCCGTGAAATACAAAAAATCTGCGACGCCAGATCCATGGCCTCGCGGGCAAGCCCGTAATGCTCCGCCCACGGCCCTTCCGCGCGCGAGGGCGCGAGCGATCCTTCCACGATGAAATAGGGAATGCTGCGCGCCCGCGCGATCCAGGGGCCGATCAGATCGGGTGCCTTGTAATAGACGTGATAGGTCACCCAGGCATCGAACGGGGCGCCGTGAAGCCGCATGACCTCGTGCGCCGCTTCGTCCCGAAGCCCTTGGAGCGCGCCCGGGTCGCGCGACCAGGTCTTAAGCCGCGTGGCAACCTCAACCTCATGGCCAAGGGCAGTGAGGCCCTCCACAAGCTGCCGCCCGATCAGCCGGTCGCCCGAGGGGGGGCCTTCGTCGGGGTCATTCATGGGGGCGTAAAAAGCAATTTTCATCTTGCGGTCTCTGGTACCCGCTCAGTGAACACTTGTGCAAGTTCATCCGCCCAGCGGCGCATGTCAAAGCGCGCCCGCACCGCTTTTTGCCCAGCCGCCCCCAAGCGCGCGCGGGTCTCGCCCTCCCGCATCAGCCGCGCCACCGCGGCGGCAAATCCGGCCCGGTCGCCCGGCGGGACAAGCAGGCCGGTCTCGTCATGGGTCACAAGCTCGGCGATGGCGCCCGCATCGCTCGCCACCACGGGAAGGCCCATGGCCATGGCTTCAAGCAGCACATTGGGAATGCCGTCCCGGTCGCCGTCCGGCTGGTTTTCGCTGGTAAGGAGGAAAATATCGCCCTGGGCGAGGAGGTCGATCACGTCCCCTTGCGGCCGGGCGCCGCGCAGCAAAAAGCGCTCGGGATGGACCGTCCGCGCGGCGCGGGCTTTAAGCTCATTGAGCAAGGGCCCGCCGCCAATGTGTTCGAAGGTCCAGGGCGGTGTAGCAGGCAGGGCTTCGAGCGATCCGATAAGGCCGTCATAGCCTTTCTTGGCGACGGCCCGGCCTACGGAGACAAGGCGGATTGTTCCGGGTGCGGGGGTACGGTCCGTCTGCTGATTAAACCGCTCAAGATCGATACCGTGATAGATAAGCTGCACGGGGCCGTCTTGAGGCGTGCCCAGCGCATTCAAATGATCCACACCGGCGCGCGTGCAAGTGACGCCGAAGCGTGCATCCGCAAGTTTTTCGGCCTTTTCCCAATCGGCGATGGTCCAGATGTCCTTGGCGTGGGCGGAAAAGCTCCAGCCGCGCCCGGTCATCATGGCCGCATAGCGTGCGACGGACGAAGGCGTGTGGAGAAAGTGAGCGTGAAAGTGGGTCACGTCCTTTGGCGCTTCGGCGGCCAGCACCATGGCCTGGCCGAAGCGGCGCACCCGGTTGCGCGTTGCGTCCCGCGCGAGGTCGCGGGTGAAGACCGCGCGCGCGGCTTTGTAGCCCGGCAGCTCGCGCGCCTTTTGCCATGCCCCCAGCACCCGGCCCGGCTCATCATGCAGATATTCCGGCAGATAGGTCACGGCGGCTTTGATCTTGCCATGCACCGGATGCGTCTTTGTGTCGGTTGGGTGGCGCAGGGAATAAATGTCGATGGCGAACCCCCGCGCTTCCAGATTGGCGATCTCGGCCGCGATAAAGGTCTCCGAAAGGCGCGGGTAGCCTTTGAGCACGAACCCCAGCCGCGCCGTCATGAACGCCGCCTTGCGCGCGGGATGTGCGGCGCGATGCGATCGCAGATGGTGGCAAGCCCCGCCAGCGCGCCGGGGCTGAGGGCGGCGGAGGGCCGCGGGCTGCGCGGCAAGATGCGAAGCGCATCGGCCATGAAGGCGGGGTCGCGCGCGCCGCCGCTCAGCTCCTCAGGGTCAATCAGCGTGTGACAGAGCCCCATAAGCTCGCCCCGTCTTGCGCGGATCGACTGCTCGGCGCGGGGCATCAGCCGCGGCACCAAAAGCGCTGGGCGGTCGTGGGTGAGTATTTCGCAAAACGTATTATAGCCGCCCATGGCGACCACCCCCGCCGCCTTCGCCATGAAGTGCTCGATGCGCGCATCGAACACCAGCGTCTCGACCTTCTTAAGCTTTGCGGCGCGGCCCTCGAACGCCGCGCGGTCCTCGGGCGGCAGAAAAGGTCCGTACACGATCAATGTGGGGGGGAGATCATCGGGCGATGTTTCATGGGCCGACAGCACCCAGTCGATCAGCCCCGCGCCGTCGCCGCCGCCGCCGGGGGTCACCAAAACGTAAGCGGACTCCGTGATCGCGGGCCAGGTTTCGGGTCTTGTATGTTCGGGCAGGGGCCGCGGCAGGTAGCCGGTAAAATACATCTTGTCGTCGATACCCTTGGGAAGGGGTAGGCCGGCAAGCGGGTCATAAACCCCCTCAAGGCCATAGGCCCAGATTTCATCGTAGAGCGGCAGCGCCGCGAAGGCGTCCTTGCGCTTCCATTCCTCCGCAAGGCAAGTGGCCTCGTCGAGCACGTCGCGCAGGCCGAGGACCAGCCGCGTGCCGCGGGCCTTAAGCAGGGGCAGCGTCTCTTTAAGTTCGCCGCGAAGGCCCCAGGGCTCTTTATCTACAATGAAGACGTCCGGCGCGAATGCCTCGGCGGTGTGCTCGATAATCGAGGCGCGCAACGCCATGGTCGCGTCGAGCTCGATGTGAAGCCCTAGCGGGGTATAGGCACCATTTCTGAGCTTGATGACGCCGGGCACGCGCACGAAATCCACCCGCGCCTTGAAATCGAAGCTGCCGATCAGCGGCGAGCCCGAGAGAATCAGCACCGAGAGGCTTGAATAGTCTTCCACCAGCGCATGGGCGATGGTCCGGGCCCGGCGCAGGTGGCCCAGCCCGAACGTATCGTGGCTGTACATCAGGATACGCGCCTTGTCTGTGGCCTTGTCTGCAGCCTCGGCCATGGGATTTGCGGCCTCCTTGTCCCCCATCGCGCGCCAAGGCTAAGGTGCGCCGGGGGCGGTGTCACGCCCCGCCTTGACGGAAATCGCCACTTTGCAGGGCTGGACGAGCGGGCACGAGCGGGCATTGGAAAAAAATCTCTTCCGCTACATCTGGGACCATTCCAGACGCGAACAGCTTGTCGTGATCGTCTTCGTCGCGGTGGCGCTGCCCTTTTATTTCGCCTCGCTTTCGTTGCCCCGCTACATCGTCAACGCCATCGAGGGCACCGTGGACGTGGTGTTCAACAATGCGCCGCGGGAGGTTGCCACCTCGGTTCTCTATCGCGTGACCCTGCCTCTGCCGGAATTCCTCGGCGGGCCGGTGGAGCTTTGGCCCGGCTGGCCGGCGGTGGGCGAACAGCTGATCCTGGCGCTCAGCTTTACCTACCTTGCCCTCGTCATGATCAATGGCGGCTTTAAGTTTCAGATCAACACCCTTAAGGGCCGCATGGGCGAGCGCATGTTGCGGCGGCTGCGCTATCAGCTCATCGACCGGGTTTTGCGCTTTCCTACGTCTTACTTCCGCAAGCTGAAACCCTCGGAAGTGGCGAGCATGGTGAAGGACGAGGTCGAACCTTTGGGCGGGTTCATCGGCGATGCTTTCGTGCTGCCGCTCTTTCAGGGGGGCCTTGCGCTTACGGCGCTCCTCTTCATTATGGTCCAGAACTTCTGGCTTGGCTGCGTGGCGGGCGTGGTGGTGCTGGGGCAGGCTTTTATTATCCCCACCCTGCGGCGGCCCATCTTGCGGCTTGGCAAGGAACGGCAGATAGCCGCGCGCGAGCTTGCGGGCCGTGTGGGCGAGCTTGTAGACGGCGTTGAGGAAGTGCGCATCAACGCCACTTCCAACTACGAGCGCGCGGATATGAGCTCCCGGCTCGGGCGCATTTTCAACATCCGTTACGAGATTTACCGCCGCAAGTTCTTTGTGAAATTCCTCAACAATTTCCTAGGCCAGTTTACACCGTTTTTGTTCTACGCGGTGGGCGGCGTTTTGGCCGTACGCGGACATTTGGACGTGGGCCAGCTTCTCGCCGTGCTGATCGCCTACAAGGATTTGCCCGCGCCGGTGAAGATGCTCATCGACTGGGACCAGCAGCGCCTTGACGTGCAAATCAAGTACGATCAGGTGATCGAC
>JANQLJ010000180.1 GCA_028280665.1 Alphaproteobacteria bacterium
ATGCTGTCGGACATGGGGGGCGCAGCCTACCCGGTGGCGGTGCTTGTCGCCGTGGGCGAAGTGCTGGCCGGTGTTGGCGCCATCGTCGGCGGCGTGACCAAGGATGATCTTGCCGATGCGGCGACCAGGCTTGCCGGTCTTGCCGCCGTTCCCATCATGCTGGGGGCGATCTTCATGGTGCATTGGCCGAACGGCTGGAACGTCATGGACGGCGGCATGGAGTTTCAGGTTCTGCTGCTGGGCGTTGCCATCTACTTCATCCTGAAGGGCAAAGACGCTTAGCGCCTAAGCCTTTATGACGGCCAGGCGGCCTTGACCGCCTTGGCCGCATCCTTCACGGCTTCTTTGGCATCCGGCGAGAGCGCCGTCATGTTGAAGAAGCCGTGAATCATGTCGGGATAGTCCTTATACGTCACATCAACGCCCGACCCCGACAGGCGGTCCGCATAGGCCTTGCCTTCGTCTTTCAGCGGATCGAACCCCGCCGTGATGATGAGCGCGGGCGGAAGGCCCGAAACGTCCTCGGCCAGCAGCGGCGAGACGCGCGGGTCGGACGTATCCTGTCCTTCGGCCAAATAGCATTCCCTAAACCAATCGATGGTGCGCCGCTCGAGGAAATAACCTTCCGCGTAATCGTTCATGGATTGCGTGTCCGCATTGGCGCGGGTGCCGGGATAGATGAGGAGCTGAAAGCAAATGTTCGGCCCGCCCTTGGCGCGCGTGAGCTGGGAGACCACGGCGGCGAGATTGCCGCCCGCCGAGTCCCCCGCCACCGCGAGGCAATTGGCGTCGATGCCAAGCTCGCCCGCATTTTCCTCGGCCCAGCCCACCGCCGCCAAGGCATCGTCCACCGCGGCGGGAAACTTGTGTTCCGGCGCAAGGCGGTAGTCGACCGCCACCACTTTGCAGCCCGCTTCGTTGGCAAGCTGACGGCAGAGCGCATCGTGACTGTCGAGATCGCCGATCACGAACCCGCCGCCGTGAAAGAACACAAGGCAGTTAAGCGGGCCCCCCGCCGCAATGGGCGTATAGATGCGCACCGGCACGTCCCCCTCCGGGCCCTTGAACGCAAGGTCCTCGACCTTGCCGATGGGCACGTCCGTGGGGTCGGTCATCTGATGAAGTGCACGATAAAGCTCGCGCGTGGGCCCGGGGCCAGCCTCCGAGGCCGGCGGGTTATCGCTCGCCGCAAGCTGATCGAGAAGCGGTTGAAGCTGAGGGTTTACATCCATGCGCCGGTCCTTTGACGGTTGATCGGCTCACCACTATGGCCTTTAGGCGGGAAAGGCGGCAAGCGGTTTTGGCGGCGCCTCAGCCGGGCACATCGCGATTGGCAAGATACTCAGCTTCTTCGGGTGTCGTTTCGCGGCCGAGCGCTTTGTTGCGGAAAGGGAACCGCCCGAACTTTTCGATCACCTCCCGGTGCCAGATGGCATGGGGCAGATTGCCAGACGCTTCGCCCAGGCGCTCACGGATAAGCTCGATGCACTTGTCTTGGAGGGCAAGGTCCTCCGCGTGCATGTACGGTATGTAGAAAAATGCGCGGAGGTCTTCGTCCGCCATCATGTCGAGGTTTTGCGCGATGGCGTCATCCACCACATCGCGCGCCTTTGCATCCTGTGCGAACGCGCGGCCTTTACCCCGGAAGAGATTGCGCGAGAATTGATCGAGCAGGATGACGAGCGCGAGCGCGCCGTCCGCCGTGGCGCACCAGCCATCGCACCCGCCTTGGGCCGCTTCCTCGTGCAGCGCGCCGAACCGCCGCCGGATCGTCTCGTCGAACGAAGGGTCCGCCTCGAACCACTGGCTGGGGGATGTTTCCTCGAACCAAAAGGCAAGAACGTCGCGGGCGCGGGGATCAAGATCGGTCATGGGTATCTCCTTGACGTTTTAGCTTAGGCCTTTGGTCGGCGATTTCAACAATCCGGAAACGGAGCGTTTGCCTTGCTCACGTGATTACCTGCCCCCACTTGCGCCTGACGGATCAACTTGCAAAGCTGCGCCATGACCAACGCAAGGGCCGGGATCAAAACGGACTTCGGGAAAGTGCGAGAGGCAAGCCTTGCGCTGGCCGCCCCCCTTTCGCCCGAAGACCAGACGGTCCAGTCCATGACCGACGCAAGCCCCGCCAAGTGGCACCTTGCCCACACCACGTGGTTCTTCGAAACATTTCTTTTGAAGCCCTTCGCTGGAGGCTACAAGCCTTTCGACGAGGCCTACGAGTATCTTTTTAATTCCTATTACAACGCGGTGGGCGCGCAGTACCCCCGCCCCGGCCGCGGGCTTATCACGCGCCCGGGCGTTGAGGAAACAAAGGCCTACCGCGCTCATGTGGACGAAGCGGTCGGGGGGCTCATGGATACGGTTTCGGACAACAGTTTCGGCAAAGTGCTGCAGCTCATGCGCATCGGCATCAATCACGAACAGCAGCACCAGGAACTTCTGTGTACGGACATCAAGCACGCCCTGTCGTTCAATCCACTGGCACCGCGGGTCTATGCGCCCCCGCCGGGCAATGGGGGGACGAAGACCTCGGATCTGAACTGGATCCCTTACGAAGGCGGCGTTGTCGAGACCGGCGTTGACTGGGAGCTTCAGGACTTTGCCTTCGACAATGAAGGCCCGAGGCACAAGACCTATCTCACGCCCTTCAAACTCGCGGACCGGCTCGCGACCAACGCTGAGTATCTCGCATTCATCGACGATGGCGGCTATGAGACGCCGTCGCTTTGGCTTTCCGATGGCTGGGTGCTGGCGCAGGAAGAAGGCTGGCGCATGCCGCTTTACTGGCAGGAAGAAGACGGGACGCGCTTTTGTTATACGCTTCACGGGCGCGCGCCGCTCGCTGGTGCCGAACCGGTCACGCATATCAGCTACTACGAGGCGGCGGCCTTTGCCGAATGGGCGGGCAAGCGCCTGCCGCGCGAGGCGGAAT
>JANQLJ010000031.1 GCA_028280665.1 Alphaproteobacteria bacterium
GAGGCTTTTCAAGGCGCGGAAATCCGCGTGGGCCGCATCACTGAAGTGGATGACTTTCCCGAAGCGCGCAAGCCCGCGTGGAAACTCACCATCGACTTCGGGGCGGAGATCGGCACACGGCGAAGCTCCGCCCAGATCACCGAACACTACGGCAAGGACGATCTTGTGGGCCGTCTTGTGCTGGCGCTCATCAACGTCGCTCCGCGTCAGATCGGGCCGTTCAAATCGGAATGCCTGACTTTAGGTCTTCCCGATGGGGACGGGCATGTGGTGCTGATTGCGCCTGAGCGCGAGGTGCCGCTGGGCGGAAAGCTCTTTTAATCAGGTTGGGAGGATCAGCCGTGCGCGCAAGCCCCCGGTGGGGCTGTCACTCAAGCTAATGTCGCCGCCATGGGCCCTGGCGATGTCGCGCGCGATGGAAAGGCCCAAGCCGACGCTGCCGCCCGCGTCCTGATTGCGCGCATCGTCAAGGCGGCGGAAGGGGCGGAACGCTTCGTCGCGCAGATGGGCCTGGATGCCGGGGCCGTCGTCATCCACCGTGATCTCGATTTGCGGTCCCACGGCACGGGCGGTCAGGCGCACGTGTTCGCCGTAAGTGACCGCATTGTCGAGTAAGTTGTTGACCGCCCGGCGAATAGCTTGCGGCCGCACGGTGGCGCTCAGATCGCGGTCCGCGTCAAGCTCAATGCGAAGTCCCTGGCGCACCATGTCGGCGGTTACATGGTCCAAAAGCTCGGTCAGGTTTGTGGGGCTTGCGGTCTCGCTGCGCTGGCCGCGGGCGAATTCCAGATACTCCTCCAGCATCCGGCCCATTTCTTCGACGTCCGATTTGAGGGCCTGAACGCCTGCGTCGTCCGTGTCCATCAAGGCGAGTTCCAGCTTCATTCGGGTCAGCGGCGTGCGCAGGTCGTGGCTGACGCCCGCGAGCATCTCCGTCCGTTGATGAATATGGCGAAAGATACGGTCGCGCATCTGAATAAAGGCAAGCGCGGCGCGGCGCACCTCGCGCGCTCCGGCGGGTTTGAATTCAGGCTCATCAATCCCCTTGCCGAAATTCTCCGCCGCGCGGGCAAGGCGCGCAATGGGCCGCACCTGATTGCGCAAGAAAAGAAACGCGACGATCAACAAAAACGTTCCGGACACGATCAAGTAAGTCAGAAAAATATGGCCATTGGTGACGAACACGCGGTCGCGGCGGGCCAAGACGTGCAACACCCCTTCGTCCAGTTGAATGCCGATCTCGATAAAGTCTGCCTGCCCGCGCAGGTCGAACCAAAATGGTTGGGTGATGTGGTTTGCCAATTCGCGGGACAATGTGTCGTCCAAAATGGAAAACCTGGATCTCGGTTGTTCCCCGGGAAGTTGCTCCCCCCGCATAAACTGAGCTTCCAGGCGCAAGTTCTGCGTTGCGAATGCGGACAGCTCTTCCCAGTTTATTTCGTCGCCATAGGCGGCTTGAAGTTCGAGAAGCATCGCGATCTCGCCCGCGGTCACGTTGGCCAGCCGCCGCGAGATGAAATCCCAGTGCCGGTCGAAAAAATACCAGGTCATCAGTGCCTGGGTGATCAGGACCGGCAAAACGATAATGAGAATCGACCGGCCCAGAAGCCCGCGCGGTGCCACCCGACGCAAAAGTGCTTCGAGCCGGCGCGTAAGCCGTCTAAGGGCGGACATAGGGCTGGAGGCGGGGGTCTCACTCATTCGGGCACCAGCATATATCCTTTGCCGCGGACGGTCTGCAGATAAAGCGGCGCGCGCGGGTCATCTTCGATCTTGCGGCGGAGCCGTGTCATTTGGACATCGACGGTCCGCTCAAGACCGGCGCCGGTATTCTCGCAAAGCTCCGCCCGGCTAAACACCCGGCCCGGATTGTGGGCAAAGAGGTCGAGCAGGGTCGACTCGGCGGTCGTCAGGTGAACGGGCCGGCCCTCGCGGGTCAGCTCATGACGGTGAAGATTATAGACGCATGGCCCCATCTTGATCTCGCGGCCTTTGCGTTCTTCGGGCCGGGTGCGTCGCATGATGGTTTGAATGCGCAAAAGCAATTCCTTGGGTTCGAACGGTTTGGCGAGATAGTCGTCCGCCCCCACTTCAAGGCCCGCGATACGGTCTTGGGGCTCGCCCCGCGCCGTAAGCAGCAGGATGGGAACGTCAAGGGTCTTGCGCAAGGACTCCGTCAGGCTGAGCCCGCTTTCGCCCGGCATCATGATATCGAGCACAATGAGATCAAACGCGAGGCCTCTCAGGCAATCGCGCGCTTCGGCGGCGGTGCTGGCGGCGGTCACCCGGTAGCCGTTGCCGCTTAGAAAGCGCTGCAAAAGCGTGCGGATGCGCGTGTCGTCATCGACGATCAGCACATGGGGCAAATCCGCATCGGGCCTGTCGGTCTTAAGGGCGTTCGTCTCGGCCATCACTCACCCTGCTCGCTTTGTTCGGCAAGTTTATGAAGGACGGAGCGGAAACCCGCCACCGCTGCCGGTCCCGCCTCCCGAAAGGCGGCGGCAAGCTCACCGCGCGCTTGATCGGTCAGCTCGCGCACCAGCGCGTCCCCTTCCCGGCTAAGTTTGAGAAGTCGCTGGCGGCGGTCCTTTTCGCCGGGCGACTGGGTCACCAGGCCCTCGCTCACCAAAGGGGACAGTACGCGGTGCAGGCTTTGCTTCCGTATGCTGAGAAGTTCCAAAAGCCGCGCCACGGGGATGGACGGATTGCGCGAAAGCGCGTGCAGAACCCTGAAATGGGCCATGCCGTAGCCCCGTTCGTCCAACGTCTTGCGGGCCGTCCCGGTCAGCCCGCGTGCGGCGCCCACAAGCAATCCCAAGGCCTCCTCAAGGTCCCGGTCCCGCAGATACAGGGGGCCGGGCGGGGCAGAATCGAGACGGGAATATGCGTCAGACATGCTGACACTTCTACCGTGAAATGATTGCCGAAACAACTGCCATTGAGTGCGGATCGAAACGCCCGAACCCGGCAATGGGTAATCAAGTCCAAAGCAACCCCAGAGCCACCCGCGAAGCCTTGCCTCGGGGCCCGGATGCGGGCCATGACTCGGCCTCTTGTTGTTTCATCAGCTCCCGGAGGTAGGTCTCATGGCGATCATTCCCTTTGATGATCGGGACGGCGAAATCTGGCTGGACGGCGAATTTGTGCCCTGGCGCGACGCCAAGGTTCACGTTCTCACCCACGGCCTGCACTACGGCTCCTGCGTCTTCGAGGGCGAGCGCGTTTACGACCACGAGATCTTCAAATCCAAAGAACACACCGACCGGCTGTTCAAGTCCGCCGAGCTGCTTGCCATCGACGTTCCGTTCAGCAAGGCGGAGATCGAAGCCGCCAAGGTGGAAACCGCGAAACGGGCGGGCTTTAAAGACGCCTACGTGCGCCCGGTGATTTGGCGCGGCTCGGGGTCCATGGGCGTCTCCGCACCGGAAGCGGGCGTGCGATGCGCCATCGCCGTTTGGGAATGGCCAGCTTACTTTCCGCCGGAACTGCTCGCCAAGGGCATCAAGATGGACATTGCCCGGTGGAAGCGCCCGGGGCCGCAATCGGCACCCTGTACGGCGAAGGCCGCGGGGCTTTACATCATTTGCTCCCTCGCCAAGGAAGAAGCCGAGGCCAAGGGCTGCCAGGACGCGCTGATGTACGACATCGAAGGCAACCTTGCCGAGGCCACCGGCGCGCATATCTTTTTTGTGAAGGACGGCGCGATTCACACGCCGGAACTCGGCAACTTCATCGAAGGCATTACCCGCGCGACCGTGATCGATTTGGCCCGGGCGCGCGGCATTACCGTGCATGAGCGCAAGATCAAGCCCGAAGAACTGGGTAGCTTCGAGCAGTGCTTCCTTACAGGATCAGCGGCCGAGGTGACGCCCGTTGGCGAGATCGGGCCGAACAGCTACACCGTGGGCGAGATGACCACACAGCTGCGCGAGGATTATCTTAAACTCGTGCGCCGTCAGCTCGTCCTCGAACAAGATCTGCCGCCGCGCGTCGCCGTCAGTTAACGGCAATTGCGGGCCTCAGTTTGGGGGGCAGAGTGCGGGCCGGGGCCGGTAAGGTTCCGGCCCGCTTCCTTTTGAGGGAGTCTCATTTCCACTTGTCGCGCGCGGCATCGTCTTCTTCACGCGCTTCGACCCAGCCTTCGCGGCCTGCGCCTTGTTCTTTTTTCCAAAAGGGTGCATCGGTTTTGAGAAAATCCATCATGAAGCGCGCGGCGTCGAACGCCTGGCCGCGGTGCGGGGCGCAGGCGATCACAAGGACAATGGGATCGCCGGGAGTAAGCTCGCCGACCCGGTGCACGATAAGGGAGGCGGTAAGACCGAAGCGGCGCACAGCTTCGGCTTCGATGCGCGCAAGTTCTTTTTCCGTCATGCCGGGATAATGCTCGAGCGTCATCTTTTGAACGTCCGCGCCATCCGAGAAATCCCGCACTTGGCCCGTAAACGTCACCGTCGCGCCGATGTCGCTTCGCCCGACGGTGAGCGCAGCGAGTTCTTTTCCAACGTCAAAGGGTTCCTGTTGCACGCGGATCATCTTCTCACCCGCCGGTCACGGGCGGGAAGATGGCGATCTCGTCGCCCGCCGATATGGGCGTTCCGGGCTCAGCGTAAGTTTGGTTGACCGCCACTTTCAAAAGCGCGCCGGGTCCGAGAGCGTGCGCATGGTCCTCACTGCGCCCGCGCAACCATTTCATCAAGTCCGCCACAGTTTTGACGCCCGCCGGCGGGTCGAGCTTTTCCTCGCTGGTTCCGATTTCTTCGCGCAGCCGGGCGAAATAAAGAATGGTCATGACAGGGACAAAAATTGATTTCGCAGCCGGATCAGTGTACCTGCCACTAACGCGGATTGCCAATCGGCCAGCGCAGCAAGCGAGGCACGCCATCAAAACTCCGGTTTACGTCTTCGCGGACATTGACGAGACGATCACCGAACAGGGGCGGATCAAGGCCGCCACCATTGCCGCATTCGAGCGCCTACAAGGGGCGGGCATCCGCACCGGGCTGCTGACGGGCCGCCCGGCGGGCTGGGCCAATTGCCTGATCCAGTATTTTCCCGTCGACATAATCCTTTCGGAAAACGGCGCGCTGGGGTTCAACAAGCGCGGCGGCGAAATCCGCACCTGGCGGCATCCCAATTCGGTGCCTATCACCAGCGCGGAGGGGCGCACCTTTATCGACGAGGTGCGCACGCGCTTTCCCACCGCGGTTTTTTCACAAGATAACGATTACCGCCTGTTTGATTTCGCAATCGAGATCGCGGCCACGCGGCAAGCGGATGCGTCGTTCGACTTCACTGAGCTTGTGGGCTTTGTCCAGAAGAACGATTGGCAGGTGAAGGAAAGCTCGATCCACTTCAATATCTGGAAGGGCGTCTACGACAAGGTGGAGGGGCTTGGGCGGTTTCTTAAAGCCGAAAGCATCGACCCCGAAGACGTGCGCGTGAACGGTGTGTTCGCCGGCGACTCCCCCAATGACGAGCCGTTGTTCGGTTGGTTCGAGCAATCCTATGGCGTTGCCGGGGTAGCCAAATACTTGCCCATGATCGAAAAACATCCCAAGCATTTGCTTGAAGGCGACGAAGGTGCGGGCTTCCGTGAACTTGTCGCGAAGATATTGGGGGACCCATGAAATCCGCTCTGATCTGGCCAAACCTGCTCACCTTCTCGCGCGTGTTACTCGTCATCCCGTTCGTGATGTATTTCCCCGATCCGGCAACGCGCGGCCTCTGGGCGGTGGGACTGTTGATCGTCTGTGAACTGACCGATGCGCTGGACGGAATGCTGGCGCGCCGCCTTGGCGCGGTCTCGAACTTCGGCAAGATTTTCGACCCCTTCGCCGACAGCATCTATCGGCTAACCGCATTTTTGACCTTGCTGATGGCGGGGCTCTTTCCCTGGTGGGCGTTTCTCGCGCTCTTGTTCCGCGATGTGGCGGTCGCTTATGTGCGCGTTTTCGAGGCGACCCATGGCCATGTGCGGGGCGCGCGCGTCTCGGGCAAGGTCAAAGCCGTCATCCAAGGGGGCGGGCTTATTTTGCTGACGGCGCTCGGGGTCTATGGCAGCCAGCTAAGCGCGACGCTCTTCAGCAGCGTGTTGTGGGCCGTTCATTTGGCAATCGTCGGCGTCACGGTGTGGTCGCTCATCGACTACGCTCAGCCCCTCGTTGCTGCCGCCCGGGCGCAGGCGAAAGAGGATTAGCCCTCTAGTCTGAGTGAAAGTGGCCGTAGATGCGGCGCGCCATGGCCTTTGAAATGCCTTCGACTGCCTCAAGATCCGAGAGCCCCGCGCGGCTTACGCCCTTGGCCGACCCGAAGTGAAGCAGCAGCGCTTTTTTCCGCGCGGCGCCGATGCCTTCGATCTCGTCCAGCGGATTTGACGCGATGGCCTTGGTGCGCCGGGCACGGTGGCTGCCGATGGCGAAGCGGTGCGCCTCGTCGCGCAAGCGCTGCAGGTAGTACATCACCGGGCTTGTGCGGTCTAAGGTAAAGGGCTCGCGGCCCGCCATGAAGAAGCGCTCGCGTCCGGCGTCGCGGTCCGGTCCCTTGGCGATGGACGCAAGCGCCACGTCTTCAACGCCAAGATCGGCGAAAACTTCCTGCGCAACGGAAAGCTGACCCTTGCCGCCGTCAATCAGGATAAGCTCGGGCCATGCGGGGAACTTGCCGGCGTCTTCCTCGCCGTCGCGTTCGGCATGTTCCTTGAGCAGCCGGGAAAAGCGCCGCGTCAGCACCTCGCGCATCATGGCGTAATCGTCACCTGCCGCGATGTCCTTGTTCTTGATATTGAACTTGCGGTATTGCGCCTTTTCAAATCCGCCAAGGCCCGCAACCACCATGGCGCCCACCGGATGGCTGCCTTGAATATGGGAATTGTCATAGACCTCGATCCGGCGCGGCGGTCCGTCGAGACCGAAGACCTCGGCAACCTTCTCAAGCAATTGCCTTTGGGCGGCGCTTTCCGAAACGCGCCGGGCCAGCGCCTCGCGCGCGTTCGCAATGGCATGATCGACCAGCGCGCGCTTCTCGCCGCGCGAGGGCACGCGCACGTCCACTTTACGCCCGCTCCTCAGCTCAAGCGCCTCGGCCAGCAGCCCCTGTTCTTCTAAGTCATGGCTTAGCAAAATAAGCCGCGGCGCGGGCTTGTCGTCATAGAACTGGGTGAGGAAGGCCGCAAGAACGTCCGCCGCCGATGCGGACTTGTCGTGGCGCGGGAAGAAGGCGCGGTTGCCCCAGTTTTGGCCCGCGCGGAAAAAGAACACTTGAATGCAGGTCTGCCCGCCATCGGCAAAGGCCGCCACAACATCCGCCTCGTTCAGGGTCTCGGGATTGATCCCTTGCTGGGTATGGATGGCCGTGATGGCGCGCAAGCGGTCGCGGTAATTGGCGGCAATCTCGAAGGCATTGTCGTCCGCCGCCTCCTGCATGGCACGGACCATCATGTCCTGGATTTTGCGGCTTTTGCCGCCAAGGAAGTCCGCCGCTTCGTCCACCAACTCGCGGTAGCCCGCATCATCGATCTCGCCGGTGCAAGGGGCGCTGCAGCGTTTGATCTGGTAGAGGAGGCACGGCCGCGAACGCGACTCAAAAACGCCGTCGGAACACGAGCGCAGCAAAAACGCGCGCTGCATGGTGTTAAGCGTCCGGTTCACGGACTTGGCTGAAGCAAACGGCCCGAAGTAATGGCCCTTGATATTGCGCGCGCCGCGGTGCTTGCGGATCTGCGGGAAAGGGTGGTCCTCGGCAATAAGAATGTAAGGAAAACTCTTGTCGTCGCGCAGCAGGATGTTGTAGCGCGGCTTGAGTTGCTTGATGAGATTGGCCTCAAGCAACAACGCTTCGGTTTCCGTGTGCGTGGTGACGATCTCCATGGACGCCGTCGCCGCAATCACGCGGGCGATGCGGTTCGTGTGGCCGCCGAGCTTGGTATAGCTCGTCACCCGCTTCTTGAGATGGCGTGCCTTACCCACATAAAGAACAGCGCCCTTGGCATCGAGCATGCGGTAAACCCCCGGCCCGCTGGGCAGGGTACGGACCACGGCCTTGATGACCTCGATGCCGGTCGGCGGCGGGTTCGGCTGTGTGGGTTTGTCATTCATCTCGCGGGACATAACCATCGCTGCGGGGGAAAATCATCCCTCTTGAAGCGCCGCACGTCTGCCTTGTCACGGCTCTGTCATACTATCCACCAAATCTGTGGAGAACTGTGTGGGCAAGTGACCGCGCGACCGTCTATGTAACTGGAATCGTTTACGTCACACCGCTTTGCCTAAATTTTAAGCAAGTAAATAAACCGCTGATATATCAAGGCTAAATCCGGTGAACAGAGTTAATAATGTGTAAAGCCAGGGCCGGGCGTTGCGATCGCGGCGCGCCCGCGCAATTTCGTGTCGCTGTGTAAAGAGCCGCTTTCGAGGCACAAGCCGCGCGCCGAGTCAACCCTAACTCTGCGCACGGGGTGCGCTTTATTCCCGGGGCCGCAGATCGGCCTGAATCCGCTCGATCTCAACGCCCACGCTGGCGGCGGAGTCGATGGCGGCGAGCTTTTCAATGCGCACCCGCGCCACTTGAACGCGGGCGTCTTCCAGGCAGCGCGCGGCGACAAGTTCGGCAAGGGTCTCGACAAGGCGCACATGGCCCGCGTCCACAATGTCCCGCACCCCTTGCACCACCTCGTGGTAGTCCACCACGTGCTCAAGCTGGTCCCCTTGCGGGGGCCCGGCATCGGTCACCGTCAGGTCGATATTGATGCGGACCGGTTGGCTGCGCCCTTCCTCGTGGCGGAAGACGCCGATATGGGCGTCGAGCCGAAGATCGCGAATGAAGACGTGGCGCACGGCCTGAGCCGCATCGGCGATCTTGAGCGGGATGACGCTTTGGGCTTCGGGTTTGGTCATGGCGCGCGGGCTCTCCCGGTGGGCTTGGCCGCGCACTCTAGGGGCCTAGCGCCCGGATGCCAACATTTGAGGCTAATACTTGCCGGGTCCGGCCCCATGCGGCATAGGGAGGCCTCTAAGCGAAGGAGCCCTTTATGCCCGCATGTCTCGTTACCGGAGCCGCCCGCCGGATCGGCGCGGGGCTTGTGCGGGCCCTTGTGGGCGAAGGCTGGACCGTTGCCGCACACTACAACAGCTCCGCCAATGAGGCGGAGGCACTGGCCGTGGAGCTGGGCGCGCAGGTCAAACCGGTCAAGGCGGACCTTGGGAACGATGCCGACGTGGCGGGCCTTGTAACTGCGGCGGCGCAGGCGGCGGGCGAGCCCTTGTCGCTTCTCGTCAACAACGCGTCATTGTTTGCGGAAGACCGCGCGGGCCGCCTCGATGAAGGGCAGTGGGACCGGCACATGCAGATCAATTTAAAGGCGCCCGCCTTTCTCGCTCAGGCTTTCGCGGACCAGGTGCCTGAAGGCACGACCGGGCTTGTGGTCAACCTGCTCGACCAGAAACTATGGAACCTCAATCCGGATTTCTTTTCCTACACTGTTTCAAAGGCGGGCTTGCACGCGGTCACCGAGATGCTGGCCATGGCGCTGGCGCCGCGGGTACGCGTCTGCGGCATCGCGCCGGGGATCGTTTTGCCGAGCACCTATCAAAGCGAAGAACACTTCAAGCGGGTCCGCAATATGAACCCGCTCGGCCGTGGCGCGGTGGTCGAGGACATCTGCCGCGCGCTTTTGTTTCTGGTGGAAAGCCCCGCGATCACCGGTGAGACGATCATTGTCGATGGTGGGCAACATCTGGAAGGCCATCCGCGCGATGTGCTCTACGCCGAGCCGCAAAAATGATTAGCCCGCGAGCGTATAAGTGCAGGCCTCGCCGCAAGTGGGGCGCTTGACGGCAACCCGCGTCAGCCCGGGGAAATCCGTCTTCAGTTTTTCCGCAATCCAAATGGCGATGTTTTCGAGGGACGGGTTTTCGAGCCCCTCGATCTCGTTCAGATAAGTATGGCACAGGGTTTCACGTAAACCCCCGAGCACGCGGTCGACCTCGTCGAAATCCACCACCCAGCCATGTTCCGCATCGCGCGCGCCGGCGATAGTCACGTCCACTTCGAACGAATGCCCGTGCACCCGTGCATAGCGGTGACCCTCGCCCATTTGGGGGAAGTGGTGCGCGGCTTCAAAAGTGAACCGCTTGGTGATTTCAAAGGTGCCACTCATGGGTCCAAACCATTACGCCGGGGCCGCCGGGCCGCCGTTCTGAAACAAAATGAATATGAAGGCAACATAGGCCATCAGAAAGACCACGCCCGACAGCCGTCCGATCCGGCCCTTGGACAGCACGTAAGGCAGGATCAACAAGGCGGTTCCGAGCAAGACCCACAGCTCGAACGTTTTGAATTCCTGATCGATGGCGATCGGCATTCCATTGGTGGGAACGGCGACCAGGGTCGTAAACCCCATGATCGCGAGCAGATTAAAGAGGTTGCTGCCGATGACATTACCGATGGCGACGGCGGAGTGGCGATGGAACGCGGCAACCAGGCTGGTCGCCAGCTCGGGCAAAGATGTGCCCAGCGCGATGACCGTGAGGCCGATGATCGACGGTGCAACACCCATGCGCTCGGCAAGGTCCTGACCGCCCAGGACACTGTAGTGGGCGCCGGCGGGAAGCCCGATAATGGCGAGCAGAATGAGCACCGCAATGCCGAATGCGGATTTCGGCAGGCCGCTCATCTGTTCGACTTCCTCGACTTCTTCAAGGGCGAAGTCGCTGTCGCTGGCGCGGGAGGCGCGCAGCCCCGTATAGGCAAGGTAAAGCGAGATCAGAAGAAACAGCACGATGCCTTCGGTGAGCGTAAAGGCAAGGTCCCATGCGAAATACATGAACAGCAGCGTCGCGCCGACCATCATCACCGCATTGCGCCGGATCAGCGGCTGGTCGGCGAGAATGGGAAAGATCAGCGCGGGAACGCCGAGCACCAGCAGCACGTTCGCGACATTACTTCCCACCACATTACCGACGGCAATCCCGATCGCTTCGGGCCCTGCCAGCGCAGCCTGAATGCCGATGACGAGCTCGGGCGCCGACGTGCCGAACGCGACAATCGTCAGGCCGGTAAAAAGAGCCGGAATGCGCAACCGCTTTGCCAGCGCCACCGAACCGCGCACGAGGAAATCGCCGCAAACAAGTAGGACAAGAAGCCCGCCGATCACGTAGGCCAGACTGGTTGCCATCTAGTGCTGTCTCCCGCTGCCGGTAGCTATCGGTAAAAGGGCCTTCCTGCCCCCGCGCCGCAGCAGCCCCGCCCCCATGATGCCCAATGGTCCGGCCCGCAAGACCCCGGGCCGCCGCCTGTCATATAAGAAGCGGCGCGGAAGGACAAAGGATGATTGCGCGCACCTTGCCGCGCCTCAGTGCGCCGCCGTTCCGCCGCCCGCGCAAATCAGATAGTTTGAACGCCGCCAAAAGGACCCCCGATGCCTGAAGAAGCCTTTCATGCACTACCGTATTTGAGGGAAATCCTCATCTTTCTGGTGGTGGCCGTATTGGTGGTGCCCCTATTCGGGCGCCTTAAGGTCAGCCCCATTCTGGGGTTTCTGCTTGCGGGGCTTGTCATCGGGCCATTCGGGTTTCGCATCATCAGCGACGCCGAGGAGGTGGGCCGTTTCGCCGAGCTTGGGGTGGTGTTCCTCTTGTTCAAGGTGGGGCTTGAGCTTTCCCTCGACCGCCTGATCCAGATGCGGCGTTTCGTGTTCGGTATGGGCAGCCTCCAGGTATTGCTGACGGGCCTCGCGGTCAGCGGCGTCGCCCTTCTCTGGGGTAACGGCACTGCTGCCTCCATCGTCATCGGCTTTGCGCTGGCGCTTTCCTCCACGGCCATTGTGGTGCGGCTGCTGGTCGAAGGAAACGCCATTGCAACGACCCATGGCCGGGCGAGTTTCTCGGTGTTGCTCTTCCAGGATCTCGCGGTCGTCCCGATCCTGTTGCTCGTGTCGCTGCTGGGCGGCGCGGGGGAAGGCTCGCTCTGGGGCTCGATTGCCATGGCACTTGGCCGCGCCGCGCTCGCGGTCGCGGTGATCGCCCTTATTGGCCGCTACGTGCTACGGTCGCTATTCCGCTTTGTCGCCGGGGCAAGGCGCCCGGAAGTCTTCATGGCGATGACATTGCTGACGGTGCTGGTCACAGCCGTCGGCACGGCCTATGCCGGCCTTTCCATGGCGCTTGGGGCATTTCTTGCGGGGCTGATGCTTGCGGGCACCGAGTTCCGTCACCAAATCGAAAGCGACATTGCGCCTTTTGAGGGGCTGCTTCTGGGGCTCTTCTTCATCAGCGTGGGCATGGGCATCAATCTGTTCGTGATCGTGCCCCAGCTTCCGCTTATCGCCCCGTCGGTCCTGGGGCTGATGATCATCAAAGCGGTTTTCATTATCTGCATCGCCCGGGCTTTCGGGCTTAGTTTTGCGAACGCGACGCGGTCGGGGATTTTGCTCTCCCAGGCGGGTGAGTTCGCCTTCGTCATTTTTGCGGCGGCCATCATCGCGCCCACCGCCATCCTACCCACTGAGACCGCCCAGTTCATGACCGTTGTCGCCGCGATCAGCATGATGCTTTCGCCCGCGCTCCCTTTTCTTGCGGAGCGGGCGGGAAGGGTGATCGAAGCGCGCGGGGCGGCGCGGGCCCAGGACGACAGCGACTTCTCGGGACTCAACGGCCACGTGATCATTGCCGGGTTCGGCCGCGTGGGTCAGACCGTGGCAAAGGTGCTCGAGGTTGAAGGCATCCCGTACGTGGGCGTGGATACCGACACTCAGCTCGTGGGGCAGTGCCGCGCGGCGGGCGAGTCCGCTTTCTTTGGTGATGGCACGCGCGCCGACATTCTCGACCGTCTCGGCATTGGTCAGGCCGGCGCCGTGCTGATCACCATGAACGACACCCATGCGGCGGGCCGGACGCTTTCGGAAATACGCCGCAATTGGCCGGACGTGCCTGTCTTCGTCCGCGCGCGCGATGGGGCCCACCGCGAAGAGTTGCAGTTGCTCGGCGCAACGCACATCGTTCCCGAAACCCTTGAGGCAAGTCTTCAGCTTTCGGGCCGCGTGCTCGAGGCCATGGGCACGCCGTCAGAGGCCGTGAATGTGATCATCGAACAATTTCGCGAAAACGAATACGCGGACCTTGCGGACATTATTGAATCCGCGCCGCCCAGCGCTGACGAGCCGCCCGCGCCGCGAAATTAGCTTAAATCCGAACAAATCCGTTGCCCGTATTTTCAGGGCTGCTTGCGAGGATGTCCGCGGAATTTAAGGCAGGAGCGACTCGCATGGATGCGGAGGTTATGGACCGCTCAGGACCGCGGCTTAGTGAGCCCGTTGAAGAGCTGCTTTCTTATGAAACGGATGAGCGGCGCCTTGTGGGGCGTTTGCTTGCCTATTGGCATTCGATGTGCGATGGGCGCGCGTTCCCCAGTCTGAAAGACATCGATGCCGACGCGGTCGGCAAAGACTGGCGCTGGGCGTTCATTATCGAGGCGGGCGATTACCGCGCGTTTCCCAACTTCCGTTACCTGGGACCCGAGCTCGCGAAGTACTCAGGCGTTTTCCTGGAGGGGCGGGACAGTTTCACAAGCACCTTGCTTGATGTCGCGACCCACAAACTCGACTGCGTTTACCGCGAAGGCTGCCCCTTGCTGATGGAAGATGTGGTCACGCGGTTTGACGGGCAGCGCCTTATGTTCCGCGCTGTGCTACTGCCGTTGAGCGATGATGGTGAGACCATCGATTTCGTACTGGGCGCGGCCAACGGCAAGTTGGAAGACTGACCCGCAGATCCTTCTGTTTTGCGCAAGCCTCTATTGACGGTTATGATTTGCCATGACCGACGAAGACTGGCCGCACTCACGTTTTTCCGAATATCTTGCCCGGTTTTGGCACCGGTTCCGGCAATGGATCGATGTGCCGGCGATTATCGGGATCGCATTGATCTTTGCCTTTGCGATCTGGTTCGTGCGCCACTACGCCGTTGAGGTCAGCTAGTGACGTCGCCGCGCCAGTTCTGAGAGCGGGCCTCGCTCCTCACTTCGTTTATGATGTCCGCCGTCAGCCATTCCTCAATATCAATCGGCCCGGCAAAGGTCTCCTCGCGCCCGGTCCGCGTTGCGGTAATGGTGAAAACCTCACAGATAATGGGCAGGCCGTAATTTTCTTCGACCGGTCCGAGCTGTTCTTCGGTACAGGGCTGTGTTCCTGCGCGGGCAAGGTCGGCGCCGGTGATCAGCGCCGTGCCGAGAAAAAGCCCGGCAACGCACAGTATGTTGCGAAAAAATGCAGTGTTCATGTCGGTCTCCCTGACCAGCCCCACTAATACTTCAGGAGTAAAATTCAGAAGCGAACTTGGGGTTGTCTCATGCGGGACGGGTTGGGGGAAGCCGCCCAGCACCTGAAGAATAGGTGCGGGCGCGCCCGCGCCCTATTTAAATGACGGTAAGATTGGGGCACAGACGCGTGAGAAGCATTTCAATTTGGTAAGAAACCAGCGTGCGGAGCGCACGCTTCGCCTATGGAGCGGGTCCTCCAGATGCGTTAAGACGGGGCACCCGTACCTCCAAACCGGCTGCAATGCGAATGCCGCAATCGACGGAAATCAAAACCGCCCAGGATTGGGCCCGGCAAAATAAAACCGCGCGGCGCGTTTCCTACGCCTTGATTTTGGGGTGCATGGTGACCTTTGCCATGGGCCAGACCATACTCTTTACGCTGCTGGGGCCGCTGGGACGGGAGATCGGGCTGCAGGAATATCAGGTCGGGCTGATCACCACGTGCTCGGGGCTCGCCATGGCCCTGATCCAGCCGGTCTGGGGGCGGCGGTCCGATCATTGGGGGCGCAAGGCGGTGATCGTGTTCGGGCTGATCGCCTACGGGCTCACCACCATTCTTTTTACGTACTTTGTGCAGATCGGGCTTTGGGGATGGGTCGCGCCCTTGCCGCTGTTTGGCATGTTGGTGATAGCGCGGGTTCTCTATGCGCTTACCTCTAGCGGTATTCAGCCCGCCGCGTCCGCCTTCGTTGCCGACACCACCGAGGGCCGCGAGCGGACGCAAGGCCTCGCGCTTGTTGGCGCGGCGGCCGGCGTCGGCACCGCCGCGGGGCCTGTGCTGGGCGCATCGCTTGTGGGGATCGGCGTGCTGGTGCCGCTCTACACCGCGGCGGGTCTTGCGCTTGTCATGGGAACGACCGCGCTGCTGTTCCTAAGAGAGCCACCGGCTCATGTGCGGGCGACGCCCAAGAACCGGCTGCGTGTGCTTGACACTCGTATCTTGCCGTACCTCATCATCACGCTGTTTCTGCTGACCGCGGCGGCGGGGACCTATCAGACCGCTGCTTTCTACGTGCAGGACCGGCTGAGCACCGGAACCGCCGGGACCGCGCAACTGGTGGGCTGGGCCATGGGGGCAGCGGCCATCGTGACGATCCTGACCCAAGGGGTGGTGGTGCAGTGGCTCAAGCCCGCGCCCGCGGTGCTGGTGCGCGTGGGCCTTTTGATCGGCACCACGGCGTTCATTTTCCTGAGCTACACCAAGGCCTATGAGGGCCTCGTCTTCGGCTACATGATCATGGGGGTGAGCGTCGGGCTTTTGAACCCGGGGCTGTTGTCGGCCGCCTCGCTGAGCGTCGGGGCGGACGAACAAGGCGCGGTGGCGGGGCTCGTGGGCTCAGCCATGTCGGCGGGATTTATATTTGGACCCGCCCTTGGCGCGGGGCTGTACGAGTACGGACAGATCGTGCCCCTGCAAGTGAACGCGGTGATAATGGGCGTGATGCTAGTGGGCTCGCTGTTCCTTGCCTTTGGGCCAAGAAGCGCGCATCT
Source organism: Alphaproteobacteria bacterium (assembly GCA_028280665.1). Classification (GTDB taxonomy): domain Bacteria; phylum Pseudomonadota; class Alphaproteobacteria; order JAJFIK01; family JAJFIK01; genus JAJFIK01. The sequence goes on from JANQLJ010000031.1 coordinate 15,802, forward strand.
GGAACAGCCGGGGAGGGGCCGCCCGCCCGCCAAGGGAAGCGGCCACCCGCAAGGCTTTGAAGGCCTGCGCTAGAGCGGGTTTTAGAGCGGTTTGATGTTCACCGCTTTGGGGCCGCGCTGGTCGGGCTCAACCTCGAACTCGACTTTCTGATCGCGGTCCAGGGTTCTGAGGCCCGATGCCTCGACGGCGGAGATGTGCACGAACACATCCTTCGAGCCGTCCTCCGGCGAGATAAAGCCGTAGCCCTTTGTGGTGTTGAAGAATTTCACGGTGCCGGTCGTCATGACGGGTTCCTTCTGCAAGTCGAAAGCCCGCCCGCCGCCACGCGCGGCCCGCGGGGTGAAGCAAAACCCACGTCATTCCGAAAAGCGGGATATCCAGCCCGGGACTGGTAGGTCAGATCACGGAGGCGCTTTTAACACTTTTCCCCCTGAGGGGGTAGGGGGGCGGTAGGGGCCCATGCTGCGGCGCAAAGAAAAAGGCCGCCCCGCAAGGGGACGGCCCGTAACTTCAGTCAAACAGATGCCGCTTAGCCGGCGTCCTTGATGTTGACCGCGCGCTGGCCGCGCTTGTCGGGTTCGACGTCGAACTCGACCTTCTGGCCGTCGCTGAGCGTGGTCAGGCCCGAGGCTTCGACGGCGGAGACGTGCACGAACACATCCTTGGAGCCGTCGTCCGGGGAGATAAAGCCGAAGCCTTTTGTATTGTTGAAGAATTTCACCGTTCCGGTGGTCATGGATCATAGTCCTTTACGTTTGGGTTTCCGGCCCCGCGAACGCCGCGAGGCGGGGTGAAGCGTCAGTCACGATCATTGAGGACAAGAAGAAGCCGTAACCAAAGCTGGGTAAGCGTAAGGACGATATCTGCAAATCCGGCTCGTGAAGCCGTCACGGGGGCCTATATGGGCCAGAGCGGCGGGAAAGGCAAGGGCGGTCTGGCCCGGCCTTTTCGGGGCCCGGCGGGCGGGCGCGGGCGGCCCCCTTATCCCCCCGAAATCCCCGTGAAGATGACCCTTCCGTTCAACAAGATTAACCCAACACTAAACCTGCGCTAAACTTGATTGAACCTGCATTGAACCTGCATTGAACTTGATGGCCCATTTGGGCCCCCATGGGCGCTTTTCGCCCGCGGCTCCAAGCCCACAGTCCCAAGCCCGAGCCCCCAAGCCCGCGATCCCAAACCCCGGGCCGCCGCTTTGGGCGGACCCGGGGCTCAGGCGTGATCGGCCATGGCCCAAGGGGCCGGGAGCTTACGGCTGGCCGATCAGCCAGGTGAAGGAGATCATGATGGTGTTCAATTCATCCTCCGCCTCGTTGACGATCGGGAAGCTGGCAAAGGAAAAGCAGGACTGCCGCTCCGTTCCCAGGTCGATGTAGTTGTACTCGGCGCCGAGGCGGCCCCGCGGGGTTACGGCGAACTCCGCGCCGAGGCCATAGTAAATGCCGTGGCGGGTTTGGCTGAAATGGCAGCCGGTGGAATCGTTTGAGTCGTACCCGGTGATCGCGCCGCCCAATTCAACGAATCCCATGAACAGGTCGCCAAACTGATACCCGAGCCGCCCGCCCGCCGTGGCGAGGTAGGCATATTCTCCGTCTGCGGAATAATCCGACACGACCGTGTCGCCTTCCATCGAGCTGAACGATCCCTCGACGTCGAGCGCCAGGACCAGGTTGGAGCCCGTGGGCAGGTTGTATCCGGTCTTGGCCCCGACCAGCAGGCCGTCCACCTCGATCCCGAAGGTGCCGCCGTCGCAGTCGGGATCAAGCCCCCAACAGCCCGTGCGGTCGCCCCAACCGGCGCCCGCCTGGCCGCCGATGTAAAAGCCCTCCCACTGCCCACTATGGGCAGGAAACGGCAAGGCCGCCGCGATCAGCGCCGCGGCGGCAAACAGCATCAAATGTCTCATGATGCCCCCCTTGTTGATTCACCCCAAGAGTTCATAATGAACTCACGGCAATCATAGGTGGGGGAGGGCCCTGGGTCTATCAATAAGAGAAGTAATACAGAAATACAGCTTATGATAGAGAAGGCGGGTGAGCCCAGGCGGGCCCCCGCCGCGCCCGGCGCACCGGATACGCCTATGGCGATAGCTGCACCGCGAAAGGAGAGCATCAAGGGGCGATGAGGGGCATTGGGCCGCGCGGGCGCGATCAGCTACATCGGCCCCCAAACCCCCGGCGAGCCCGCGTTACGCACGCCCAGTGGGTAAGGATGGGGTGAGGGGATTATCAAAAGTTCCGGCGGTTTTGGCTGCCTAATGCCAAGTACGTGTAAAATGCCTTCCTAAAAACCTTACGACGGCCGGCGTAGCTCGATGGGGCGTAAGAAGCAGGTACAGGCACCAAATCAGAACATACTGTTGCATGGCAGCGGGAGCGCTGTGTTGAATGTCCTTGCTATCGGAAACTAAATCATCCCAATTCTTTGTGATTGGCGGTATCAAGGTAACCTCTGCACCCTTCTCAGACTGAGGGAAGCAGTATCGGTACTTGGGTGAGCAATCGAAACAAATGTGGTGCAGTTTCGAAAACTCTGGCCAAAAGAGCTTGCATGTCTGTTTTTGATTTGCCCTGACCAAAAGATGCAGCAAGGGCTCAGCAAACCAAGCGCGTCCACCAAACCGATCTCTCGCAAGATGCTGATGTTCCCCTGGCGTGCGATCACCGACTAGAAGCTGATAGTAGGAATCCAAGTCATAGTAAGGCGAAAAAACATGCTCCGATCTCTCTCGGGAATTGTTAGCCGCCAGTAGATGTGAAAGGATCGAACGTAAGAACGCTTCAGATTCACTTCCGTGCAGAGTCTCGTAGTAGTACCAGTACTGAAAGATGAATTGCGGGAACTGCCACTCGCTAAAGATCTCTATGATTTTTATGTCTGAAGGTGCAGGGATGATGCTGCCGACGTCAATTTCTTCGAGATTAGATTCTAATTCCCCAGTCTTCCGGTTTAGGTAATAAATCGCCGCAAGTGCATACGTGAGCTGCTTTCGATGACGCACAAATACAATGTCAGCCATCTCATTGCGAACGAAACTAGACGCGTCTAAAGCCTCAACTACGAGCTCCTCCAGGAGTGAGCTGACCTCTGACACGCAGAGGTCAAAAAACTGTTGACGCCCCCCTGCAACTGAAAGAGCATTTCGCTCACAAAGAGCTACCGCGTGCATGAACAGCGTGACCCACCCGGAGATACAAGCGTAGTTGTTGTTCTGGTTATAGAAGTTCTTCAACACAAGAGCTGTAAGAATCGCTGCAGAAAAGATTTGTCGCGTACATTCTGCTGAGCGAAGCTTTTTTCCCTCGAAGGTCAGTATCGACTGCAGCAATGCCGAGAACCTCTTGGTAGGAAACATTCCATCACCCGATTCGGAGAGCAATTCGAAAAGTAGAGAGTAATCACCAACTTTCTCCGGCCAAACCTGTAGGGCTACATCTCGCAGTAGATGCAATAATTCCCCGCGTGACATAGTTTGGAGGGTGCGATCTGGATAACCTGCATTGACTTCGTTTTGGTTCATTTGCGCAATAGCCAGTTGCACTTCCTCCTCAATATTGCCATTGGTCACCAAGACAGATTGGTGCGGGGTGCCAGGCTCTATAGAAGGATGAAAAACGCTTGTAGTTTTGAGTAATTGAATCTGTGGTTGAAGATCTGAGTATTGCCGAAGTGACAATCGTTGTCCTGGATTTCCTTTCAACTGATAAGCGATTAGAGCGCCATCGTTGTCTAAGGCGATAATGTCTTTGCCTAATTCGATTGGTGCGTGCCTAGTACTGTGAATAATCTTAAAACCCTTTGCGGCGAGTCCCATGCAAAAAGCCGATTGATACCCGCGCTCATTGATATTATCCAACCAGTTTTCGAGCAGCTTCTCGATCACGGAATTCTTGCCTCTTTCTGGATTCTAATTCGTCAAATTTTGCTTTCCATTCTGGTGAGGACTCAATTTCACGTTCCAAATCCTTTATCATTTCGGTCATGTGCGGTCCGATAACAAATGAAGTCAGTGGCCTGCCCTCAGAATCGTATTCTCCTGGTATCTTTTCCAGCATTTCATAGATCATCTGTGGGGTTGGCTCACCCTTTCCAAGCACAATTGAACTTCCTGGGGAATCTGAAGCCTTTGTTACTTCTTGATAGAAGTGTTCGGACTGTTGTTTTGCTAGTTGCTCGCCAATATTGTCTGCGATCCTATAAAGATCCTCGATTGTTGCCTCATCCATTTCGGAGATGGGAAAGTTTTGGAAGGCCTCCGCAGATTGCAGAGGTACCACATCCACCCTGCCGTCGGGATACTTGATATTAAATTCATGCCCTTCATGAAGAATGTGAGTGTTGTTTTGGTGTGGTACGGGTGTTCGTTTGGCTCGTTCTTCCTGCATACGCATCTCAATTGCGGCGTTCATCGCGCTCTTTGATTCACTCCAGTTTGGCAACATTTTTGGTCCCTCAATGGTTATCCGTTTGCCTTGGGATTCCGCTCCTTAACTCCTCCTTCGCTTCCTCCGCCCCTTCCCAGCTTTTTTCGCCGCGGCACGTGAACCCTTCGGCGCCTCCGCGCCCGTCCGTTCGCGGATCGCTTCTTGCCGGGCGAAGGGGTCGTCGAGGAGGGCGAGTTCGGTTTCCTGGAGCCGCTTGATCTCGTCGCGCAGGCGGGCCGCCTCCTCAAATTCCAGGTCCGCGGCGGCGGCGCGCATTTTCTCTTCAAGCCCCTTGATATGCACTTCCAGATTATGCCCGATGAAGGGCTCGCCGTCCTCGGCAAAGCCCGCCGCCGGCACATCCACGCGCACATGGTCTTGCTCGTAAACGCTGCCCAGGATGTCGTTGATGTTCTTCTTCACGCTCTCGGGCGTAATGCCGTTGGCCGTGTTATAGGCGAGCTGCTTGGCGCGGCGGCGGTCGGTCTCCTTCATGGCGCGGTCCATGGAGCCGGTCACATCGTCCGCATACAAAATAACCTTGCCGTCCACGTTGCGCGCGGCGCGGCCGATGGTTTGCACCAGTGAGGTTTCCGAGCGCAGGAAGCCCTCCTTGTCCGCATCGAGGATCGCCACCAGCGCGCATTCGGGAATGTCGAGGCCCTCGCGCAGCAGGTTGATCCCCACAAGAATGTCATAGGTGCCGAGGCGCAAGTCGCGCAGGATTTCGATGCGTTCCAGCGTGTCGATATCGGAATGCATATAGCGCACGCGCAAGCCCTGCTCGTGCATGTACTCGGTCAGGTCCTCGGCCATGCGTTTCGTCAGTGTGGTGACCAAAACGCGATAGCCTTGCGCCACCACGCTGCGGCATTCGGCGATGAGGTCGTCAACTTGCGATGTGGCGGGGCGCACCTCCACCGGCGGGTCGATGAGGCCGGTGGGGCGGATCACCTGCTCGACAAAGACGCCGCCGGTCTGCGCCAGCTCCCACGGGCCCGGGGTCGCGGAAACGCACACGGTCTGGGGCCGCATCATGTCCCACTCCTCGAACTTGAGGGGGCGGTTGTCGAGGCAAGAGGGCAGGCGGAAGCCATAGTCGCTCAGCGTCTTCTTGCGGCGGAAGTCGCCTCTATACATCGCGCCGATCTGGGGGATGGTGACGTGGCTTTCGTCCGCGAACACCAGCGCGTTTTCCGGCAGGTACTCGAACAGGGTGGGCGGCGGCTCGCCCGGCTTGCGGCCCGTCAGGTAGCGCGAATAGTTCTCGATGCCGGGGCAGGAGCCCGTGGCCTCGATCATCTCAAGATCGAACTGCGTGCGCTGCTCGAGCCGCTGGGCTTCAAGAAGCTGCCCGTTGGCGTTGAGGATTTTGAGGTGCTCGGCCAGCTCGACCTTGATGGACTTGACCGCTTGGGTGAGCGTGGGCCGCGGCGTCACGTAGTGGCTGTTGGGGTAGAGCTTGATAAAGTCGAGCTCGTCGGTCTTCTGCCCGGTCAGGGGGTCGAACTCGGTGATCGCTTCCACCTCGTCGCCGAAGAGCGACAGCCGCCAGGCGCGGTCTTCCTGGTGGGCGGGGTAAATCTCGATCACGTCGCCGCGCACCCGGAAGGTGCCGCGGAAGAAATTACCGTCATTGCGTTTGTACTGGAGCGCCACCAGGTCCGCCAGCAGATCGCGCTGGTTGATGCTCGCGCCCCGCTTCACGGTGACGGTCATCTCCGAATAAGTTTCCACCGCGCCGATGCCATAGATGCAGGAAACCGAAGCCACGATCACCACGTCGTCGCGTTCGAGCAGGGCCCGCGTTGCCGAATGGCGCATGCGGTCGATCTGCTCGTTGATGGTGCTTTCCTTTTCGATATAAGTGTCCGTACGCGGAACGTAGGCCTCGGGCTGGTAGTAGTCGTAGTAGGAAACGAAATACTCCACCGCGTTGCCGGGGAAAAAGTTCTTGAACTCGCCGTAAAGCTGGGCGGCCAGGGTCTTGTTGGGGGCGAGGATCAGGGCGGGGCGCTGGGCCGCCTCGATCACCTTGGCCATGGTGTAGGTCTTGCCCGATCCGGTAACGCCCAGCAGCACCTGATCCTTCTCGCCTCCATCGACGCCCTCGACCAGTTGCTCGATGGCCTCGGGCTGATCGCCCTTGGGCGCGAACTCGGATTCGATGGCAAGCCGCACGCCCCCCTCGGTCTTTTCCGGGCGGTCGGGGCGGTGCGGCACCCAGCCCGCGAGGGGCTGGAGCGGGATGTCAGATTCGGTCGCGGACATGGGGGGAATGTAGGCGCGCGCGGGCGCACTGGCCAGAGGAAGGTTTTCCTCTATGCCGCGCGGCTCAACAAGGAAGTCGCGGGGCGGCTACTTCGCGCCGCCCCAGGGTAGCATGGAGGTCAGCACGCCGTTCTTCTTGATGAAGTGGTGATAGAGCGCGGCGGCGATGTGGAGATAGACCACCGCCTGCAGCACCTTGTTGCCCGTGTGGTGGATTTCCTTGACCACCTCCCAGGTGCTCTCGCTCACGGTGACAAAGCCCGCCACGGGAACCACGCCAAACCCAGCGGCGGGATAGGGCGCGAGCAGTGCCGTCGCAAAGCCAAAGCCGATCATCAGGAACACGATCAGGTAAAGCAGCCAATGCAAGGCGCGGGCGGACTTGCGCTCCCATCCGGCAAGGTTTTCGGGCAGGGCGGGGGCATGGTGCCCCGCGCGCCAGAAGAGGCGCAAAGCCATCAGTATAATGATAATAAGGCCCAGCCCCACATGGAGCGCGGTGATCTGTGCCCGCACTTCGGGGCTCACGTCGCCGGGCTCGGGCGGGAAGAAAATGTTGTAGAGCACGAGCGCGGCAACGATCCAATGAAGCGCCATGGCGACGCCGCTGTATTTCGCCGAAGTGGTCATGAGGTTTCTCTTGCCTGGGTGTGGTTGATCTTGCAGGTGATAATTATTCTCATATACAATAGGGGCCGTCCGGCAAGCAAGGCTCTTGGCACGCGGGGGCCATAGAAAGGGTCCGAGGCCGGACTTGCCCGCGGGCCGCTTGCCGTGCTTCGCTGCGCACCTCTAAATCCGGGGAGGGAGACGAAATGCTCCGTAATGTTCTTGTTGGTCTTGTTGTTTTGATCCTGGTGATCGTTGGCGGTGCGTATCTTACGCCGCGTAACGTCCATGTGGAGCGCACGCTCACCATCAATGCCTCGGCGGAGGCGATTTTTCCGTATTTGAATGACTACCGGCGCTTTAACGAGTGGTCGCCCTGGGCCGACCGCGACCCGGACGCGGTCTATACTTACGAAGGCCCGCCCTCGGGCGTCGGCGCGCGCATGAGCTGGGAAGGCAACGACCAGGTGGGCAGCGGCACGCAAGAGATCATCTTGAGCGATTTTCCCAACCGGCTTGAAACGCATCTGGACTTTGGCGCCCAGGGCCAGGCGGTCGCCTTTTTCGATCTTCAGCCCATGGAAGGCGCCACCGACGTGACGTGGGGTTTCGACACGGACATGGGGCTGAACCCCATCGCGCGGTATATGGGCCTGATGATGGATAGCCTGGTGGGGGCCGACTATGAAGAAGGCCTCTTGAACCTGCGCGACGTGGTGGAAAGCAACACTGCCAACTAGGCTCCGTCATGAGATGCGTTTTTCTTTTGGCGGCGGCGCTGGGCCTTGCCGCGTGCAATCCCGCAACTGAGGAACCAGCCGGTCCGCCGGACCCGCCCCGCCTTGCCTATGCCATGACGTTCGACAGCGGACATGTCGAACCCTCGCTGCTGATTGAAATGCGCTTTACCGGCGATGGCGACGGGTCCACCTGGCTCGGCTTGCCGAACGACTGGGGCGGGCAGTCGGAGCTCTATAACTCTCTGTCTGATATCGAGGCGCTGTCGGCGGACACGGAACTTCAGCCCACGGACAGCCCCAGCGTTTTGGAAGTGATCCACGAGCCAGGCGCCGAGGTCTATATCCGCTACCGCTTGTCCCAGGACTGGGAAGGGGTGCCGGAACCAAGCGGCGGCAACCCCTACCGTCCGGTGGTTCAGCCGGACTATGTACATCTGATCGGTTGGGCCGCTTGGGCCCTGCCTCAATGGGACGATTGGCCCGGGGAAAACCCGGAGGTCGATTTGACGCTGGACTGGTCGGACCTGCCGCCCGACTGGACCATTGCCGACAATTTCGGCGTGGGGCGGGAGCTGCGCACCGCGCGGTCGCCGCTCAACCGGTTGCAGGCGGGCCTGTTTGTTGCGGGCGACTTCCGCTTGATCGCGCGCGAGACCGGCCCCGCGCCGCTCAACATCGCGGTCCGGGGAAGCTGGCCCTTTGGCGATACGGAATTCGCCAACATGCTGGCCCGGGTGGTGACGGCCTTGCGCGCGTTCTGGCGGGAAGACGGCAGTGCCCCGCAGCTCGTGACGCTCATCCCGCTTCACCGCGCCGAGGGTCAAGAACAATCGTCCTCCCACGGGGGCACGGGCCTGGTGGATGCCTTTGCATTGTTCGCCACCACGAATGTGGAACTCGAAGCGTACCAGACCCTCGCCGCCCACGAGTTTCAGCACCGTTGGACGCCGTCGGGTTTGGGGGAAATGGCGGACCCTGAAGAGGCGATCTATTGGTTCAGCGAAGGGTTTACCGATTACTACACCTCGCTGCTCTTGCTCCGCGGCGGGCTGATCGATCTTGAAGCCTATGGGGACCAAGTGAACGGTGCGCTGCGCGGCTATTACCGCTCGCCCGCGCGCACCGCGCTGGTGGATCAGGTGGTCGAATGGTTCTGGAGCGACCGCGACTTGCGGCGCCTGCCCTATCAGCGCGGGCGTTTCATTGCCGCGCGCTGGAACGCGCAGCTCATGGCCGCAAACAGTGAAGGCGCCGGCCTCGATGCGGTGCTCTTCAGCCTTCTCGACGAAGCCCGCGCCATAAAAGCGGCGGGCGAGACCCGGAGCCTTTCCCCCGGCCACATTGTCGATGCGGCCGCCGCCGCGGGGCTCGGCACCGCCGCGGAAGATCACCGGGCATTCGTGGTCGAAGGCGCCATGGTCCCCATCGAACAAGGCATGTTCGGCCCTTGCTTCGACGTGCGCGATACGGAATTCGCGGTGTTCGACATGGGCTTTGACATAAACGCCAGCTTTGAGACGCGCGTCGTGACCGGCGTGCGGGAAGGGGGCCCCGCCTGGAACGCCACCTTGCGCGACGGCATGGGCTTTGGCGGCTATTCGGTTCCCAATTTCGGCGACCCGGAAACGGACGCGACGGTTTTCGTGGGGGTGGACGGCGAACCGTTCACCATCACCTACAAGCCGCAAAGTGAAGAGACCGAAACCATCCCGCAGCTTTTCCTGATGGAGGAGCTGACCGACGAGACCCGTGCCGCCTGCCTTGCCTGGTTGGGTGCCGGTTAATCACCAGACGCGTGCACGAACTCCGCCTCGATGCGGATGGACGTTTTGTCGGCAACGAGCCCGCGATAGCCGGTCATGCCCCAGTCGGAGCGGTTCAGGGTCCCCTCTGCCACAAAGCGCAAGCGCAAGGTCCCCGTCGCGGGATCGTGGGCAAACCCGTCGAGCCGGGTGTCGAACATGGCCGGGTGGCTGACCCCCGCCATGGTGAGGTCCCCGGTGACGCGGGTAGGCGCTTCTGAAACATTAAACCCTTCTGCCGCGAAGGTGATGGTGGGGTGGACGGCGGCGTTCAGAAAATCCTCGCCCGTGAGCAAGCGCTCCACGATAGGCCCGTTGGCGGAAAGATCGCCCGCCGCCATATGGACGGTCAGCCGGTTAAGCTCGGCGGTATCGTTCACAGTGAGCGATCCCGCAACCGTGCCGAAACGCGCCTGCAGCGGCGCCATCAGAAAGCGATTGGCCGTCATGGTCACCGAAACCGCCTGGGGGTCGAGCGCGTAGGTGCCCGTGGGCGCACGCCAAACCTGTTGCGCGGTATCTGGCCCCGCCTCTTGGGCGGCGGCGGAACACATGAAAGCGGCAAAAAACGCAAGTGCCGTGCGACGCATGTCAAAACCCGAGTTTTGCCGCCAATGCGGCAATTTCCCCCTCGCGCGGCGGTGCGACTCCCTTATAAGACTAGCTCGATTTTCCTTGGGCCAAAAGGATCAATTGCGATGGCGTTTCTTTCCGGCAGTCTCTCCCGCATGAAGCCCTCGGCCACCATCGCGGTGAGCCAGAAGGCGCGCGAGCTGAAGGCCGAAGGCCGCGACGTGATCGCGCTCTCTGCGGGCGAGCCCGACTTCGACACGCCGGATCACGTGAAAGAAGCGGCCATCGACGCCATCCGCCGGGGCGAGACCAAATACACCGCCGTTGACGGCATCCCCGAGCTTAAAGACGCCATCGCCGCCAAGTTCAAGCGCGACTCGGGCCTCGATTACGCGCGCGATCAGATCATCGTCGCGCCCGGGGGCAAGGCGATTATTTTCAACGCGCTCATGGCCACTCTTAATCCAGGGGATGAAGTTGTCATCCCCGCACCCTATTGGGTCAGCTATCCGGACATCGTGGCTTTCGCGGGGGGCACGCCGGTGGTTGTGCCGTGCACGGCGGAAAACGATTTTCTGCTCGCCCCCGCCGATCTCGAAGCCGCCATCACGCCGAAGACCAAGTGGCTGATCCTCAATTCCCCGTCGAACCCCTCCGGCGCCGCCTATCCGAAAGAGCATTTGCAGGCCCTGGGCGCGGTGCTGGAAAAGTATACAGACGTTCACATTCTTACCGACGACATCTACGAGTACCTGGTCTATGACGGCTTTGAATTCTCAACCATCGCCGAGACGAACCCCGCGCTTTACGAACGCACGCTCACCATGTCCGGCGCGTCCAAGGCCTTCGCCATGACCGGCTGGCGCATCGGTTTTGCGGGCGGTCCCGCGCCGCTGATCAAGGCGATGACCAAGATCCAAAGCCAAAGCACCTCGAACCCCTCGTCGATTTCCCAATGGGCCACGGTGGCGGCGCTCAATGGCCCGCAGGATTATCTCAAGGAATGGGTGGCGAGTTTTCAAAGCCGCCGCGATCTGGTGGTGGGGATGCTCAACCAGACCAAGGGCATTACTTGCGGCACGCCCAAGGGGGCTTTTTACGTCTATCCCAATTGCGAAGGCTGTTTGGGCAAGCGGACGCCCCAGGGCAAGGTTCTGGAAACCGAAGGGGACTTCGTCACTGCATTGCTGGAGGCCGAAGGGGTCGCCACCGTGCCGGGGGAAGCCTTCGGCCTTTCGCCGCATTTCCGGATTTCCTATGCGGCGTCCACGGCGGAGCTGGAAGACGCCTGCCAGCGCATCCAGCGCTTTGCGGGATCGCTCAGTTAACTCCCCCCATTCACAAAGGGGTGAGCGGTTTGACCTCGAAACCGTAACCAGCCCGCCCTAGCATCTATCCAATCACCAGTGCCGTGAGATAGGGAGGGCACCCCCATGCTCATCAAACGCCCCAAAGGCTGGGAAATCCCCGAGGCCCAGGCAACGCCGGAAAGCGTTTACCTCAACCGCCGCCATTTCATGGGCGGCCTTGCCACGGCTGGCGCGGCGCTGCTGGCGGGCTGCGGCCCGGCGGAGGATGCGCGGGCACAAGGCGACGGCGCAAGCATCAGCACCGGCCTGACGGGCGGCGCCGAGGCGGAGAGCCTTTACCCCGTGCCGCGCAACGAGACTTTCGTTCTTGACCGTGAGATCACACGCGAAGACCTCGCCACAACCTACAATAATTTCTACGAATTTGGCTCTCACAAGCGCATCTGGCGCAACGCGCAGAACCTGCCCCTGACCCCGTGGGATGTCACCATCGACGGCATGGTGGAACAAGAACGTACCATCAGCTTTTACGACCTCGTGCGGCAGATGCCGCTGGAAGAGCGGCTCTACCGTCACCGCTGTGTGGAGGCCTGGGCCATGGCGGTGCCGTGGTCGGGCTTTCCCCTAAAGGCGCTTATCGATTGGGCGCGGCCGCTTTCGTCGGCCACTTATGTCCGCATGGAAACGTTCATGAACCGCCAGGTGGCGAGCGGCCAGCGCGCGCCGGGCTATCCCTGGCCTTATGTGGAAGGCCTCACCATGGCGGAGGCGGTGAACGATCTCGCCTTCATCGCCACGGGGATTTACGGCCGCGCCATGCCCGCGCAGAACGGCGCGCCGTTACGGCTGGCGGTGCCGTGGAAGTACGGTTTCAAGTCCATCAAGTCGATCGTGCGCTTTACTTTCACCGACGAGCGCCCGCTTACCTTCTGGGAAAATGTGGGCCCGCGCGAATATGGCTTCTGGGCCAATGTGAACCCGGAGGTGCCCCACCGCCGCTGGAGCCAGGCGACCGAGGAACTTTTCGGCGTGGAGGCGCGCGTGCCCACGCAACTCTTCAACGGCTACGGCGAGTACGTCGCGCACCTCTATGATGGGGTCACCGGCGAGGACTTGTGGCATTAGGTGCGCCCGCTATACGAATATGTTAAAATACTAAAGTGTATGACCCCCGGTATGTGAACTGCTCAGTTGACGCGAACATCCTTCGTTTGGATGGGTCTTCAAGAGACCTTCTGGTAAGCAGGCTCTTGGAAATTTGGGAGCGCGGTGAGGTATCACTTGTGGTTCCTCACACTGTTCGTGCGGAACTCAGTCACCCCAACACCCCTGCGATCGCACGCCAATTGGCAAGTGCCCAAATTTTCTCTGTACCGACATCGCTTACATCAATTGAGATCAATCAGCGGAATCAAGTTCGCAGAATAATGCAAGGGAATGCGCAACCTGGCCAACACTCTGCTGATGCAGATCACGTCTTTGAATCCGCAAAGTATGGTGGCTACTTCATTACGGAGGATCGACGGATTCATGACAAGGCTTCGGAGATCAAAGAAGTTGTGCGAGTGCATGTGGTTACTCTTGATCAGTTTCTGAACATCTGTGCGAAACACTCGATCTAGCCCGTTCCCCGGTTACAAAAACCCCCGCGCGGTACGCACGCGGGGGTGAGTTGCTGTAGGGAGGATGCTGCGCAGATTAGGGGGCTCGCACGGCAAAGCGGCTCTTTGGTTCTTGGAGGGAGGTCGGAGCCGCCAGGGCGCCAATGTTCGACGCCTTCAAGAGAGGAGATAAGGCCGCGCCCGCTGCCGGACAATTGTCATAGCCAAGATGCGGCTATGCGCTCTCCGCATGGTTTTCGGCAATGCCGGGGTGGCGCGCGGAATAGCCGAACTCCCGCGCCTTTTGCACCAGGAAATCGCGGAACACGGAAACGCGCTTCGAGGCGCGCAGCTCCTCCGGGTACACAAAGTAGGTGTCGAACTGGGGCGCTTCGATGTCCGGCAAAATGCGCACCAGCTTGCTGCCGTCCTCAACCAGGTAGTCAGGAATGGCGGCGATCCCCATGCCTTCGTCCACCGCGCGGCGCACGCCGTAGATATTGTTGATACGCAAGGCGGAATGCCGCGGCTTCTTACCCGGGCGGCCCACCTGCGCCAGCCAGTTCACATCGCGAATGTAATGGGGCGTGCCGTCGCCGTAAGTAATGATCTGATGATTGTCGAGGTCCGCCGCCGTCTTCGGCGCGCCGTGCTTCTCGATATATTCCGGCGAGGCGTACACATGATACTGAACCGTGAAGAGTTTGCGCTGGATCAGGTTCGGCTGCTGCGGCGCGTGAAAGCGGATGGCCACGTCCGCCTCGCGCATGGCGAGGTCAAGGTCGCGGTCATCCACGCGCAAGCTGATATGAATGTCGGGGTAAAGCTCGGCGAACTCCTTAAGGCGCGGCACCAGCCACACGGTGCCGAGCGCGACGGTGGTGGTGGCGACGAACTCACCGCGCGGCTTTTCTTTTGAATCCGTCAGCATTGCTTCGGCGGTGGAAATTTTCGCCAGCACGTCCTGGGTGGTTTTGAACAGCAGCTCGCCCTGTTCGGTAAGCAACAGCCCGCGCGCGTGCCGGTGAAACAGCGCCGCGCCCAGGCTTTCTTCAAGACCGGAGATCTGTCGGCTCACCGCCGATTGCGACAGGCCCAGAAGCTCGCCCGCATGGGTGAAGCTGCCCGCCTCGGCGACGGCGTGAAAGGTGCGGAGTTTGTCCCAGTCCATGCCCGCGAATATAGGGATTCGCGGGCCAGTTACCAGAAGCGGGCGGGGTGGCACGGCAAGCCCGCAACAATGAAAAAGCCGGAGCGGCGTGCGCCCCGGCTTTTGTTTCGTTTAGGGTCTTGAACCCGCAAGACCCGTAAAGGATCAGTCGATCTGTTCCGCCCAACCATTGGCGTAGATCGGCACCAGCGGCAGCCCCACCGACGCGCCCGCCTGCGCCGCGGCCCGGGCCGAGGTGTTGTTAAAGCGGTAGGTAAAGCGCACGCCGAAGATGCGTTCGTCGATGGTGTCGTTCTCGGTGGTGGAGTCATAGTAATTATAGCTGAAGTAAAGCCCCGCATTCACGTCCGTGTTGGGGATGCGGGTCTCGGCGCGAAGCGTCATGCCATAAAATTCGCCATTGTCATTGCAGCCGCTGCCGGTGCAACTGCCGTCAATATAGGGGCTGGCTTCCGCATAGGTGCCTTCGGCGCCGATGAACGTGTTATCCGAAAGATAATGCTCCCCGCCCACGCGCACGAACCAGCCGCTTTGAAACCCTTCTTCTTCGCCGTCAGTTTGTATAGCGTCACCGTAGCCCGCCTGACCAAACAGTCGTGTATCGTTCACCATGGTCTGCGCCTCGGGGCCGATCATCCACATGGAGTAATTGTCTTCGTCATGCAGCCAGCTATACGCATAACCAATCAGCAGTCCCCAATAGACGCCGTTATAGGGCGTAAACCCTAGATGCCCGCCGATGAGCCCCGTATATTCGGGCTGTTCAAACTGGTTGTCGGCGCTGTTGTAGTCATAGGCCTCGAACATGAGATCCATGTCCCAGCGCACGCCATTGGCGATGTCGAATCCGAACGATGTGTCGGCGCCGCCAAAGGCGTAATCGCCCGAGCCGTCATCGGTGCTGTCATTGCTGTACATGCCGCCGTAAAGGGAAAGATGGCCGCGCTCGTCGGCGGCCTGCACCCCGGTAATACCGGCAGCCAAGCATATTGCCGCCGCTGCCGCGCATAGTTTTCTCATGAGTGGTCCCCTCGCTTGTCTGCGCCACTTTTACCATAAAGGGACGCGGGGCGCCAAAACCCCGCGAAAAGCCGCTTACTCTGCCGCCTGGACCGCCGCTTCGGCCGCGGCCAGGAACTTTTCCGCTTCCAGCGCCGCCATGCAGCCCAGCCCCGCCGCGGTTACCGCCTGGCGGTAAATCTCGTCGGTCACGTCGCCCGCCGCGTAAACGCCGGGCACGTTGGTGGCGGTGGAATCCGGCGCGGTGACGATGTAGCCGCCGTCTTTCATTTCGACCTGGCCCTTGAAAACCTCCGTCGCGGGCGCGTGGCCGATGGCGATGAAAACGCCGTCGGCGTTGATCTCGCTTGTCTCGCCGGACTTGACGTTGCGCACGCGCACGCCGGTCACGCCTGGGGGATTGTCCGTCCCCAGAATTTCTTCCAGCACCGTATCCCACACCACCTCGATCTTGGGGTGCTTCAAGAGCCGGTCTTGCAGGATTTTTTCCGCGCGCAATTCATCCCGCCGGTGGAGCAGGGTCACCTTGGTGGCGAAGTTCGTTAGAAACAGCGCTTCCTCGACGGCGGTGTTGCCGCCGCCCACCACCACCACTTCTTTTTCGCGGTAGAAAAAGCCGTCGCAGGTGGCGCAGGCGGAGACGCCGAAGCCCTGGAACTTTTCTTCCGATGGCAGGCCCAGCCATTTGGCCTTGGCGCCCGTGGCGATAATCAGCGCATCGCAAGTGTAAGTGACGCCGCTGTCACCCTTCAGCATAAAGGGCGCCCGCGAAAGATCGACTTCGGTAATAATGTCGCTCACCACCTCGACGCCCACGTGCTCGGCCTGCGCTTTCATCTGTTCCATCAGCCAGGGGCCCTGAATGACGTCGGCAAAGCCGGGATAATTTTCAACGTCCGTGGTGATGGTGAGCTGCCCGCCCGGCTCTAACCCCGCGATGATGATGGGCTTCAGCATGGCCCGCGCCGCATAGATGGCGGCGGTATAGCCCGCGGGGCCGGAGCCGACGACGATGACTTTTTCGTGGCGCGTTTCGCTCATAAGACTCTCCCAAGTGCCGGGGACCAGGATCAAGAGGCCGGGATTGGATGCCGGCCCCTGAAGGTAGGTATCATTTGCGCCCGGTGCTAGAGCGACTCGGCGTGTTCGGCCAAGTAGCGGGCGACCCCTTGGGGCGTCGCGCTCATGGCCGCCTCGCCCGGGCGCCAGCCGGCGGGGCACACTTCGCCGTGTTCTTCATGGAATTGCAGGGCTTCGGCCATGCGCACCGCCTCGTCCGCGTTGCGGCCCAGGGGCAGGTCGTTGACAAGCTGGTGGCGCACCACGCCCTCCCGGTCGATCAGGAAAGTGGCGCGGTAGGCCACGCCATCGTCGTGCAGAATGCCATAGCTTTCGGCGATGTCCCGGCGCAGGTCCGCCACCATGGGGAAGGGCACGGGGCCAAGGCCGCCCTCGTTCACGGCCGTGTTGCGCCAGGCGTTGTGGGTGAACTGGCTGTCGATGGAAACACCGATCAGCTTGGTGTTGAGGCGCTCAAGCGCCGGGGCGCGGTGGCCATAGGCGAGGATTTCCGAAGGGCACACAAAGGTGAAATCGAGCGGCCAGAAGAAGACGATCCCGTAGCTGCCTTCGAGATAGGCGCTCAGATTGAAGTCGTCGGCAATATCGCCATCGGCCAGAACGGCGGGGGCGGTGAAATCCGGGGCCTTGCGGCCGACAAGCACGCTCATAAAGAACTCTCCTATGTTTTTCACGGCGCAGTTTCGTAGGGTTTCTGCGGCTGACTGATGCGACATAGAATTATTCTAAAAAGATTTCAAGAGGTGCGGGGAGGAAATTTTGGGGGGAACCTGGAGGGAGCGTGGGCTTGGCGGGATTCAGTATGCTCTGGCTTGACCAGAGCATCTGGCTCCCGTTGCAGCAAAATGACAGGCAGCCAGACCCTCTGGTCCTTCTTGCGCTATGGCGCAAATCGGCCAGAGGGTACGATTCACTTCTCAATCAGACACCGCACTCAGCGCGGGCGCCGGCGCCGTGCGAAGCCCGGCAAGCGCGCGGATGCGCGGGGCGATGCGCGCGGCTTCGTTGAGCGGCTCATAGGTCCAGCTTGAAAGCGTACCGTCAAAGGGCCGTGTGAAGCCACGGGTTTCCATGGCGCGGTGGAAGCGGCGGAACTTTTTGCTGCCGCCGGGGAGGTGCGCCACATGGATCGGCGCGCCGGTTCCGGCGGCCTCCGTCACCATGTTGGTGCTGTCGGACGTCACCACAATATGATCGGCGAGGGCGAGCATCCCGTAATAAGGGTTTTCGCCTTCTTCGTCCCAGAACCAGATGCCCTCGCCCTTGAGCCGTGTACGGAGTATCCTGGCATTGGCAGCTCCGGTGCGCCGCGAGGCGGTGATGGCAAGCCCGCAATTGGCGGCCTCGCGCAAGGCGGTCAGCTTGTCGCAAAGGTCCCCCGCGGCTTGTTCATTAAAGTCATAAGCGTGACTTGTGCCGCCGATCAGCACCGCCACCAGAGGGCGCGGCAGGTTGCTGACTGAGGCGCGCCACTTGGCCGCTTGTTTTTCAAGCCGCGCGGGTGTGACGCGGCCGGGCGCGCCCAAGATCGGCAGCACATTCTCGCCTACAAGCCCGTCATGGGCGGGCGGCACCACAAGGTCGAAGAACGCCGGCGAGATACGAGGGTCCTGACATTGCACGGTGAAAATCTTCTGCCCTTTATGGCGCGCGGCTTCGCGCAAGGCGACCGAAAGCCCGGCGGCAACGCGCCCGCACCCGATCAGCATGTGCGGCCACGGGGGGCCGAGGGGGTCGGACCCCGGGGCAAGATGGGCGGCGGGGTTCGCCACCGGCGAGGCGAGCAGGGCCTCGGGCATCCAGGCCCGGCTCGGCGCCACCTGCGCGCGCTTGAGCACCACCTCCAGATCACCCGCGCCCGCAACCGCTTCGGCCAAGGCCAGGACTTGGTTTTCCATACCCCTCCGGCCGTCGGAAAGGGCCCAGCATATGGGTGGGGGTGCGCTCATATGGGCGGGATGTCTAGCGGTTTCGGGGGGTAGAGGCGAGCAAAGAATTTCCGCTTGCCATACCCTAACGGAATGGTTTGAATGCCCGCGCAAGATTATTACCCAAACATCCAACCCGTGTTTCGGGTCAGAACGAGGGCAGGTCAGACCCCCATGGCCAAAGGCAAACTCGACAATATCGACAAGAAAATCCTCCGCGAGCTTCAGGAGAACGGGCGTATAACCAATGTGGAGCTGGCGCGGCGCGTGGACATCTCGGCACCGCCTTGTCTGCGCCGGGTGCGCGCACTCGAAGAACGCGGCGTGATCCAGGGCTACCACGCCCAGCTCGACCCTCATACCTTGGGCTATGACGTGCTCGTCTTTGTCATGGTGGGGCTGGAGACCCAGTCCGACCACGACCTCAAGGAATTTGAAGCGCAAGTGAACGAATGGCCCATGGTGCGCGAGTGCTTCATGCTCAACGGCGAATACGACTTCTTGCTGAAGGTCGTGGCGCCGGACCTGCCCACCTTTCAGGAATGGCTGACGGCGAACCTCACCGCCGCGCCGCACGTGGGGACGGTGCGCACCTCGCTTACCATCCGCGCCACCAAAACCGAACCCGGCGTGCCCGTGGACGGGTAGGTTTTTGATTTGTCATCCTCGGGCAAGCGCAGCGCGACCCGAGGATCTACTCGTTCCTCCACAATCGCAGAAACGGCAGTAGATGCTCGGGTCAAGCCCGAGCATGACGTATGGGGATAGTCCGAGTCCCGAATAACGAACGGGGAAACTACTTAAACGTCACTTTCAGAATTTCCCAAGAGCGGCCGCCGCCGGGGGTGTTCACTTCCACCACGTCGCCTTTTTCCTTGCCGATCAGCCCGCGGGCGATGGGCGAGGAAACGGAAATCTTGCCTGCCGCCACGTCCGCTTCGTGATCGCCGACGATCTGGTAAACCGATTTCTTGTCGGTGTCTTCGTCAACCACGGTGACCGTCGCGCCGAACTTCACCGTATTGCCGGTGAGCGTTTTGGGGTCGATCACCTCGGCGCGGCCGAGCATGTCTTCAAGCTCGATCAGCCGGCCTTCGATAAAGCCCTGGCGTTCCTTCGCCGCGTGGTATTCCGCGTTCTCCGAAAGGTCGCCGTGTTCGCGCGCTTCGGAAATCGCCTTGATGACGGCAGGGCGTTCCACGGATTTCAGATTCTTTAGTTCGGTCTCGAGGGCTTCATGGCCCTCGGCCGTCATGGGCAGTCTTTCCATCGAAGGGTCTTTCGCCTCACAACCTTCTAACTACGTTCCAATTCCCTCTCCCCGCGTGGGACTCAAAAGGGGCCGGCCCGGCGGCGCCTTCGCCGCCTGCCTCAATGCCCCTCCGGGGCAATCCCATCTTTGGGCCGGTATCCGCGGGTTTGTGGCTCGTTGTCGTCAAAAGCGCTGCCCACGCCCGCCGGTCATAGATTGGGGGAACCGGCCTTCGCCATGGGCCGCGGCGCCTTCTGCCACGTGCGCGCTAATTGTAGGATTGGAGGGGGGCGACTTCAAGGGTTGCCTTCTGCACCGCATCAATGGCGGTCACCGCCGCATAAGCCCCTGCCACCGTTGTGTAATAAGGAACGCGCTGCATCATCGAGGTGCGCCGGATCGAAAGCGAATCCGCCAGGGCTTGCGCCCCTTCGGTTGTGTTGAGGACAAGCTGCACGTCGCCGTTTTTGAGGGCGTCCACGATATGCGGGCGGCCCTGGAGCACCTTGTTGATGCGTGCGACCTCGATCCCTTGTTCGGCCAGGTAATCGGCGGTACCGCCCGTCGCCATGATGGAAAACCCAAGCCGCGCCAGCTCGCGCACCGCGTTCACGATCAGCGGCTTGTCCCGCTCCTTGACCGAAACGAACGCCGTGCCTTCTGCCGGCACCTTGGTGCTGCCCGCAAGCTGGCTCTTGGCGAAGGCGCGGCCGAACTTGGTGTCGAGCCCCATGATCTCGCCGGTCGAGCGCATCTCCGGGCCCAGCACCGTGTCGACGCCCGGAAAACGGCGGAAGGGAAAGACGCTTTCCTTGACCGCGATGTGGCCGGGCTGGGCGGGGCGCAAGTCAAACTCGGCGAGCTTCGCGCCCGCCATCAGCCGCGCCGCGATGTTGGCGACAGGAAGGCCGATGGCCTTGGCGACGAACGGCACCGTGCGGCTGGCGCGCGGGTTCACTTCCAGAACAAAAATTTCATCCAATTGGATCGCATACTGAACATTCATCAGGCCCACCACGCCCAGCGCCTTGGCGAGGGCGACGGTCTGCCGCTCAAGTTCTTTGATGATGTCGGGCCCCAAGGAATGGGGCGGCAGCGAACACGCGCTGTCGCCGGAATGAACGCCCGCTTCCTCGATATGTTCCATGATCCCGGCGACGAACACGTTCTCGCCGTCGCTTAGGGCGTCCACGTCCACTTCGGTCGCGTCGCGCAAATACTGGTCGATCAGCACCGGGCCTTCTTCATCCCAGTCGAACTTGTCCGACACCACATGGGTGCGCGCCAGGTGCGGCTCGTCATGCACGATCTCCATGCCGCGCCCGCCCAGAACGTTCGAGGGGCGCACCACCACGGGCAGGCCCACCTCGCTTGCGCGGGTGAACAGCTCCTCGCGGTTGCGGGCAATGGCGTTGTTGGGTTGCTTGAGGCCCAAATCCTTGAGCAGCGACTGAAAACGGCGGCGGTCTTCGGCGAGGTCGATGGCATCGAAGGGCGTGCCGAGGATCGGCACGTCATGGGCGGCCAGCGCCTTGGCGAGCTTCAAGGGCGTCTGCCCGCCGAATTGGACGATGCAGCCCAACAGCTCGCCCTTGGAACGTTCCTTGGCAATGAGTTCCAGCACGTCCTCGCCGTAGAGCGGTTCAAAATACAAACGATCGGAGGTGTCGTAATCGGTGGAGACAGTTTCGGGGTTGCAGTTCACCATGATCGACTCGATGCCCATATCCGAAAGGGCAAAGGCCGCGTGGCAACAGCAATAGTCGAACTCGATCCCCTGGCCGATGCGGTTGGGCCCGCCGCCCAGGATGATGACTTTCTTTTTGTCCGTGACGCCGGCTTCGCAGTCGGGCGCTGCACCATCTCCGAACGAGGCGGTCTCATACGTGGAATACATGTAAGGGGTCTTGGCTTCGAACTCGGCGGCGCAGGTGTCGATGCGCTTGTAAACCGGATAGATGCCGAGGGCGTGGCGTTCGTCGCGGATGGCAAGGGGGTCGCGGTCCGTTAGCTGCCCCAGGCGCTTGTCGCAAAAGCCCATGGCCTTGACCGCGCGCAAGGAGGCTTCATCCGCAGGCAGACCGTTGTCACGGACGGCGTTTTCCGTATCGATAATCTCCTTGATCTGTTCAAGAAACCACATGTCGATGCGGCAGGCCTCGTAAATCTTGTCGAGCCCCATGCCGAGCCGCATGGCCTGTGCCACTTGCAAAATGCGTTCGGGGGTCGGATGGGCGAGGGCGGTGAAGATGGCGTTTTCATCGTCCCCTTCACCAAGGCCGGGGATGGCAATCTCATTAAAGCCGGTCAGCCCGGTTTCGAGACTGCGCAAGGCCTTTTGAAAACTTTCCTGGAAGGTGCGCCCGATGGCCATGGCCTCGCCCACCGACTTCATGGCGGTGGTGAGATTGGGTTGCGCGCCCGGAAACTTCTCAAACGCAAAGCGCGGGATCTTGGTAACGACGTAATCGATGGTGGGCTCGAACGAGGCAGGGGTCGCGCCGGTGATGTCGTTGTCGAGCTCATCCAATGTGTAGCCCACGGCGAGCTTGGCCGCGACCTTGGCGATGGGAAAGCCGGTCGCCTTGGAAGCCAGCGCGGAGGAGCGCGAGACGCGCGGGTTCATTTCAATGACCACCAGCCGCCCGTCCGCCGGGTTCACCGCGAACTGCACGTTGGAGCCGCCGGTCTCCACCCCGATCTTGCGCAAGACAGCGAGGGAAGCGTCGCGCATGATCTGAAATTCTTTGTCCGTGAGCGTCAGTGCCGGGGCGATGGTGATGGAATCGCCCGTGTGCACGCCCATGGGGTCGAGGTTCTCGATGGAACAGACGATGATGGCGTTGTCAGCCTTGTCGCGCACCACCTCCATCTCGAACTCTTTCCAGCCGAGCACGCTTTCTTCCACCAACACTTCCGTGGTGGGGGAGGCGGCGAGGCCTTCGCCCACGATCTCGAAATACTCTTCGACGTTATAGGCAATCCCGCCGCCGGTGCCGCCCAGGGTGAACGAGGGCCGGATGATGGCGGGTAGCCCGATCTTGTCGAGCGCGGCTTGCGCCTCGTCTTTGTCATGGGCGAGGGCCGACCGCGGCGTCTCCAGCCCGATCTCCGCCATGGCGATCTTGAACAGCTCGCGGTCCTCGGCCTTGTCGATGGCCTCGCGGTTGGCGCCGATCAGCTCGACCCCGTGCTCGGCAAGAACGCCCTGGCTCGCAAGGTCGAGCGCGCAGTTGAGCGCCGTCTGCCCGCCCATGGTGGGGAGGAGGGCGTCGGGCTGTTCCCGCTCGATGATCTTGGCGACGAACTCCGCCGTGATGGGCTCGATATAGGTGGCGTCCGCCACGCCCGGGTCGGTCATGATGGTGGCGGGGTT
>JANQLJ010000037.1 GCA_028280665.1 Alphaproteobacteria bacterium
GCCGCCCGCATTTCATTGCCTACGACTACAAGGCATTACCGGCACTGGGGCCGCATTTCGCAAGAACACTGGGCTTGCCGGTTTTGGCCTGGACCGTGAAAGATGCCGGAACCTGGGACCGCATTAAACCGTATGCGGATAATCTGATCTTCGAGGGCTTTCGTCCTCCGCTGCCAGAGATGGCGGAGACACATGCCTGACTTTACCGCCCGCAGCTTGCCGTCCATCACCGGCGTGCCGCCCGCCACATGGGATGCCCTCGCCAATCCGCCGGGGCAACCCTACAACCCGTTCGTCTCTCATGCGTTTCTGAATGCGCTGGAAGAAAGCGGCTCCGTATGCCCGGAAACCGGCTGGTCGCCGGCGCATCTGCTGCTCGAACAAGACGGCGAGGTACGGGGCGCCGCACCCGCCTATCTCAAAGCCCATAGCCAGGGCGAGTACGTGTTCGACCATGGCTGGGCCGACGCCTTCGAGCGCGCGGGCGGCCGCTATTTCCCCAAGCTGCAATGTGCCGTTCCGTTCACCCCTGCGACGGGCCCGCGCCTTCTTGTCATGCCCGGCGAAAACGAGACCCTTTACCGGACAGCGCTCGCCTCCGCCCTTGTGCAGATGGTTGAGCAAAACGAGCTATCCTCAGCCCACATCACGTTTCTTCCCGAAGACGAATGGCAAGCGGTGGGGGAGCTTGGATTTCTTCAACGGACCGATCAGCAGTTTCACTGGCTCAATCGCGGATATGGCAGTTTTGAAGATTTTTTGGGCGAGCTGACCTCTGCCAAGCGCAAGACCCTCCGCAAAGAACGCGAGCGGGCGCTCGAAGACGGCCTTGAAGTGGAATGGCTGACGGGCGCCGAGATCACCGAAGCTGATTGGGATGCGTTTTGGGTCTTCTATCAGGAAACGGGCTCGCGCAAATGGGGCCGGCCTTATCTGACGCGCGCGTTTTTCTCTCTCGCCGGTGCGGTCATGGCGGAGCATATTCTTTTGATCTTTGCGAAACGCAACGGCCACCCCGTTGCCGGTGCGCTCAACTTTATCGGCGGCGACTGTTTGTTCGGGCGCTACTGGGGCTGCACCGAGTACCACAAGTTCCTTCACTTCGAGCTTGCCTACTATCAGGCCATTGACTTCGCCATTGCGCGCGGGCTCGCCCGCGTGGAAGCAGGCGCGCAAGGGGGCCATAAGCTTATTCGCGGTTACGTTCCGGTGACTACCTACAGCGCCCACTGGATTGCCGATGCAGGCTTCCGCCAAGCGGTGGCGGACTATCTCGAACGGGAAAGAGAATACGTTGCGGAGGACACCGAAGCCCTTCAGCGTCACACGCCATTCCGGAAGGGTTAGAAAGGTTAACGAAAACCGCAAGGATCCACCCAAAAAACTGTCACATGAATCGCCTAAATGCCGCGCCATGGAGTGGCTGCGTTCAGTGCCTATCGCCCATCGCGGGCTTCACCGTGCCGCCGCGGGATGCATCGAAAACGCCCCGAGCGCGTTCGAAGCGGCCGCGCGGGCGGGTTATGCCGTCGAGCTTGACGTGCACGCATCAGCGGACGGCGAGGCCATCGTCTTTCATGACCGCACCCTTGACCGCATGACCGGTACGCGGGGACGGCTCGGGAGCCGCAATGCCCATGAACTGACGGGGCTCAAACTGCTCGACAGTCACGAGACCATTCCTACCCTCGGTGACGTGCTCGATCAGATCACGGGCCGCGTGCCCATTCTGGTTGAGATCAAGAGCCGCCAGCGCCGCGTTGGGCGGCTTGAAGCCCGGGTGGCAAACCTGCTCACAGGCTACAATGGACCGGCGGCGGTGCAATCGTTCAACCCCTATTCCATGGGCTGGTTTGCGGAGAACACGCAGGAGATCACCCGCGGGCAGCTCGCCCTCGACTTCCGTAAGCTGGCGCCAAAACGCATCCCTGCCATGGCCAAGATTTGCCTGCGGCACATGCTGCTCAATTACATTTCCAAGCCCGATTTCGTGGCTTACGAATGGGGTGCGCTTCCCAGTTGGGCGGCCAAGCGCGTGCGCATGTTTGGCCTGCCCGTTCTCGCGTGGACCGTGGAGAGCGACGCCATTGCCGCGAAAGTCTCGCGCCATGTGGACAACATCATCTTCGAAGGGTTCCTGCCGCAAGTCCAAGACCGCCTCGCGCTTGCTGCCTGACCTCTGACGCTTGACCGGGGCACGCCACCGCGCGACGTTTAAGGGGCAAAGGAGGCGCGCGATGGCTTACGATCCCGAAAACATCTTCGCCAAGATCCTGCGCGGCAAAATGCCCGCCCATAAAGTCTATGAAGATGACGAGGTGTTTTCTTTCATGGACATTTTTCCGCAGGCCCGTGGGCACACGCTCGTTATTCCCAAGACCGAGGCGGAAAATTTCTTCGACATATCAACGGATTGGGCGGCGAAGCTCATAGGCAAGACGCAAGTGGTTGCAAAGGCCGTCCGCGCCGCTCTTGAACCGGATGGCATACTGATCGCCCAGTTCAACGGGGCGGCGGCGGGCCAGACCGTCTTTCACATTCACTACCACATCATTCCGCGGTGGGAGGGCGCGGGCCTTCCCGGTCACGGTCATACGGTGCGCGCGGATGATGAGGAGCTGGCGGCGCTGGCGGCGGAGATCAAAGCCAAGCTGGGCGGCGCCTAGTCGACGGTTTCCGCTTTCTTGCGGCCGCCTTTGCCCTTACGGCGCGGCTTGCGCTCGGGGGTAGGCTCGATGTCAAAGCCGATCTTGTCCGCACCGTCGCTGTCTTTTTCGAGGATCACGCGCACATTACCGCCCTTGGCGAGCTTGCCGAAGAGGATTTCTTCCGCCAGCGGGCGTTTGACGTTCTCTTCGTTGACGCGGGCTAGGGGCCGCGCGCCCATGGTCTCATCATAGCCCTTGCGCGCCAGCCAGTGGGTCGCATCGTCCGTAAGCTCAAACGTGATGTTGCGGTCGGCCAGTTGCGCCTCAAGCTGCATGACGAACTTTTCGACCACCTTATAAACCACGTCGTCCGGCAAGCTGGAAAACGGAATGGTGGCATCGAGCCGGTTGCGGAACTCAGGCGAAAAGAGCTTGTTGATCGCGTCCTGATCGTCGCCTTCCCGCTTGCCTCGGCCAAAGCCGATGGCCGCTTTGGCAAGGTCTTGCGCCCCCGCATTGGTGGTCATGATCAGGATCACATTGCGGAAGTCGATCTTCTTGCCGTTGTGATCGGTCAGCTTGCCGTGATCCATCACCTGCAACAGGATGTTGAAAAGATCCGGGTGGGCCTTTTCGATCTCGTCGAGCAGCAGCACACAGTGCGGGTGCTGATCGACCCCGTCGGTGAGGAGCCCGCCCTGGTCAAAGCCCACATAGCCTGGGGGCGCGCCAATAAGGCGGCTCACCGTGTGGCGCTCCATGTATTCGGACATGTCGAAGCGGAGAAGCTCGATCCCCATGACCGAGGCGAGCTGCCGCGCGACCTCGGTCTTGCCGACGCCGGTGGGCCCTGAAAAGAGGAACGAGCCGATGGGCTTTTCCGCTTCGCGCAGGCCTGCGCGGGAAAGTTTCATGGCGGCCGAAAGCTTGCCGATGGCTTCGTCCTGACCGAACACCATGCGCTTCAAGTTGGTTTCGAGATCCTTGAGCGCCTCGGTGTCGGACTTGGAAACCGTTTTGGGCGGAATGCGCGCCATCTTGGCAAGCACCGCTTCCACATCTTTGACGCCGATGGTTTTCTTGCGCTTGGATTCAGCGAGCAGCATCTGGCTCGCGCCCACTTCGTCGATCACGTCGATCGCCTTGTCGGGCAGTTTGCGGTCATGCAGATATTTTTCCGCAAGTTCCACCGCCGCCTTGATGGCATCGTTCGTGTATTTCACTTTGTGGTGTTCTTCGAAGTAAGGCTTGAGGCCCTTCAGGATTTTGATGGCGTCGTCGATGGTGGGCTCGGTGATGTCGATCTTCTGAAAGCGGCGGACGAGCGCGCGGTCCTTTTCAAAGTGCTGGCGGTACTCCTTGTAGGTCGTCGAGCCCATGCAGCGGATGGTGCCCGACTGGAGCGCCGGCTTGAGCAGGTTCGAGGCATCCATGGCGCCGCCTGAGGTGGCGCCCGCGCCGATCACCGTATGGATTTCATCGATGAACAGAACTGCGCCGTCGTAATCCTCAAGTTCCTTGATCACCGCTTTGAGGCGTTCCTCGAAGTCGCCGCGATAGCGCGTGCCCGCGAGCAACGTCCCCATGTCGAGGGCGAAGATGGTGGCATCTTTCAGCACATCCGGCACGTCGGCCTTGGTGATAAGGCGGGCAAGGCCCTCAGCAATAGCGGTCTTGCCCACGCCCGGGTCGCCCACGAAGAGCGGGTTGTTCTTCTGGCGGCGGCAGAGGATTTGAATGGTACGCTCGATTTCCGCGTCGCGGCCGATCAGCGGGTCGATCTTCCCTGCCTTGGCCTTTTCATTGAGATTGACGCAATAGGCCTCAAGCGCATCGTTACCCTTTTTGACCACGTCCTCGCCGGTTTCTTCTTCCTCCGCGCCTCTGATGGGCCGGCTCTCCGATTTGCCGGCGGATTTGGCGACCCCATGGCTGATGAAGTTGACCGCATCGAAGCGCGTCATGTCTTGTTCTTCGAGCAAGGCGTAGGCCGGGCTCTCGCGCTCGCTCATGAGCGCCACAAGCACATTCGCGCCGGTGACCTGATCCCTTCCGCTCGATTGCACGTGGATTGCCGCGCGCTTAATCACCCGCTGAAAGCCGATGGTGGGCGATGGTTCCTGCAAACCGGGCACTACGAGATTGGTGAGATCGTTGTCGATATAGCTAATGAGTTCCTGGCGGAGCAGATCCACATCGAGGTCGCATGCGTCCATGACCCCAAGCGCGTCTTCGTCCTCGGTGAGGGCAAGCAGAAGGTGTTCGAGAGTTGCGTGCTCGTGATTGCGCTCCGCCGCATATTGCAGTGAGCGGTGAAACGCCTGCTCGAAACTCTCAGAAAACGTGGGCACGCAAACTTACTCCCTTTCCATTGTGCACTTCAGGGGATGCTGATGACGTTGCGCGAATTCGGTGACGGCGGCAACCTTTGTTTCCGCCACTTCATAGGTATAGACGCCGCAAACTCCGACCCCGTTCCGGTGCACATGCAACATAATCCTCGTCGCGTCTTCCCTGCCTCTATTGAAGAACCGCTCCAGAATGTGAACGACGAACTCCATGGGCGTGTAGTCGTCATTCAATAACAACACCTTGTAGAGCGGCGGACGCTTGGTCTTGGGCTTCGTCTTGGTGACGACACCCGACTCGAACTCGTCGTCCGGCGTTTTCGGTGTTTTGTCCGACATCGATCATCCGATTCAGTCACACGCGCGCGCCAGCACCGACAAGGCGACTGTCGCGCTTCCTGACTAATTAAATATGAAATCGGGCAATCATTGGAAGGCTTTACGCAAAAGAAAAGGGCCCCGGCGGGAGGATGGCCGGGACCCTTCGAAAGTTCACCTCAAAGGGAGGTGAGGAGGAACTTACTTACTGGCCGCTTGCTGGGCCGTTTCCACGGTCGCGTTGACGCGGGCGCTGATGGGCGCAGAGGCGTCTTTCGCGGCAGTGGTCCAAAGCTCGCCGATCTTGGTGGCCGCACCGATATAGGCGTCGAACGCCGACTTAGTGTAGGTGCTGTTGAGTTCGATCAGCTCTTGTACGTTTTTCGCGGCAAAAGCGGCTTTTGCGGCGGCAACGCCGTCTTCCAGCGCTTGCTTGGAATAGGTCAGCGCCTCGGTGTTGATGGCTTCAAAGCCCTTCTGAGAGGCGGTCATGGCCTCAACAAAAGCCTCGATGTTTTCCTTGGAGGTGCCGGCAAACTCGTCGTAGCCCGAGAGAGCCTTCTCGAAGCCGTCTTTCATCGCTTCGGTGCCCGCCGTGAAGGCTTCTTCGACGGCTTCCGCCGTGCCATTGGTCTTCGTCTTGGTTGCCATGGGATATGCCCTTTGTCCTAACCCGTTGATAAACCTTATAAATGCTGCCCTACCCCGCACTGGTGACCTGTTATTGTGCGGTGCAGCATCATTACGCAAGGGCAGAGATACGTTCGCAGGTGCAAAAAGTCAAGGATGATTTTTGTGCATTGCACAAATTCTGGGAATGAGGGGCTTTGTGGGGCCGCGGTGCACCGCCCCCCGCCTTCCGCCCTTTTTCCCGCTTCATTAACCGGGCCTTAATTTCGGAAATCCAAACCTGACTGGCTTACGAACGCGTCGAAATCCTGTAGGATGAAACGGTTGCCACATTGGGTCGGCCAGGTCAGCTGAGGGCCGCCGGAAACTGTGTTGGGGAGCAACAATGGCGAGGCCCGCCCGGACATCGCTGAGGTCGGTATTTGCGCGAATTTCGCTTGTGGTCGCTGCAGCGGTCATGGCAGCCGCGCTGGTCCTCGCGAGCGCGGTGCCCGCCCAAGCCAACTCCCGCTACGCCGCCCTCGTCATGAACGCCGACACGGGCGATGTCATTTATTCGCGCAATGCCGATTTGCGCCGCTACCCCGCCTCGCTCACCAAACTGATGACGCTTTACCTGCTCTTTGAAGCCATTGAGGAGGGGCGGCTTGAGCTGGACGACGAGCTTCACGTCTCCTCGCGTGCAGCGGGGCAGCCGCCCTCGAAGCTCGGCGTGGAGACAGGTTCGACCATTACCGTTGACGATGCCATTCAGGCGCTTGTCGTGCGATCAGCAAATGACGTTGCCGTGGTCGTCGCCGAAGCGCTGGCGGACCGGGAGTGGCGCTTCGCCCAACGCATGACCCAACGCGCCGGTGAAATGGGAATGAACCTGACGCGGTTTGAAAATGCGTCGGGCCTGCCCCACCAGCGGCAAAGAAGCACGGCGCGGGACCTGTCTATTCTGGCGATGCGCATCGCTAGCGACTTTCCGCAGCACATGCACTATTTCAGCCAAGAGAGTTTCACCTATAACGGCCGCACCTGGCGATCGCACAACAGCCTGCTTGAGGATTACGACGGCACAACGGGCCTTAAGACCGGATACACCCGCGCCTCGGGCTTTAATCTGATTGCCACGGTGGAACGCGACGGCATCAGCCTTGTCGGCATTGTGCTTGGCGGGCGGACCGCGGCGCGGCGCGACCGGGAGATGGAGCGGATACTCGATCTCAACTTCACCCGCCTGCGCGAAAACCCGTTCTTTGGCAGCCGCGTCTTTTCATCGAATGTGCGCCCCATGTTGCGGCCATCCCCGGGCGAGCCCGCCACGGTAACCGTGATGGCCAGTCTTGCGCCTTCTGCTGCTCCCGCCATGAGACCCGATCCGGCCATACCGGAAGAATTTGAAAACATGCCCATGCCCGCATTGCACCCGGACAGTAATCGCGAGCCGCTGACCCGCGCGGGCGCGGAGGTGAACGATTTGGCCGCGCTCGCCGCATCCGGAACGGACCCCGGCTTGGGAACCAATGGCGGCGAACACCAGCGGGTTGGCATGGGTGCACAGATCGCCGCGAACGGTTCAGCCATTCCCGCAGGCGACATCGATCCGGCCTATCCCACCGGCTGGGGCATTGAAGTCGGCGAGTTCCTTTCCCCCGAACTTGCGGACCGGCGATTGCAAAGCGTGGCGGCGACCGCGCCCACGCAGCTGACCTGGGGCATGGCCGCACTGCTTCCGTCCGAGGGCGCCGAGCAGGTGAGTTTCACCGCCGGATTTGGCCCCATGAGCCAGGATGAAGCTGTCTCCGTTTGCGCCTCGCTCGCCCAAACCGGCTACGCTTGCCAGCCCATCAATTCCGTCGATTGGAACCTCGCCGTCCGGCGCTAGGCCTTATCGTTAGGCGTTCAGCTTGACCTCGCGTCTTGATCGGGCTCAATCAAACCCCATGGAAACCTTCTCTGTGCAGACCGCAGTGATCGGCGCGGGCGTCGTGGGTCTCGCCATCGCGCGGGCGCTCGCTTTGCGCGGACACGAGGTGACCATGTTCGAGGCGCGGGGCGCCTTCGGCGAGGTGGCGAGCGCGCGGAACAGCGAGGTGATCCATGCGGGGATGTATTACACACCCGGCAGCTTGCGCGCGCGGCTGTGCGTTTCCGGTAAGCACCAGCTTTATGACTTCTGCGCAGCGCGCGGCGTGGGACACCGGCGCACCGGCAAGCTGATCGTCGCAAGCGAAGACCATGAAGTTCCCACCCTGCACGAGATCATGGAACGGGGCGCGGTGAATGGTGTCGATGACCTCGCGCTTCTAAGCGGTGTGGACGCCATGGCCCGAGAGCCCGCCCTCAAGGCTGCCGCCGCCATCTGGTCGCCTTCAACGGGGATCATCGACAGTCACGGGCTGATGCTGGCGATCCTGGGCGAAGCCGAAACCCATGGGGCGAGGCTTGTTTGCCGCGCGCCATTGGAGGGCGGCGAGGTTCTCGCGGCGGGCGGCACGGAGCTCCGCTTTACTCAGAACGGCGAAGAGATCCTCGTGCGGGCGCGGAACGTGATCAACTGCGCAGGGCTCGGCGCCCAAGGCATGGCGCGCGGGATTGAGGGCTTTCCGCAAAACCGAGTGCCCCCGCTTTACATGTCCAAGGGGCAATACTTTTCGCTTACGGGCCCCTCACCTTTCCGTACACTGATCTATCCCACCCCTCACGCGGCGGCGCTGGGGATTCACCTGACGCTCGATCTTGCGGGCCAGACGCGCTTTGGCCCCGACCACGCCTGGGTCGAGGAAGAAAACTACGACGTGGACCCCAATGCTGCTGCGGGCATCTATGAGGCGGTGCGGCGCTACTATCCTGGCCTTGAAGATGGTGCGCTCCACCCCGATTACGCAGGCATCCGCTGCAAGACCCAAGGGCCCGGCGACCCGCCGCAAGACTGGCGCATCCTGGGCCCCGAGGCCCATGGCGTTCCGGGCCATGTGCATCTTTTCGGGCTTGAAAGCCCGGCGCTCACTTCGTGCCTTGCCATCGCGGACTACGTGGCGGACTTGCTTGGCTAGATGTGAAAGCTGCCCGCAGTAAAGAGCCGGAAAGGCGCCACCTCCCGAAAGCCCATTTTGCGGTAAAGGCTCACCGCCATGGGCGAGGAGTGCAACACGCCGAGCAAGCCCCGGCCCGCGTCGGTTTCATGAAGGGCGTGAAGACAGATATAGCGGCCAAGCCCCGCCCCGCGCGCCTCGGGCCGCGTGGCAACGCCATAGAGACCGATGACCCCTTCGGTCTCATAAGTGATGGCCTTTGCCACCGGCTGGCCGTCCTTCCAGGCCATCCAGACACGCGTAGGCGAGCCGGGTTCGCCGATGCGGTGCTGCGCCCTCACCGAATCCAGATAGGCCGCTGCGGCCTCCGGCGCATCCCACCGCCAGATCACAAAGTCGATCATGGCGTTTACATCATCGCCGGAAAGGACCTCGCGGATTTGGATGCCTTCGGGCGCGGGCCCCGCGGGCGCGAGCGCAGACATCTCTATCACCATCCCGGGGCAGATTTCGGTTTCCTGAAACCCGCGCGCTTCCAAAAGCTGGTCAAGGTCCGCCGGCTCAGCACTGGGATGGACGAGCCAAAGGAACGGTTTGTCCGCCGCCTTGAAGTGGGCAAAGCGCGCATCGATCTCTGCCTCGTCCGAAATCCGCGAACGCATGACCGCGTTGTAGGGCAAGGACCGGATCGGCGTCTCAAACCACATGAGGTCCAGCGTGTCGATCAACTGGCTGTCCAGCCCGCGCCCGAAATGAGCCCAAAGACCCCAGAGGTTTTCTTCAAGGGCGGCTGTTTCTCCGCTCATGCTTCGTCGCCCATGGTCATCAGCGAGGTGTTGCCCCCTGAAGCGGTCGTGTCTTCACTGATGGACTTTTCCTTGGCCATGCGATGCAGATAATAAGGCCCGCCCGCCTTGGGCCCGGTGCCCGAAAGCCCCTCGCCGCCAAACGGTTGAACGCCGACCACTGCGCCGATCTGGTTGCGATTGATGTAGATGTTGCCCGCGTGCACACGCTCGCGGATGAACCGGGCGGTTTCCTTGATGCGGGAATGAACCCCCGTGGTAAGACCAAAGCCCGTGGAGTTGATGGCATCGCACACGGCGTCAAGCTTGTCTGCACGATAGCGCACCACGTGAAGCACGGGCCCGAACACTTCGCCGGTGAGCACATCAATGTTCTCGATCTCAAAAGCGTGTGGCGACACGAAGGTGCCGTGCGCGCATTCAGGCCCAAGTTCGATGTTGCGCAGCAGTTTGGCTTCCCGGTTCATGCGCGCGATATGGGTTTCAAGGGTTTCCTGCGCCCCGCGGTCGATGACCGGCCCGATGTCGGTAGCATAATCCGCCGGGTCGCCCACGGTCAGCTCGTTCATGGCGCCGGTAATCATGGGCAACACCCGGTCCGCGATGTCGTCTTGCACGAAAAGCACGCGCAAGGCCGAACAGCGCTGGCCCGCGCTGTCGAAAGCGGAGGCGAGCACATCGACGGTGACTTGTTCGGGCAGCGCGGTGGAATCCACCACCATGCAGTTTTGCCCGCCGGTCTCGGCGATCAGCGGCACGATGGCCCCTTCGCGCGCCGCGAGGCCCCGTTGAATGGTTTTGGCAACGCCGGTGGAGCCGGTGAAGACGAACCCCGCCACGCGCTCGTCGGACGTAAGTATCCCGCCGATGGTGCGCCCCTCGCCCGGCACGAAGTGCAGCACGTCGGCGGGTACGCCCGCTTTGTGGAGAAGGTGCACGGCGGTGGCGGCGGTGAGCGGCGTGGGGTTGGCGGGCTTGGCGATTACCGCGTTCCCCGAAGCTAGCGCGGCGGAGACCTGGCCGGTAAAAATCGCCACCGGAAAATTCCATGGCGAGATGCAGGCGAAGGTGCCGCGCCCGCGCAAGACAAGCTCGTTCGATTCGCCCGTGGGGCCCGGCATGCGCTGGGGCCCCGCAAAATCGGCGCGCGCGCGTTCAGCGTAGTAACGCAAAAAGTCAATCGCCTCGCGCACATCAGCGATACCATTGGCCCAGGTCTTGCCCGCCTCCTTGACGCAAAGACCGACGAGCTTAGGCATCTCTTGCTCGAACAAATCCGCCGCGCGTTCGAGAATATCCGCCCGCGCCGCGCCGCCAAACCGGTCCCATTCGATTTGCGCCTTGCTGGAAAGATCAACCGCGCGCTGAACCCCCTCCGCCGATGTCTCGGTGACATAACCCACCACCTCACGGCGGTCGGCGGGGTTGTTGATGGTGTGCTCCGCGCCGGACCTGTCGGGCTTGCCGCCGATCAGCGCGGTCTCCGTAAGCGGTTCGGCAACCGCCGTGAGGCCCGCGTCGATGAAAGGCGCACGCACGATTTGCTCCGTAATCAAAACACCTTTCGAGTTGAGCCGCAGCAGATAGAGATCGCGCGGCACCGGAATGCGTGGGTGGGGTTTTTCCGCATAGCCCGCCATCATCTCGATGGGATCGGCGATGATCTCCTCAAGCGGCGCTTCGTCATCCGCAAGACGGTTCACAAACGAAGTGTTGGCTCCATTTTCCAAAAGCCGCCGCACCAGATAGGCCAGCAGGTCCTCGTGCGTTCCCACCGGCGCGTAGATGCGCAAGGGCACCTCTGTCCCCTCGCGCGGGCCGTCCGGGTCGAGACCGCGCTCCAGAACCTCGTCGTAAAGCGCTTCGCCCATGCCATGGAGGCGCTGCATTTCATATTCCGCGTCCGCCCCGGCGATGGCCCGCACCGCCGCCACCGTATGCGCGTTGTGGGTGGCGAACTGAGGATAGAAATACGCGGGATGGGCGAGCAGTTTGCGCGCGCAGGCGATGTAAGACACATCGGTCATGGCCTTGCGGGTGAACACCGGATAGCTCTCAAGCCCGTCAAGCTGCGCGTGTTTGATTTCCGTATCCCAATAGGCGCCCTTGACGAGCCGCACGGGAATGCGCTTGCCGGTCCGGGCCGCCAGCGCCGCAAGCCCGTCGATCACCGCGCCCGCGCGCTTCTGATAGGCCTGCACCGCAAGGCCAAAGCCGTTCCAGCCATCGAGCTGGCCGTCTGCCATCACGGCGGCGATCACCTCAAGCGAAATTTCAAGCCGCTCGGTTTCCTCTGCATCGACGGTGAGGCCAATGTTATGCACGCGCGCCTCGGCGGCCAGTTGCGCCAGCAGGGGCACAAGCTCGGCAAGCACACGCTCGCGCTTGGCTTCCTCATAGCGCGGATGAATAGCGCTGAGTTTCACCGAGATCGAAGGCCGCGCGAATACATCTTCATCAGTGCCTCCCGGTTGGGCTTCGCTCAAGTCTGTAACGGCGCTGCGGTAAGCCTCGAAGTAGCGGTCCGCGTCGGCCTGGGTATGGGCAGCCTCCCCCAGCATATCGAAGGAGAAACGAACGCCGCGCCCGGCTTCCTCCCGCCCCCGATTGAGCGCCTCCCTCATCGTCCGTCCAAGGACGAATTGACGGCCCATGATCCGCATGGCCTGAACCATGGACCGGCGGATGACCGGCTCACCGGATTTGTTCACCAGGCTTTCAAGATACGAAAGGACATTTTCGATGGCGTCCTTGTGGAGGTTGACGACGCCCCCAGTCAGCATAAGCCCCCAGGTGGAAGCATTGACAAAGAGTGAGTCCGACTTCCCGATGTGCTTCTGCCAGTCCGCCGAGCCGATCTTGTCGCGGATCAGCTTGTCCGCGGTCGCCGCATCGGGAATGCGCAACAGC
The DNA here is from genome assembly GCA_028280665.1 of Alphaproteobacteria bacterium. Lineage (GTDB taxonomy): Bacteria > Pseudomonadota > Alphaproteobacteria > JAJFIK01 > JAJFIK01 > JAJFIK01. The sequence continues at coordinate 12,684 of JANQLJ010000037.1, forward strand.
GCCTCGGCGAGGCACATGAGCACCACGCCTTCTTCGCTGGAAAGCGAATACTCCTGCAGGAAGGCATCGATGGTGCCTTCCTTGTGCCGCCCGGAACGCAAGGCCTCGGTCAACCGCCGCGCCAGCCGGTCGGCCGCCTCGCGCTCGGCAGGCGAAAACCGCGCCTCGGCGATCAGCCGTTCGGCGAGCTTCGTTTCATCAAGGAGATAGAGCCCCGCCCGCTGGGCGCGAAGGGCGCGGTCGTCATCGGCATCTGTGGTCATGGGCCGGACTTTGCGCGAAACCGCGGGCGGGAGGCAAGCGGATTTCGCGGGCGCGGGCCCCGCGAAATTTCCTCACAAAACCCGTACCTGTTGCAGCGCATTTTTTGCGTGACTATGCTCGCGCGCCGCACGATTTGGAGCCCTCTTCGGAGTCCGTCCATGCCCCTCGATACCGAGACCTACACGCTGCCCGTTGCGCGCACCATCGCGGACTTGCAGGCCCAAGTCACCGCCTGGCGGGCGGAGGGGCTGCGCATCGGGTTCGTTCCCACCATGGGGGCGCTGCACGAAGGGCACCTGAGCCTTGTCGATCTTGCCGCCCGGCATGCCGACAAGGTCGTGGTTTCGATCTTTGTCAATCCAACTCAATTCGCGCCTCACGAAGACCTCGACGCCTATCCGCGGACGGAACAAGAAGATGCAGAAAAATTAGCTAAGCGGCCCGCGCATCTGATCTTCGCGCCGGCGGCGCGGGAGATGTACCCGGAAGAATTCGATCTCAGCATCCAGGTTAGCGGACCCTCCGAAGGTTTGGAGAGCGACGCCCGGCCGCATTTTTTTGCCGGGGTCGTCACTGTGGTGGCGAAACTTTTCGCGGCGGTAAAGCCGGACATCGCGACGTTCGGCGAGAAGGATTATCAACAGCTTTTGGTGGTGAAGAAACTCGTGCGCGATCTGGATCTTGGTATCGAGATCGTTGCCGGGGAAACCACGCGGGAACAGGACGGCCTCGCCATGTCGTCGCGCAACGCGTACCTGACTTCAGATGAACGCCGCCGCGCCAGCCAGCTTTATGCCGCCCTCAACAACGTGGCAGACACGATCAAACAAGGCGCGTCCATTACCGAAGCGCGCGAGGCCGGGCTGGCCATCCTGCACGAAGCGGGCTTTGACCCCATCGATTATCTTGAAGTGCGGGACGCGGAGACCCTTACGCCCCTTGAAACGGTGACCTCGCCCGCGCGCGTTCTTGCCGCGGCAAAGCTCGGCGCGACGCGGCTGATCGACAATATTCCGCTTGAGATTTGAGGAGAGCGCCTTAAGGCGCGTTGCAGTCGGCGGGCCGGATCACGCCGTAGGTGGTGGTGCAGTTCGTGGCGCTGGTCTGGACCTCGCCATCCGCCACGACGGCCCGGATGCCAAAGTACCAGATAATCGCGGCGACAAGCCCGCACACCACCAGTCCGGCCCACGCGGCCGTCATCTGATCCACGTCGCGTTTATCCGCGACAGTCGTTATGTCTTCCGTGCTCACACTTGCTTCCCTTGATGATGACCGGACGGCCAGACTTACAACAACCCCAGATCTCTGAGTTCAGCACGCAATTGCGGCGGCAATTCGCCCTTCCCCCGCCTTGCGCCATATCTCCCGATGTCCGGCGGTGCCTCCTCGCCCTTGAGATAGCGCCAGCCCTGAAAGGCCCTGTGACGGCGCGGCTCCACTAGCACAAGAGTCTTGTGGAGCACCAGATGGCACCTTGAGATACCTTCGTCATCGGTAAACGGCTCCACATCCTCAAGCAATTGGCGGACCAGAATATGGCCCTTAACGACCCAGTAGAGCGAGCCCCCGTCCATAAGCTCATCCCGGCGCTTGGGCGTCATGCGCGTGGTGTGCCAGACCCGGCCCTTGCCGTCCATCCCGCCTTTTTCACGCCAGCCCGATTGCCACTGGGCGAGCTCATCGACCTTCTCCACGCCCACGCAAAGCTTAATAAGATTAAGTGTCATTGGGCGGCGAGAAACTCCTGCAGGCATGTGGCGGCGCAGGAGGCTTCGCCGCCTTCCAGTCCGACCGGGTTGAAATCGCGATAGGTTTCCTCGCGAATGCGGATAAGGCGCCGGAAGAAGGCGCTGCCTTCGACTTCCTGCCGGAGCGATGTCATGAGCGGCAGGCCGGTCGTGGGCTCCGGCTCGAAGCGCATGATCTGCTCGAACCGGTCCACCCGTGCAACAAGCCGTGCATGAAACGGCTCATGATTGTAAAGGCGCAGCTGGGTGATTTGTTCAAGCGTCTTGCTGACCGTCAGCTCCGCCATCAGGTGTTCGAAAACCGCCGCCTGATCCTCTTCAACATCGTCCCACGGGTTCGGCCGCACGGCATAGGTCACGTACTCGTCGGTTTCTTCAACAACCCGGACCTCCTGATCGCCGATCACCACGCGCGCCTGTTCGTGGGTCAGGTCACTATCCGCATCATCGTCTTCGCTTATACGGGCAAACACCCTCGTGCCCGTATCGTCGAGCGCGTCGGGCGCAAGCAACGTGAAATTGCCGGCTTCCCCGCGCGGCTCATATCGGAAGAGCAGCGAGACGTCGTCGTTCTCAAAAGAAGACGTGAACGACCAGCGGATCTGGTTTGCGACCTCGCCTTGCTGCAGCGCGCGTTCAAGAAGCGGCGGAAGCTCGCGGGCATGGGCCGCCGTGGCGGCTAGGGAAATGGCGGCTACAGCCACAACTGCGCGCAGAGTTGTCATTGAAGACCCCACTTTGGTTCTTGGTCATTTACCCGCCAACTTTCGGGAATAATGCGAAATTGCGGCACTGCCAAGGCCGGGTGGGCGAATACTAATCTATGACGCGGCGAAGGTGACCACGGTGGCCCCTTCCAGCACTTGATCGCCCGCGGCGACGTTGACGGCCTCAACCTCGGAATCCGTAGGCGCGGCGAGGGTATGCTCCATCTTCATGGCTTCGAGCACGATGACCGGCTGGCCCCGTTTGACCTTGTCGCCCACGTTTGCGAGCACCGAGACAATCTTTCCCGGCATGGGGGCGGCAAGGCCTTCGGCGCCCGTGTCTTCCGCAAACTCGGCCGCAAGCGGATTTTCAAACGGCAGCTCGAAACTCTTGCTCCGGTGCATGAGCACAAGCCGGTCCGCCAGCCAAAGAACCCCTGCCGTGTGATGCGCACCATCGATTACAGCGGCGAGGCCTTCATCGGACAGCTCGCCTTCCACCTCCAGAGCCACGCCATCGATTTCGAAGCGCACATCGCCGCCTTCAAAGCGCACCGGCACCTCAAAGCCGTGCTCGCCGGTAAAGGCAATGCGCTCCTCGCTCACGCCACCCACGCGGAAGCCGTCAAGCGCGTCCCACGGCGAGGTGGGCTCGGTGGAAGCAGCGGCGGCGGCTTCCGCTTCGCCCTGGCGGCGGCAGAGGACCGCGATGGCGGCCAGGGCCTTTTCCGTGGGGCCGGGCGCCGCGTCCTCGGGCACAAGATCGGCGAAGTGTTTTTCGATAAAGCCGGTATCCACATCGCCCGCGCGGAAGGCCGCGTGGTCCACGCATTCGGCGAGGAACGCCGCGTTCGTGGTGACCCCCGCCACCTGAAGGTCACGCAGCGCCGCCTCAAGCCGGTTGATGGCGCGTTCGCGGGATGAATCCCACGCGATCACCTTGGCGATCATGGGGTCGTAATAGATGGAAATGGCGTCGCCCTCGGCAACGCCGGTGTCGATGCGGATGTGCCCGTCTTCCGCGGGGAACTTGAGGCGCCGGAGCGTGCCCGTTGAGGGGAGAAACTTTTTCGCGGGATTTTCCGCATAAAGACGAACTTCAAGCGCGTGGCCCTCGATAAAAAGTTCGTGCTGGTCGCACGGCAACTCCTCCCCCGCCGCCACGAGAAACTGCCATTCAACGAGGTCCTGGCCGGTAATTTCCTCCGTCACCGGATGTTCCACCTGGAGCCGCGTGTTCATTTCCATGAAGTAAAAGCCATCGGCGCGAAGGCCCTTGGAGGAATCAACAATGAATTCCACGGTCCCCGCGCTGCGGTAACCCACCGCCTTGGCCGCAGCCATGGCGGCCTCGCCCATAGCTTTACGCATCTCTTCGGTCATGCCGGGCGCGGGGGCTTCTTCCACTACTTTCTGATGGCGGCGTTGGAGCGAGCAGTCGCGCTCAAAAAGATACACCGCCTCGCCGTGGCTATCGGCAAAAACCTGAATCTCGATATGGCGCGGCTTCTCCACGAATTTTTCGATCAGCACGCGCCCATCGCCAAAACTCTTTTCCGCCTCGCGGGACGCGCTTTCGAGGGCGGCGGCGAAGCCCGATGCCTTGTCCACCCGGCGCATGCCCTTGCCGCCCCCGCCCGCAATCGCCTTGATGAGCACGGGATAGCCGATCTTCTTAGCTTCCTTCGCCAGAAAATCAGCATCCTGATTATCGCCGTGATAGCCGGGCACCACGGGCACGCCCGCTTCCTCCATCAGGCGCTTGGCCGCGTCCTTGAGGCCCATAGCACGAATGGCATTTGCAGGAGGGCCCACAAAGGCGATCCCCGCCGCTTCACAGGCCTCGGCAAACTCAGCGTTTTCCGAAAGAAAGCCATAGCCC
>JANQLJ010000048.1 GCA_028280665.1 Alphaproteobacteria bacterium
GGGGCGTGTTCGGCGCCGCCTTGCGGCAAGCGCCATTCCGCGGGGCAAAGCGGCCGGAACCCGGCGGGCCGGGCGGCATCAAAGCCCAGCTTTTCCGCAAGCCGCCCCGAACGGACCGCAGCATGTATCACATTTGACCGCCCCAATGCCAAATCCAATTCCTGCCCCAAAAAACAGCCCAGAACGAGAGGCGCGGCCCCAAGACCGTGGGCAAGAGCCAAGATTTTCTCCCGCCCGTCGGCGGCGCCGTCCGCGGCCTCGACCAAGACCGCCGTTTGGCCCGCCCGCAAGGCCTCGCGGACCCGGTCAAACCCGGCCACGAGATCGCCCGCGCGCGCGGCAAGCCCAAGCGCGGCCTTGATCCGCCCCGTAAGGCCCGCTTCGACCTGGGCGGCCAAATCTCGAGGGGCCTTTACTTGCATCTTGGCCGCGCGGGCAAAGTGGCCACAGGCAACCGCCGTCTCCACCACATCACGGGAGGTGCGCACCCAAAGGCCCCGGCCCGGCAGCTTCGCGCCGAGATCAGGCACGACGGCACCGTCCGGGCCCGCCACGAAACGGATCAGTTCCGCCTCGGGCAAGACCTCGCGGGTGACAATGCACCGGCGGGTGCGTTGGGTGCGCTCCTCAGACGTCGCTCTCTCCTTCGCTCTCTTTACCGTCTTGGCCGTCTTCGCTGTCTTCGTCTTCGTCTTCGGCCTCGTCCTCTTCAAGCTCGGCGGGGTCTTCGATCCAGCCCTCGGTGACCCGCGCCCACATAATGAGGTCGTTGGCTTCTTCCGGCGTGATGCCGAATTCCTCCAAGATGCCGGGCTCGCGCTTGCGTTCGCCATCGACGGTTTCCCAATAGCCGCAGAGATCGTCCGTCGCGCAGCCCGCGAGGTCTTCCACCGACTTGACGCCTTCCTCGCCCATGGCAACCAGCATTTGCGGCGAGATGCCTTCGATGGCGGCAAGATCGTCGGACACGCCAAGCTCCACCCGGCGCGCTTCAAGTTTAGCGTTGATCGCCTCAATATGTTCGCGCGCGCGGGTTTGCAGTTCTTGCGCGGTTTCCTCATCAAAACCTTCGATGGTGGAAAGCTCGTCAAGCTCCACGTAAGCGACCTCTTCAAGGTCGGTAAAGCCTTCGGACACCAGAAGCTGGGCCACCACCTCGTCCACGTCGAGGGTTTCCATGAAAAGCTCTGTCCGCTGACGGAATTCTTCCTGGCGGCGTTCCGATTCCTGATCTTCTGTCAGAATGTCGATTTGCCAGCCGGTCAGCTGTGAGGCGAGCCGGACGTTCTGGCCGCGGCGGCCAATGGCGAGCGAAAGTTGCTCGTCCGGCACCACCACCTCGATGCGCTGGGCGTCTTCATCGAGCACAACCTTGGCAACTTCCGCCGGTGCCAAGGCGTTGACGATGAATGTCGCCGGGTCCATGGACCAGGGAATAATGTCGATGCGTTCGCCTTGCAGTTCCTGCACGACCGCTTGCACGCGGCTGCCGCGCATCCCCACGCAAGCGCCGACGGGATCGATAGAGCTGTCGTTCGAAATCACGGCGATCTTCGCGCGGCTACCGGGATCGCGCGCCACCGCGCGGATCTCGATAATGCCGTCATAGATCTCCGGCACTTCTTGCGCAAAAAGCCGCGCCATGAATTGCGGATGGGTGCGGCTGAGAAAGATTTGCGGCCCACGCACCTCGCGCCGCACATCGTAGATGTAAGCGCGCACGCGGTCGCCATTGCGGAAGGATTCCCGCGGCAGAACTTCGTCCCGCCGGATAATCGCCTCGGCGCGGGACAGATCGACAATCACGTTGCCGTATTCCACGCGCTTGACGATACCGTGGGCGATCTCGCCCACGCGGTCTTTATATTCTTCGTGCTGACGTTCGCGTTCCGCATCGCGCACCTTTTGCACGATCACCTGCTTGGCCGACTGCGCAGCGATGCGCCCGAAATCCATGGGCGGCAGCGGTTCGGCGATAATATCGCCGATTTGCGCCGAGGCGTTGCGGCCTTGCGCTTCTTCGAGCGTAATGTCGGTGGCTTCGTTTTCCACCACCTCCACCACATGCAGGTGCCGCGCGAGATGAATCTCGCCGGTCTGAGGGTCGATCTTCGCCGAGATGTCGTTTTCCACGCCATAGCGGGACCGCGCCGCCTTTTGAATGGCATCCTCGAGCGCGGCGACGACAATCTGCTTGTCGATGGATTTTTCGCGCGCGACCGCATCGGCGATCTGCAAAAGTTCCAGTCTGTTGGCGCTAACGGCTGGCGTGGCCATTTTCATGCTCCATTGTTCTTCCCTCGTCGTTTAAGTCTCAATCGAGTTTCGGTTTATTCAGGGTAATGACGTTTTAGTCAGTATCCTGAGGTTCTTTCTTAAAGTCCTGCTGGATAAGCTCATCCGTCAGAACCAGTTTCGCATCGCTCAAGAGCCCGAAGGCAAACCCCAGCACCTGGGGCGCGGCGCCCGGCTCAAGCGCGGCGCGCAATAAAACTTCCCCGCCCGCAACCCCTTCGAGGGTCCCCCGAAAGCGGCGGCGGCCATCGACGGGCGCGGCAGTTTCGAGCTTCGCTTCAAAGCCTTGGTAGCGTTCAAAGTCCTTGGGCCTTGTCAGCGGGCGGTCGATGCCGGGCGAAGAGACCTCAAGGTCATAGGCCGCCTCGATGGGGTCTTCCACGTCAAGCACCGCGGAAAGGGCGTTGCTCAGCTCCGCACACCCGCCGATATCCATGGTGCCGTCGGGCCGTTCGGCCATCACTTGCAGCGTACGGCGCCCCTCGCCGCCCATGAACTGGATGCGCACGATCTCATAGCCCATGCCTTCCGCCGTGGGGCAAAGCAAGGCCCTCAGCTGCGCCACCTCGCGCGCTTCACCAATGACAATGTCAGCCGTTTCCACCGGCATGCGTCCATCCGTTCTTGACCGACAAGCGCGCGGGCGGAGCCGCCTTGCCCGCCGGCCTCAGGATTTCGACAATGTCAGGAGGTCGGCGGATCCGGGAGCAGACATCCTCAACCGGAAACGCCATCGGTCAGTTGACCGATCCTGACCGGTCACCCGATCAGGTGGCGGGAAATATAGGCAAAGCGCCGCGATTGTCCAAGGATTTTTCCGGGAGGCTGAAACCCGCCTCAAACCCTCTGATTTCTGCAGAATTCGAGGTAGGTGGGACGGCGGCCAGCCTTGACCGCTTTGGCCTCATAGCGGGTTTCGGACCAGTCAGGGCTCCGCGCGCGCCAATCATCCGGGCCCTCCGCGGTCCAAGAAAAATCCGCGCGCGGCATCATGCACTCGAGAGTCCAGGCCACATAATCCGGGATGTCAGAAGCCACGCGGAAGACCGCCCCGTCTTTAAGGGCCCGTGCAAGCGCATCAAGCACATAAGGCTGCACAAAGCGCCGCTTGTGATGCCGCGTCTTGGGCCAAGGGTCGGGGAAAAGCAGAAACGCCCGGCCGATGGACGCCTCCGGCAATTGATCGAGCAACACCCGCGCATCGCCGGGGAAGATACGAATGTTCTCAAGGCCCGCTTCATCGATTTTGGAGAGGAGCTTGGCGATCCCGTTCACGAAGGGCTCGCAGCCGATCAGCCCCATGCCGGGGTTTTGCGCGGCCTGCCAGGCGAGATGCTCGCCGCCGCCGAACCCGATCTCAAGCCAGACATCGTCTGTATCCGGAAAAAGAGCAGCCAGGTCGATGGGCCCTTCCGCGGGAATGTCAGTCTCGAGCCGGGGCAGCAGGTCTTTGACGAGCCGCGCCTGGCGGTCGCGCAGGCGAAAGGCCTGCCTGCGGCCATAGAGCCGCCTTAGGCCATCGCCCCCCCGGCACTCAGAAGAGTTAGGAGAGTTGGGATTTGAGGGCGTCGACAAGATCCCGTTTTTCCCAGGTGAACCCGCCGTCCGGGTCGGGCGCACGGCCAAAGTGGCCATAGGCCGCGGTGCGGGCATAGATGGGCCGGTTGAGAGAGAGGTGTTCGCGGATGCCCCGGGGGGAAAGGTCCATCACCTCCGGCAGTGCTTTTTCAATGCGCGCGATATCCACTTCTTCCGTACCATGACAATCCGCATAGATGGCAAGCGGCTTGGACACGCCGATGGCATAGGCAAGCTGGATGGTGCATTTCGAGGCAAACCCCGCGGCCACCACGTTCTTGGCAAGATAGCGCGCGGCATAAGCGGCCGAGCGGTCGACCTTGGTGGGGTCCTTGCCGGAAAACGCGCCGCCGCCGTGAGGGGCCGCGCCACCGTAAGTGTCGACGATGATCTTCCGGCCCGTGAGCCCCGCATCCCCGTCCGGCCCGCCGATCACGAACTTGCCGGTGGGATTGACGTAAAATTCGTCTTCCGGGCACATCCAGCCCTCGGGCAAGACGCCCAGTACATAAGGGCGCACGATCTCGCGCACATCATCCTGGCTCAGACCTTCCTCATGCTGGGTCGAGACCACGATCGACCTTGCGCCCACGGGGCGACCGTCTTCGTAGCGCAAGGTCACCTGGCTTTTGGAATCGGGGCCGAGTTCGGGTTGCGCGCCCGAATGGCGCGCCGCGGCAAGCGATTGAAGAATGCGGTGAGAATAGTGAATGGGCGCCGGCATCAGCTCGTCGGTTTCCGTGCAGGCATAACCGAACATGATGCCTTGGTCGCCCGCGCCTTCGTCCTTGTTGCCCGCGGCGTCGACACCTTGCGCGATGTCCGCCGATTGGGAATGCACATAGACCGACACATCGGCGGTCTTCCAATGAAATCCGGTCTGCTCATAGCCTATGTCGCGCACCGCCTTGCGCGCGACCTCTTCGAGATGCTCATGGGTGATGTTCTCGGGGCCTCGCACTTCCCCCGCCAGAACCATGCGGTTGGTGGTCACCATCGTTTCCACAGCAACGCGGGCCTGCGGGTCCGCCGCAAGATAAGTGTCGACCACCGCATCGGAAACCCGGTCGCACACCTTGTCCGGGTGGCCTTCCGACACGCTTTCGCTTGTAAACAGGTAAGTGGATCGCTCCATTGGGGCTGTCCCCTTCATTCAATCAAGATGCCGGCCCGCCTGGCGCGTGCCCAAGAACGCGGTTGTTGCAATCTCTATGAATGGGGTCAAGTGCGGACCCGTGTGGAGTGCGCCGGGCGGGCCCCGTCATCAAGGCCCGCCAAGGCGCACCTTTTATTCTTCGGCGAGGGTTTTGATGAGGTCCAAAACGCGCTTGCGGACGCCTGCGTTTTCGATCTCTGCATAAAAGCGGTTGAGCTGAAGGCCCTCGGAGCTTGAAACGAAGTCCATGACGAAGGGCGCCGACGCTGCTTCGCCAAACCCGCCTTCGGGCTGCGTGGGCAGGGACTTCAGGACTTCGCCGGGCATGTCCTCGAAAAAGAACTGCACTTCGACGCCAAGAATGTTGGCGATCTGAAAAAGGCGGCTCGCGCCGATGCGGTTGGTGCCCTTTTCGTATTTCTGCACCTGCTGAAAGGTCAGGCCAAGTTTCTCGCCCAGTTTTTCCTGGCTCATACCAACAAGCATACGGCGCAGACGGACGCGGCTGCCCACATGAACATCAATCGGGTTCGGCTTTTTCTTGTTCACTCGTAAGCTCCTATCCGTTGGGCTTTAGAGGCCGTCATCGGCACCTTTTTCAACCGCAACAACTTCCAGACGAGGCTGGCCGCCCGTTTTAAGGTCACGCGCTTAACAGGCACTCGCGCCGCACCTCACGTAACGGCATTCAAGACTCTCGAATAAGTAGGGCCTCGGCGCGGATGCGTCAATCGACGAATATCACAACTCCGATAGTAGGGTAAATTTTGCAACTATGAATGGACCGCGTTTACGTTAATTGCCGCTAATACTCGCACAATCCCGGGTCAGCGTTCGCGCGTGCGCCGGGACCAACTCAATGCCAGTAAACTTATAACCACAATCAAAAAGGGCCAATCCCCGATATGAGTGTAAAGCGGGGGCGCCAAGGCGCGCGGCAGGGGCGAATCGATAATGCCCGTGGCGTTAAGGCCGAGCCGTGTCAAAATGCGGCCGTAGGGATCGATCACAGCGGAAATGCCCGTGTTCGCTGCCCGCACCAGCGGCAAGCCTTCTTCGATAGCGCGCACTTGCGCTTGCACAAGGTGCTGGCGCGGGCCCGTTGAATCGCCAAACCAGCTATCGTCGGTCACATTGATGAGCCAGCCCGGACGGCGGTGGGGGTCGACCACGTCGCCGGGGAAGATCGCTTCGTAGCAAATGAGCGGGCCGAAATCGGGCGCGCCGGGCGCCACAAGCGTGCGCGGACCCGGCCCCGCAAGATAGTCAAAGCGTTCATCCACAAGGCTGCGAAAGCCAAGCCGCCCCAGCACCCCCCGCAATGGCAAGTACTCGCCAAACGGCACCAGATGGTGCTTGTCGTAAGTGCCGATGATGGTGCCCGCATCGTCGAGCACATGAAGCGAGTTGTAAAAATGTAAAACATTGCCGGGTTCTCGTTCGATGCGCAGCGCACCGGTAATCAGAGTCGCGCCCGGCTCCATCGCCGCGCCGGCTTCCGCGCGACCTTGAGGGCTGTTTGCCAGAACGAAGGGAACCGCGCTTTCAGGCCAGATCACATGGGTGATCGGCACGCTTGCGGGTTGGGCGGTTTGCGCCAGCAGCAGATCCCAAATCGCTTGCCGGTTTTCCGTGAGCCATTTCTCCGCCTGCGGAATATTCGGCTGAACGATCCTTAAGTTAACCCCGTCCACGTAAGACGCGGGCCCAAACGGCGCAAAGTAAAGACGCGCCGCGCCGCCCGCCCACAAAAGACCAATGAGCACAAAGGCCGCCACCGGCCAGCGCCAGGTCGCCCGGTCCTGCGAAGGGCCGAACAACGCGGCGGGACTGGCGGCGGCAAAGATCGTCAGAAAGCTGAGCCCGTAAATGCCCATAAGCGCGGCGGACTGCATGATGTCGCCCGCGCCGCCCCATGTGTAACCGGTAAGGTTCCAAGGAAAGCCGGTGAGCACGTGCCCGCGCAACCACTCAAACCCGGCAAAGGCCGCGGCGAAGGTAAGCACGCGGGCGGGGCCGGGACGCCATACGAGCTTGGCAAGGGCAAGGGCGCCCCCGGTAAAAAGCCCCAGCCCCGCGGGCATCGCCGCCATGGCGAAGGGCATCATCCAGGCGTAAGTATCCGCGTCAACGAAGAATGAAAAGCCGATCCAGTAAACGCCGCTCAGGAAATAAGTCATTCCAAAAGCCCAGCCGACGCCGAAGGCTTGCCAAAGGCCCTTACGGCCTTGCGCCGCGCCATCGATCAGCCAAACGAGCGTCACATAAGCGGCAACCAAAAGCGGGATCAGGTGAAAGGGCGCCATGGCGCCGCCCGCCGCCAGCCCCGCAAGGGCGGCCGCCCCGTAACGGGCGCTGCCCGTAAGCGCGCTGATGCGCACGCGGAACCGCCGGCCGGCGAGATGAATGGCGGTGGCACGCTGGGCCCACCTGCTGGGCGCGCGGGCCTTGGCGCCCTCGCCTTTCCCGGAAGGTTTTGTCGTCAGGACCAGGGGCGGCGCGCCCACCGCGCCGAAGATGCCGCCCAGCTCCCCCGGGCGCACATGGGGCGCCTCCTCGCGAGGGGCATCAGGCGGCGGGGCATTGCGCGAACCTGCCTTGTTACTGTTCCCCGCCGGAGCCTTGGGATCGTTCTTCTCGTCCTGGCTCATCAAGCCCCCTTGCGCGCGTCTTCTCCCCGGCACCGGCCGCCGCGCCAGGCGCTTCCTTGCCGATGAGGCAAACGCGCAGACGCTTGACCCGGCGCGGGTCCGCATCGACCACCTGCAGCTCCACCCCGGCGGGATGAGGCACCACCTCGCCCCGTTGCGGGACCCGGCCGAGCAAAGAAAACACCAGTCCGCCGAGCGTGTCCACGTCCTCGTCCCAATCCTCGGGCGTCAAGTCGAGGCCGGTCTTTTCCTCAAACTCGGGGATTTCAAGCCGTGCATCGGCGATAAAGGTTCCGTCCGCCACCCGGATCAGATGGGGCGAAGTGTCGATGTCGTGTTCATCCTCGATGTCACCCACGATTTCCTCGACAAGGTCTTCGATGGTCAGCAGCCCGTCGGTGCCGCCATATTCGTCGATCACCAGCGCCATGTGAATATGGGTCGTCTGCATACGGACTAAAAGCTCGGCCAGCGGTTGCGACGGCGGCACGCACAGCACCTCGCGCTTGAGCTGACCCAGCGGCGGTAGCTCGCCCGGTTCGCCGCCATTGGGGGTTTGTTCCGCAAGCACCGCCATCATGTCTTTGATGTGAACCATGCCGATGGGATCGTCCAGCGTGCCGCGATAAACGGGCAGGCGCGAGTGCGAGGCGTCTTTGAACACCGCCATTGCCTCATCAAAGGGCGTGCCGATGTCGATGGCGATAATGTCCGCACGCGGCACCATAACGTCGTCAACGCGCAAGCGCCCGAACTCGACGAGCTTTGACAAAATATCCCGCTGGGTCGGGCTGAAGGCGGCAGCGGTGCCCTCGTGTTCGCCAATGACTTCTTCGAGATCCTTTTGCAGCGAGGCTTCCGCTTCCCCGGGTGCTTCTTCGGGTTTCACGCCGAAGAGCCGCATCAGCGGCGCAAGCAAGCCGCGGCGCGGCGCCTCGCCATTGCCGTTACCATTGCCATGACCGTTACCCCTAAGCGCCATGGCCGGCCTCCGCCTCTAACCGGTCTTTATAGGGATCGTCTATGCCGAGCGCGGCCAGCACCGCCCGCTCAGCCGCTTCCATCTTGACGGCCTTATCGTCCGTATCATGATCGTATCCAAGCAGGTGCAAAATGCCGTGCAGGATCATGTGACAGGAATGGGCGGCGATGGATTTGCCTTGCTCGCCCGCCTCGCGGGCAATGGTCTCGCGCGCAAGAATAACATCGCCCAAGGGCGCGCCGTCCTGCCCCGGCACTACGCTGCCGGGAAAGGCAAGCACGTTGGTGGGCGCGTCTTGCCCGCGGAACCGGGCGTTGAAGCCGCGCACCTCCGCGTCGGAAGCAAAGCGCACCGTCAAGCCGCGTCCGTTGAGAGATTGTCCCAGGCAGGTTTCAAGAGCGCCGGCCACGCGGCGCGTCATACTCTGGGGGTCTTCGCTGTCGCCGTGCCAGGCGCCATCGGTCACCTGGACATCTATATCAGGCATTGCCTTCGTCTTTTCCGCCCCGGCCCGTGCCGGGAACGCCTCCTTCTGCTTGATTATAGGCCCGAACAATCCGCGTGACCAAGGCATGGCGCACCACGTCCGCATCGGTAAAGCGGATCACGCGCACGCCCTTAACCTTGCCCAGGATGCGCTCGGCCTCGATAAGGCCCGATTGCGCGCCTTTGGGCAGGTCGACCTGGCTCGGATCGCCTGTCACCACCATGCGGGAGCTTTCCCCAAGGCGGGTCAGGAACATCTTCATCTGGGTCGAGGTGGCATTTTGCGCCTCGTCCAAAATGACAAACGCATTCGAGAGCGTGCGCCCGCGCATGAAGGCGAGCGGCGCCACCTCGATCTCGCCGGATTCAAGTTTCTTCATCACCTGTTCGCCGATCATGGTGTCGAAGAGCGCGTCATAAAGCGGCCGCAAGTAGGGATCGATTTTTTCGCGCAAGTCGCCGGGAAGAAAACCAAGCCGTTCGCCCGCCTCCACCGCGGGCCGCGACAGGATAATCCGGTCCACTTGGCCTTCGAGCATCATCGAAACCCCGAGCGCGGCGGCGAGATAGGTCTTGCCGGTGCCCGCGGGGCCAAGCCCGAACACAAGCTCATGATCGCGCATGGCCTTGACATAGTCCGCTTGCGCGGGCGAGCGCGGAGCGATGGTGCGTTTTTGCGTTTGAATACGTAAGTGGCGGTCCATGTCATGCTCGCCAAGCGAGACCCCGCCGAGCGCCAGCCTGAGCGTGCCGTCCACATCGCCGGGGGTTACTTCCTGACCGGACGCAAGCCTTTCGTGCAGCGCTTCGAGCACCAGCGTTGCCATCTCGACGCTTTCGCTTTCCCCTTCAAGCGCAATGGCCGTGCCGCGCGGAGACAAGTGTACGTCGAGGGCTTGTTCGATCTGCGCAAGATGCCGGTCGTTCTGGCCAAAGAGTTCCGTCAGGTGGTGGCTCGACTGGAACCGGTGCGTTCGTTTGGTGGCGCTCATGCGACCTCGCGCACCGGCGGTGAGATAAGCTCACCTTCCAGAGAATTCGGTTTGACCTCAGTAATCCGTACACGGTGTATTTCACCGATGAGGTCTTGCGGCGCCATCACGTGGGTTGCCTGCAAGTAAGGGCTGCGCCCGACGATCTGGCCGCCGTGCCGTCCGGGCTTCTCAAAAAGCACGTCCACCTCGCGGCCCATCATGGAGGCGTGGAAGCCGGCGGCCTGTTCGTTCAAAAGCGCTTGCAGCCGCGCGAGCCGTTCGGCTTTTACCGGTTCGGGAATTTGACCTTCCATGTTGGCGCCCGGCGTGCCGGGGCGCGGCGAATACTTGAACGAAAAGCACTGCGCATAGCCCACATCGGCCACGAGACGGAGCGTTGCTTCGAAGTCTTCTTCCGTCTCGCCCGGAAACCCCACAATGAAATCGGACGAAAGCGCCATGTCTGGACGCGCCGCGCGAATGTCGCCTACGAGCGCGCGGTACTGATCCGCCGTATGCTGACGGTTCATGGCCTTGAGGATTTTATCGGCCCCCGACTGCACCGGCAGATGCAGGTAGGGCATGAGTTCTTCCACTTCACCGTGGGCTCGGATGAGGCCCGCATCCATATCGCGCGGGTGAGAGGTCGTATAACGGATGCGGTCGAGGCCTTCGATGTCCGCGAGCGCGCGGATGAGTTTGCCAAGCCCCCAGGTGCCGCCGCCGGGCGCGTCTCCATGATAAGCGTTTACGTTCTGACCCAATAGCGTCACTTCGCGTGTGCCCGCCGCGGCAAGCGCTTCGGCCTCGGCGAGAACCGTTGCGGCGGGGCGCGAAAACTCAGCCCCGCGCGTGTAAGGCACAACGCAAAAAGTGCAGAACTTGTCGCAGCCTTCCTGCACCGTAAGGAACGCCGCGGGCGTACCTTTGTTTGCGCCTTGACCTTTTCCCCGCACTTTGGCGAGCGCATCGAACTTGTCCTCAACAGGAAAGTCCGTATCGAGAACGTTTTTGGCGCCAGCTTCAAGGCGGCTCAGCATCTCCGG
>JANQLJ010000071.1 GCA_028280665.1 Alphaproteobacteria bacterium
GGGGGCGGCGGTCGATCGCGCTCAATCCCAAAACGCCGGAGGGCGTCGAGGCAGCGTTTGATCTCATTGCGAAAGCCGACGCGCTTTTGGAAGGCTTCCGCCCCGGCGTGATGGAACGGCTGGGGCTCGGGCCCGATGAATGTCTTAAGCGAAACGAAAGGCTCGTCTATGGCCGCATGACCGGGTGGGGGCAAACGGGCCCTCTGGCCAATGCGGCGGGGCACGACATCAACTACATCTCACTGACGGGCGCGCTTCATTCTATCGGCCGGCCCGGCGAGAAGCCCGTGCCGCCACTCAACCTGGTGGGCGATTTCGGCGGCGGGGCGCTCTACCTCGCCTTTGGGATCGCGTGCGGCATCATCGAAGCCTCCCGCTCGGGCAAGGGCCAAGTGGTGGACGCCGCCATGACCGACGGCTCGGCTTCGCTTATGGCCATGTTCTTTGGCTTTGCTGCTTCAGGGTTTCCGGGCATGTTCTCCGACGCGCGCGGCACCAACATGCTCGACGGGGGGGCGCACTTCTACGACACTTATGAATGCGCCGACGGCAAATGGATCTCCATCGGCTCCATCGAGCCGCAGTTCTATGCGCTCTTGCGCGAGAAAGCGGGGCTTACCGGCGATGAATGGGACCCGCAAATGGACGCGGGCCAATGGCCCGCGCTCAAGGAGAAGATGGCGCAGGTCTTCGCGCAGAAAACGCGCGCCGAATGGTGCGCGATCATGGAAGGCACGGATATTTGCTTTGCGCCGGTGCTTACGCTTGCGGAGGCCAAAGACCATCCCCACAACAAGGCGCGTGAGACAATCATTGAGATCGACGGAGTAGCGCAGCCCAACGTGGCGCCGCGCTTTTCCCGCACCAAGCCGGAAATCCAAGGCTCTGCACCAAAGGCCGGTCAGCATACGGAAGATATTCTGAAAGATTGGGGGCTTGGTGATCGGATTGAAAGCCTCAAGGCCGCTGGCGCCATCTAACCCTGATCGTCGTAACGGTCGCGCAAGTGGCGGCCCGGGCGGATGATGCCGCGCGGGCCGAGGCGGCCTTCCCAGCAGCGGTGCACGCCCCGGCAATAGGCGTAGTACATGGCGATGTTGTCGCCATCGCGGTGCACTTCGAAGCAGGTCAGCCCGCCGCCGCCCCAATGGCTAATGCGCTGGCAAAGCTGATCGCCCTCGATAGTCCAGCGCCCGCCTTCGGAGTACCAGTTATAGGCGCGGGGGCCATGCGCCTGGCGCGCGCCGTAGCGGCGGAACCGCGCCTCGACGCGGCCACTGGGCGCGTAATAAATATTCCAAGGGATCTCGCCGCGATTGTCGCCCGCGGCGCCCACCGAACCGTCGGCAAATCCGTTTGTGCCGATCAGTGTCCAACCTTGTAGAAGATCGCGCAGCTCTCCGCCCGGGACGAAGCTGCCCTCGCGGCCCGTATCCGCATTGCCGGAGCCGCGGCCGCTGGCGGCACGGCCCAGGGTCGAGCCCGCCAACTGATCGCTCAGCCCGCCTTCGCCGGCGCCTTCACCCGCAAGATCGGTGGGCACTTCCGCCTCGGTCTCGCGAATGGCCTGAAGGCCTTCGGGGTCTTCGGTCTCGGTCGGTTCTTCCTCCGGCTCTTCTTCTTCGAGCTCGGCGGTTACTTCTTCTTCAGGCTGCGGCTCTTCCTCTTCCGGTTCGGGTTCTTCTTCTACTTCTTCGGGCTCAGGTTCGTCTTCGGGCAAGTATTCTTCGGGCTCCGGCTCGGGCGGGGGAGGCGGCGGCGCGAAGACAATGGCCACATCGAATTGCTGCAGCGGCTGCGCGGTCTCCGATTGAGTGGAGCCTTCTTCGCCTTCAATGCCGGAACTCGACTCGCGGCTTGACCGGATTTCAATTTCCTCGGCCCAGCCGGTGCCGCCCGAAATGCCCCATAGCCGGAGTTCGGGGAACATGGCCCAAATGATCATGACGTGGACGGCGAGGGACAAGGCGACCGCGAAGGTCATGACCCCCCGCGCGCGCCGGCGCGGGGAGGGGCGCTCCTTCGGCACCTTGATGTCCTCAGACATGAAATCCATACGCGAAAACCCTTAAGCCCGGCGCCTTCCGGACTGCTTCCCTCAAGCCCTAAAGCCTATTGTCGCCTCATAACTATAAGGAATTGTGCTGAGCCCGTTAAGGCGGCCCCCATCAAGGCGCCGCAAGCCCTAGTTGTCCGGTGTGTACCACCAGGTTTCGTGGCGGAAACGAGTGCCTTGAAGGTAGCCGGTGAGGGGGGTGTCTTCGGGGTGGTCAATCTCGCCCCAATAGGCGATGCGGTCCGCCGTCTGGTGATAGAGTGGCACTACGTAAAAGCCCGAGAGCAGCGTGCGGTCGAGGGCGCGAGTGGAGGTCTGCAGTTCCTCGCGCGTGCGCGCATTGCTGATCGAATCGATAAACACATCCACCGCCGCCGACTGAACGCCTGCATAGTTGAACGTGCCTTCGATGGTGGCCTCACGCGAGCCATAGCGGAAGGCTTGTTCGTTCCCCGGCGAAAGCGAGCCCGTGTAACGGAAGGGCATCATGTCGAAATCGAAGGTTTGCGCCCGGGCGGTAAACTGCGAGGCATCCACCAAGCGCACCTGCACCTCAACGCCGATGTTCTCAAGCGTGTCGCGCAGATTGAGCGCAAGGCGTTCCTCGGTGCGGTTCTTGAGCATGATCTCAAACCGTAAAGGCTCGCCCGTAAGAAGGTTCACCATGGCGCCGTTGCGCACGCCGTAACCGGCATCCGAAAGCAGCCCCACGGCGGCGCGGAGATTGTCGCGCAGGCGGGTCCGGTCGCCGCCCCACGGGGGGACCCAGCCTTGCTCCAGCACGTCGTCACGGACTGCGCCGGAAAACCGTCCGATCAGGATGCGCTCGCGCATATCGGCGCGGGCGAGGGCGCCGAGATCGGAATTGTCCCAATAGCTTCGTGTGCGGACATATGAGTTGTGGAATAGGTTCGCGTTGATCCAGTCGAAGTCGAAGGCAAGGGTGATCGCCTCACGCACGCGCGGGTCGGCGAACATCCCGCGCCTTGTATTGAAGACAAAACTGTACATGCCCGAGGGGCGGCCATGCGCGAACTCATGGCGCAGGACCCGGCCCGTGCGCGCGGCGGGGAAGTTGTATGACGTCGCCCAGCGGCCTGCGTCGTCCTCGGGCCAAACGCTTGCTTCGCCCGCCTTGAAGGCCTCGAACGCGGCATTCCGGTCGCGGTAATAATCGTAAGTTATGCGTTCGAA
Organism: Alphaproteobacteria bacterium; assembly: GCA_028280665.1. Lineage (GTDB taxonomy): Bacteria > Pseudomonadota > Alphaproteobacteria > JAJFIK01 > JAJFIK01 > JAJFIK01. Next base: position 3,251 of record JANQLJ010000071.1, read on the forward strand.
GTTATGATGACCCACATTGGCGGGCAGCTCGCGCGCCCAGTAGTTGGGATTACGCTCAAGCACCAGCCGCGCGCCCGCATCAACTTCCGTTATCACGTAGGGACCCGACCCGAGCGGCGGCTCGAGCGTCGTCTCATCGAACACGTGCTCGGTGTAATAGGCTTCGGAGATCACCGGCATCAGCCCCATGATGAGCGGCAGCTCGCGGTTGACGCTTTCCGGGTCGAAGACGAATTGGACAGTGCGCTCGTCCGGCCGCCGAACTTCAACGACGCGGCCATAGTAGTTGCGCATGTTGGGGCGGCCCTCGGTGCGGAAGGTCTCCCACGAGAAGATCACGTCATCCACGGTGATCGGCGTGCCGTCCGCAAAGCGCGCGCGGGGGTCGATGCGAAACGAAACCCAGGACCGGTCGTCGGGCATTTCCACTGCTTCGGCGATTTGTCCATAGAGCGTGAACGCCTCATCGCCCGACCGCGCCATCAGGCGGTCGAAGACGTAGTAATAAACCGGCCACGCGGGCGTGCCAGTGATGATAAAGGGGTTGAGGCTATCGAACGTATCGACGTCTGGCACTACAAGCTCGCCCCCCGCAGTCGCCAGCGGTTCGGCATAACTGAAATGTGTGAAGCCCGCACTGTGGCGGGGCTCGCCGTGCATGGCGATGGCATGACGAAAGCCGGTGCCCGGGGAAAGCTCGCGCAGCTCAGATTCGGGTGTAGCCCCCAAGAGCAGGCCGGGGCCCTGGATCTCTTGGGCAAGGGCAATGCCGCCCGCGAGCCAAAGCCCGGCCCATGCGCCCATCGCGATCCCCAACAACCGCTGCATCTGGTACTCCCTCTTGCCCCGTGGCGGGCCTTTATGCCTGAAAGCCCGTGCCCTTTCACTGGCCGCGAAAGATGACGGAAGCAAGGCGCGAGGACAAGCCATCCCTCACGGCTTGGTGAAACCCAGCGCGTTCCTTACCGCGCGATGAGCAGGGCTGACCGCTACTCTACCATCCGCGCCCATCTGAATTGCGGGATGTTGTTCGGCGTAATGGGGATATCGAAGCCGTCGCGCGCGGCCCAAGTCAGCACCTGATGGTGCAGGGGAATGTAGGCGATGTCTTCAATGCCGATTGTCCAAGCTTCGTGGATCAACTGGTTCCGCACCTCCGGGTCGAGCTCGGAGGCAACGCGCGGGGCAAGGGCGTCGAATTCTTCATTGGACCAGCCGCCTGCGTTCCATGAACCGTCGGTGATCATGAGGTAGTCGAACACATCGCCGCTATCGACGGTCGTGGGCGTCCAGCCCAGCATGTAGAAATCGGTTTCCTGTTCCTCGAGCTTGGGAAAGTGGAGTGACTTGGGCTGCGCGTCGAGGTTCACGTCGATGCCGATCTGTCCGAGCATCCCCACCACCGCTTGGCAGATTTCCTCGTCGTTCACATAGCGGTTGTTGGGACAGTCGAGAGTGACGGAAAACCCTTGCGCATAGCCCGCATCGCTCATAAGTGCGCGCGCACCCTCAAGGTCGTAAAGCAGGCGCTCATCGAATTCTTCCGTGTAGCCATTCACGCCCGGCGCGATGATCATGCCCGCGGGCGCCGAGCGGCCGCGCATGATGCGCGCCTGGATCGCGTCGATCTGGATCGCTTGGTACATGGCCTGGCGCACGCGCCGGTCGCGGAAGGGGTTCGCGCCGCTCACGTTCGATGACTCAAGCTCGTCATCGCGCATATTAAGGCCAAAGAAGATCGACCGCATGTGCGGCCGCTCGATCAGATTAAGCCCCGGCGAGCGCTCGATGCGGCGCAGGTCCTGAAGGGGCGGGTCATTGAGAAAATCAAGCTCGCCGGAAAGGAGTGCCGCCACCCGGGTCGCGTCGTTACCAATAGGCGTAAAGACGATACGGTCGATATTGTGATCCTGGCCCGCGCCAAAGCCCCACCAATCGTCATTACGGACCATGATGGTGCGCACGTCCGGCTCGCGCAGCTCGAGGATAAACGGCCCGGTGCCGTTGGCGTTCCTGACCGCATAGTTTTCCTCACCACCGGAGAAATTTTGCGGAACGGTAACATTGTGCT
>JANQLJ010000124.1 GCA_028280665.1 Alphaproteobacteria bacterium
CATGGTCCATGGTGGTGGGCAAGCTGATCGGCGGGACGGCCTACGTCTGGTATGGCGGGCTTATCTGCCTCGTCCCCATCGTGTTGCACACAAGCGCAACGAGCGGGCCCGATGAGCTCACACGGGAAATCCTGTTCCGCCTCGGCATGGGCCTCTTTGCCCACGCGAGTGCCTTTCTGGTCAGCATGCTCGCGGTGCGCCGCCAGGCGGCCACCTCGCGGCTCGCGTCGTTCTTCGCCATGGTTGCGGGCGTCGGCGCGGCGGCGTGGGTCTGGTGGGTGTGGATCGGAACGGGCGACTGGCCCATCGATGTGCAGTTCACCTGGTTCGACATCGAAATGGCCGCGCCGACCTTCATGGTGGCAAGTCTGCTCTTGTTTGCCGCTTGGGCCGTCATCGGCAACTGGACGCTCATGCGCCACGAGCTGCAAATCCCCACGGGGCCGCTCGTGTGGATCGGCTTTATCGTTTTCACCATGGTCTATTACGCGGGGCAGGCGGACTTTTTCGGCATTCTCGACGAGTTGACCCAGGCCGCCAGCGACATCCCCAAACCGGGCGTTGGAGAGGTCGATGGCATCCCTGACGATATTCTCGCCTCCGCGCGCTGGGCGATTGGCTTTGCGGTGGCGCTGACGCTCACCTATCTGGCGGTTCTGTTCGCACCCAAGAATTGGGTACAACTACGCCAGGTGCGGCAGCAGTTTCAAACGGGCCGCCTGCCGCAAGCGCTTTGGAACCTGCCAAGTTGGGGATATGCCGCGATTGCAGCGGTGGTCGCCGCCTTGTTTCTCGCCTCCATGCTCGAGCCCATAAGCATCGATGTGGCCGAGGGACTGAACACTGATTGGATGCTTTCCGGTGTGGTTGGCGACGGGCAGATCGACTTGCGGCCCACGATCTTTGCCATCCTCGCCTTCATGGTCCGCGACATCGGGATCGTGCTTTGGTTCAACGCGGCCAAGCGCGCGCGCCGGCCCGACCTTGCCGCCATCCTGATCATCTGGGTGCTTCACAGCGTGGTGCCCGCACTGCTCGCGGGGGCGCAGGCGACGGCGCTGTTCGCGCTGGTCAGCCCATGGCCCATTGCCGGCGATAGCTGGATGCAGCCCGTATGGCCCGCCCTCGAGGCGCTCGCGGTACTTTTGCTCGTGAGGGCCAGGCGCCGCGCGGTGGTGGACGCGGCCTAATCTTTTTCCCGTTCGAGTGCGGTTCTGTAGCCGGAGTATTTCGGCTGATCGATGGCGACTTTATCAAGCGTCGTCTGCCACAAGTGATCGCGCAGGCCCGGCGCCTCAAGCGAGATCTCGCCCGAACGGATTTTCCCGGCAAGCTCGGCGTTGAGATCGCCAAGTTCGCCGTCATGACCGAGCAGCGCCGCGAGCCGCGCCCGTTCTTCGGCCTCGGCGCGGGGCCCTTGCTCAAGCTCGCGCTCGACAATGGCAAGAGCGTTGGCCGCAACCCGCGCATGGAATGCCGCATGGCCCGTAAGTTCCTTCATGGCGCGCTCTTCCAAAAAGGCGCGTACGGCCTCGATCAATTCTTTGGCGGTGGGGGCATCCTGCATGTCAGTCCTCCCGCACAAGCAAGTTCAGAAGATCAATCTCGGTCTCCGAGGCTCGCCGCCCGATGGCCGCGCGCTCAACGCTGCGGTCGGCGCCGGTGCGGAATGCTGACACCATCAACATGCACATGATGCCCCATTTGAGCGTGCCGAATACTTCCCAATAGCGGACGCGGGCCGGATCGGCCTCGCCGCCACCGGCCGCGCGGTAACCTTCAAAAAGATCTTTATACTGACCAAACCCGCCGACCGGGTTCTGACTTTCCCCGAAGCGCCAGGAGTTGACGCAAATCCAGCCCAGGTCCTCCATGGGATCGCCCACATGCGCAAGCTCCCAATCGAGCACCGCGCGCAAGCCCTCCGGGCCCACGATCAGGTTCCCGTTGCGGAAGTCGCCATGGACAAGGCGGAGGGACGCTTCCTCCGGCCGGTTATCCTGAAGCCACTTGAACGCCACCTCAAAGACCGGGTGGGGCTCGTTCATGCTGTCGTAGAGATCGAGGTAAGTCCCAATCTGCGGCGCAAGGCCCAGGGCGGGCAAGCCGTCGATGCCGGAGATATCGATAGAATGGATCTTGGCCAGCGTTTCGCCGCACGCGAAAGCGAGGCCCTTTTGCGCTTCCGCATATGCCTCCTCGCGCAAAATCTTGCGGGCGATGGTCTCGCCCTCAATGCGTGCCATGACATAGCCCTCGCCAAGGCCGTCGGCGTCATTGAGCACGTAAGCGATATCGGGTACGGCTACTCCCGCCTTCGCGGCGCGGGCAATGACCGCGGCTTCGGTGGCTAAAGAGATCGCCGTGCCCGTGCGGGTGACAGCCTTGCCGCCGGGCGCGCGGCGCAGGATAAGCGGCTGCGCGGGCCCAGAGCCCGCAGTATCAAAGGACCAGGTTTCCTGGCTCGCGCCACCCGAAAGGCGCTTTAGCCCCTCAATCCGGGCACCGGGACCCGCCAGTTTTTGGGCAATCGCGCCCAGCCCCGCTTCGAGTTTATCTGCCGCCATTTCGCCGCCTTCGGCCTCTAGGGTCAAAATTTGGTAATGAAATTGCCTCCTAATGCTGTCATAGAACGGGGCAGAAGGTGGGCCAAGACCCTGCGGGCGGTTTTGAGGCCGGAAAGCGCAGATGGACGAGAATACCGAACACCAGGAACAGCATAGCGACGGCGGCGGCTTTCTGAGCCGGCGGCGCCACCGCTGGTGGGATGTACGCGCGAGCTTCCTCACGGGCCTTGTGGTCGCGGCCCCACTGGGCATTACCGCATACCTGACCATCGCGCTCATCAACTTCGCCGACGGCGTCGTCGCAACTATGTTGCCGGCACGATACAACCCGGAAACCTATCTGCCGTTCTCCCTTCCCGGGCTGGGGCTGATCATTGTCATCATCGCGATTACGCTGCTAGGGGCACTGACGGCCAACCTATTCGGTCACGCCATTGTGGGCTATGTGGGCCGGCTCATTGACCAGTTGCCGGTTGTGCGCACGGTCTATGGCGCGCTCAGGCAAATCTTTGAGACGGTAGTGAGCCAGAGCGAGCGCTCGTTCCAGCAAGTGGGGCTGATCCAGTATCCACGGCCCGGGCTATGGGCCATCGTGTTTGTCGCGGCGAAAACGCGCGGCGAGATCATTCACCACACCAAGGAAGAGATGGTTTCGGTCTTCCTGCCCACGACCCCAAATCCCACGTCCGGGTTCTTGTTGTTCGTGCCGCGCAAGGACATCACCATTCTCGACATGACGGTGGAGGAGGGCGCCAAGCTGGTGATTTCCGGCGGCCTCGTAATCCCCGAGTTCAAGGGCGATCTTAAGAACCCATGCAAAGCCATTCCGGTGGCCCCCGAACCCCCCGAGCCTCAACCGGCTCCCGAAGCAAAGGGTTCAGGCGCCAAGGAACCGGACGCCGCCGCTTAACCCGACTTGAGATAGCGCACGGCTTCATCCCGCCCGAACAGGTACAAAAGCGTCCGCAACGCTGTCCCGCGCATTGACGCCAGCTCGGGATCCTTGTGAAGAATGAGCGCAGCATCGTCGCGGGCCGCCTCCAGCAAGTCCCCATGCGCTTCCACATCCGCGAGACGGAAGGTAGGCATCCCGCTTTGCCGCGTGCCCAAAAGCTCGCCCGCGCCGCGCAAGCGCAAGTCCTCTTCGGCGATGACAAAGCCGTCGTCGGTCTCACGCAGGATCTTGATCCGTGCGCGCGCCGTCTCCCCCAAAGGCGCCTGATAGAGCAGGAGGCAACTGCCCGCTTCGCCGCCGCGGCCCACGCGGCCGCGCAACTGGTGAAGCTGGGCGAGGCCGAAACGCTCGGCGTGCTCGACCACCATGACGTTGGCCTGGGCCACATCCACGCCCACTTCGATCACCGTGGTGGCGACCAGCACCTTGATGCACCCGGCCTTGAAGTCGGCCATGACCGCATCCTTGTCGGGGCCTTTCATCCGCCCGTGCACGAGGCCCGCCGCATTGCCAAATTCTGCGGCAAGGTGGGCGTAGCGTTCCTCCGCCGCGGCTGCATCCACCACCTCGGACTCCTCGACCAAGGGACACACCCAATAGACCTGGCCGCCCTTGGCAATCTCGCGCCGTACTGCCTCGACAACCTCACTCAAACGTTCAAGAGGCAGGGCGGCGGTCTTTACCGGTTTGCGGCCAGCGGGCTTTTCCGTAAGACGGCTGACATCCATATCGCCATAGGCGGTGAGTGTGAGGGTGCGCGGAATGGGCGTCGCCGTCATCACCAGCATGTCGACGCCCGCGCCCTTGCCCCCAAGCGCGAGACGCTGGTGGACGCCGAAGCGGTGCTGCTCGTCGATCACCGCAAAGCCGAGATTCTTGAAGGCGACGCCCTCCTGGAAAAGCGCATGGGTGCCAACCACCATGTCGATGGCGCCGTCCTTGAGCGCGGCAAGAAGCTCGTCGCGCCCCGCGCCCTTGTCGCGCCCGGTCAAGCGGGCAACCCGCACACCGGCGGTCTTGACCAGGGGCTCGATGGTGGCGAAGTGCTGCTCTTCTGGGGGAGTCTGGCGCTAGCGCTTTTGATCGGCGGAAATGGCCTGTTTTCCGTATCGAAAA
>JANQLJ010000135.1 GCA_028280665.1 Alphaproteobacteria bacterium
GAGGCAATCTCGTCCTGAATTTCAAAAATACTCTGGGTGCTGAGGTCCCGGTCATAGGTGGCCGACCACAGATGACGGTCATTGGCGGCGTCGATAAGCTGGGCGGTGACGCGGATGGTTTCGCCCGCGCGCCGCACGCTGCCTTCGACCACGTGGCGCACGTTGAGCTGCGCCGCAATCTCGGGGATATCCGCATCCGATCCCTTGAACCGGAAGGCCGAGGTGCGCGAAGCCACCTCCAGCCCGTCCACCCCCACAAGAACGTTCAGTAACTCTTCCGATATGCCGTCGGAAAAATATTCCTGATCGCCCTCCGGAGAAAGGTCGTCAAAGGCAAGGACGGCAATGGTGGCATCGGCCGGGCCCGCTTCGCTGACGCCCGCGGGCTCGGCAATCACCACAGTTGCATCGCGGGGGCTAAGTTGCTGCCACACGATGACGCCGATGACGACGACAAGCGCGGCCACAAGAATGGCGTCGGCGGGCCGGAAGGGCTTTACCCCCTCGCCCTCTGCGCGGGGGCCGGTGCGCTTGGGCCCTTCAGGGGTCAGCTCGAACGCCCAGGCAATAATCAGGGCAATGGGGAATCCGGCAATCAAGAGAATAAGAACGAAGGAGGTCGCCCAGCCGGGCAGGCCCGAGGCCGTGCCCACCAAGTCCGCCACCTGCATCACCGCCCAGCCCGCCACCAGATAGGCGGCGGCCACGCGGAAAACACTGCGGCGGCGAAGCTCGGCTAGAAAGTCCAAGGGGCGGTCCTCAATTTGCGGGGATACTTTCGCAGGGATACTAGGGGCTTTGCAGAAGCTGCTCAAGAACGGCCATGGTCTGTCCATCGGCGTAGCCTTCGTCCGCGGTACCGATGTCGCCCGGATTGAAATGACGCTGAAAGGCGGTCACGGCTTTTCGCGTTTTCGCGCCGTATTGCCCATCCACTTTGATGCAGTAGCCGAACTTGAAAAGACGCGTCTGTAACTCGCGCACGGCGCCGATGGGCGAATGTTCGCCGATCAGGTCGGTGCCGCATTCAGGCGCCTCGGCCCAAAGGCCGATGCCTTTTTCCGCAAGATGCTTCCAGGGAAAAAGCTCGCCCGGGTCCTCTTTGCGTTCGGGCGCCACATCCGCATGGCCCAGCACATGGGCTTTCGGAATCCCATGTTTCTTGACGATGCGCCCCGCCAGCCCGATCACCTTTTCAATCTGGATCGCGGGAAAGCGGCGATAGCCGAACTCGTGGCCGGGATTGACGATCTCGATGCCGACCGCGCGGGAGTTTACGTCCCCTTCCTCCTTCCAGCACGAGACGCCCGCGTGCCAGGCGCGCTTTTCCACCTCCACATGCTGAAAGATAAGCCCGTCTTCATCGACCGTGTAGTGGGCGCTGACTTTGGAGGCCGGGTCGCACAGGCGCGCCATCGCTTCTTCGGCCGTTGGCATGCCCGTGTAGTGCAGCAGCAGCATGTCGATGGGCCGCGCGCGTTCGTCGAAATTGGGCGAAGGCCTTTGGACGATTTCCATGACTCTTCTTAAGCCTAGTGGGTGACTTCCTCAACCCGCACCGCCTCGGCCGGACGGCGGAGCGTAATGATAAGAACGCCCAAGGTGGTCACCACGGCGCCGATGAACATGCGGAAGGTGAAGACGTCCCCGAGAAACGCAACGCTCAGGATGATGGTGAAGATGGGCGCCATGAGGGTCAGCGGCGCAATGAAGCTGACCTCATACCGCTGCAACAGAAAGAACATGCCCGCGTGGGCAAAAAGGTTCGAGACAAGCGCCGCGAACAACACCGCGCCCCACCCCACCCAGGTGACATTCGCGAGGATCGTGGGGATATCCTGTTCCACCGTGAGCGAGAGCAGCAAGAGCGGTGGCCAGGAGATCATCACAATCCAGGCCTGCATCTCGAAGGGCTTGATGTTCTTCACCAGCCGCATGAAGACCGACGCCACCGATCCGCTGGCCGCGGCCATTACGCCGAACAGCATTCCGGTCAGGTAGGTAAAAGCATTGGGGTCGAAGGTGATGTACATAACCCCGGCAAAGGCGAGCAGCATCCCCGCCCAGCGCCGCCAGCCCACATCTTCTTGCAGGAACACCATGCCGAGGAGTGTTGAAAAGGGAACGCCAAGTTCCGACGCGATCACCACCGCCGAGACATTTCCGGTGACGTAAATACCGCCATAGAAGAGTGCGAATTGCAGCCCGCCTGCGCCGAGTGCGATGACGAGGATCGACCGCATCTGCCCCCGGTGTACGTCCAGAAATGGGATCAGGATCACCGCGAGCAACAGAAACCTGAGCGTCGTGAAGAGGATGGGCGGGATTTCCTCGAACCCGAACTTCACCGTAATGATCGCCAGCGCAAAAACCAGGTTGATCAGTACAAGGAACAGAAAGTGCACGGGGCGCATGGGCATGGGGCGGCCTGGGCGTTCGGCGGTTCAAAGGGCGGCGATGATGCGGGGGAAGGCCCCGGCGCACAAGGCTTTCGTCGGGGAAAGCTCAGATGGGTTCAATCTCCTCGCCCGCCGCCGAGCTTTGCCGCGCCGCGACGATGGCAACGCCGATGAGGGTGATCACCGCGCCCGCGACGATGCGCCAGGTCAGCCCCTCGCCTAAAAGGCTGACG
>JANQLJ010000148.1 GCA_028280665.1 Alphaproteobacteria bacterium
ATGCCGCAGGCGGCGGCGCAGCCGCGGGAAGCCGCCGCCGTTCCACCACGGCCAAGGTCGATCACGATCTGATCCACGAACTTGCCGACTTGCTGGCCGAAACCGGCCTTACGGAAATCGAGCTGGATCACAACGGTCTCCGCGTCCGGGTCGCACGGGCGGGCGCGGTGCAGTCGGTCGCGGTCCCGGCCCCCGCTGCCGCCAAGACGCCCGCGCCTTCCGGCGGCGAAAGCGCGGCGTCCGAACTGCCCGCGGGCGCAGTCACCTCACCCATGGTGGGAACGGCTTATCTGTCGCCCGAACCCGGCGCTGCGGCCTTTATCAAGGAAGGCGACACGGTGAGCGAAGGCCAGACGCTGATGATCGTCGAGGCCATGAAGACCATGAATCCCATCCCCGCGCCCAGGGCTGGCAAGGTGACGCGCATTCTCGTCAATGACGGCCAACCGGTAGAATTTGGCGAAGCCTTGCTCGTTATCGAGTAGGCGCGAAGGACGCCCGCGACATGTTCGAGAAAATTCTGATCGCCAACCGCGGAGAGATTGCCCTGCGCGTCCACCGGGCGTGCCAGGAAATGGGCATTCAAACCGTGGCGATCCACTCAACCGCCGACGCGGACGCCATGCATGTGCGGCTTGCGGACGAGAGCGTATGCATTGGTCCTGCGCCCGCTGCGCAAAGCTATCTCAATATCCCGGCGATCATGGCGGCGGCGGAGATTACCGGCGCCCAGGCGATCCATCCCGGCTATGGGTTTCTTTCGGAAAACGCGCGCTTCGCCGACATCGTTGCCGAGCACGAGATCACTTTCATCGGCCCCACCGCCGAGCATATCCGCCTGATGGGCGACAAGATCGCCGCCAAGCAAGCGGTTGCCGATGCGGGCATTCCCGTGGTGCCGGGCTCCGAAGGCGGTGTGACCAGCGACACCGAAGCCAAGAAGGTCGCCAAGGAGATCGGCTACCCCGTGCTTGTGAAAGCAGCGGCCGGCGGCGGCGGGAAAGGCATGAAGGTCGCTCCCGCAGCAAAAGACCTGCCCGAAGCGCTCAAGACCGCGCGCGCCGAAGCCAAGGCCGCGTTCGGTGACGACGCGGTCTATATCGAAAAGTACCTCGGCCGCCCGCGCCATATCGAGGTGCAGGTGATCGCCGACAGTCACGGCAACGTGGTGCATTTGGGCGAACGGGATTGCTCGCTCCAGCGGCGTCACCAGAAGGTGCTCGAAGAAGCGCCCTCGCCCGCGCTCAACGAGGGGGAACGTGCTGAGATCGGCGACATCGTGGTCAAGGCGGTCAAGAAACTTGGCTATCTCGGCGTCGGCACCGTCGAGTTCCTCTATGAAGACGGCGCGTTCTACTTCATCGAAATGAACACGCGCCTGCAGGTCGAACATCCCGTGACCGAAGCGATCACAGGGCTTGATCTCGTGCGCGAACAAATCCGGGTCGCCTCGGGGGCCAAGCTCGAATACAAGCAAAAAGACGTCGTGTTCGAAGGCCACGCCATCGAGTGCCGCATCAATGCGGAAAACCCGGTGACCTTCGCGCCCTCGCCGGGCCGGATCACCCAATACCATGCGCCGGGGGGCCTTGGCGCGCGCATCGATTCAGCGGTTTACGCGGGCTATTCCATTCCGCCTTACTACGACAGCCTGATCGGCAAGCTGATTGTCTCGGGCCGCAACCGCAATGAGTGCCTGATGCGCTTGCGCCGCGCGCTTCATGAATATGTTATTGTGGGAATCGAAACCACCATCCCTCTGTTCGACCGCATTTTGGCCGAGCAGGAATTTGTGGATGGGCAGTACCACATTCATTGGCTGGAGCAATTGCTCAAGGAAGAATGACGCGGCCGCTCGAAAAGTTCACGGCGGAACATCTCATCAAGGCCTATGCGCTGGGCATCTTTCCCATGGCCGAAAGCGCCGATGCGGAAAGCCTTTTCTGGGTCGATCCTGAATATCGCGGCATCCTGCCCCTCAAGGGGTTTCACGTGCCCGCGCGCCTTGCCCGGACGGTGCGCAAGGATACGTTCGACGTGCGGGTCGATCTCGATTTTCCCGGCATGATGCGGGCTTGCGCCAAGGCGCGCACCGAACGGCCCAGCACCTGGATCAATCGAGAAATCATCGATCTTTATACGGAGCTTCATGAGCGGGGCCTGGCCCACAGCGTGGAGTGTTGGAGGGACGGCACGCTGGCGGGCGGGCTTTACGGGGTGGCGCTGGGCGGCGCGTTCTTCGGCGAAAGCATGGTGAGCTTCGAGCGTGACGCGAGCAAAGTGGCGCTGGTGCATCTGGTGGCGCGGCTCAAGCTCGGCGGTTACGTCCTCCTCGATACCCAGTTCGTGACCGACCACTTGCGGCAGTTCGGGGTTATCGAAATCCCCAAGGAGCGCTACCAGAAACTATTGGAACAGGCGCTGACAACACCGGCGGATTTCTTTGCCCTGCCCCGGCACGCAGGCGGTCAAAGGGTCCTGCAGTCGATCAGCCAGACATCGTAGGTGGAATGCTCCACCGGATTGAGAGACGGTGTCGAGGCATACATCCAGCCTGAAAAAATGCGCTCGCGCTGCCCGTCCAGGCGGTGCTCGGTGATTTGGATAAAGGCCGTCGTTTCCGGCGTTTCCTCAGGCGGGCGGCGGTAACAGGTCTGCACCAAAATCTCGAACGAGTTGAACATCACCGGAATGCCCACGGGGGCATCCACGTCGCGCACCCGCGCGGTGATCTTGTCGAGGCCGCGCACCACGGCCATGCGCGAGATGCCGTCCTCGTCGGGAATGGGCAGGGGCAGGTTCTCGGGCCCATCCACCTCCGCATCATAGATACGCGGCGCGCTGTAGGATTCCAGGAATTGCTCCATAAACCCGTCTTCGCCGAGCGCCGCGTCTTCAGAAGGTTCAAGGGGATCCTCTTCCGGCACGTCCTCTTGCGGTACCTCTAATGCTTGGGGCTCTTCGGCGGGTTCCTCAATCGGCAAGGTAATCACCGCCTGCGCGAACGCAGGCGCGGACAGGACCAGCCCGAATACCAATATGAATGCCAAGCGTGTCAAAGGCCTCCCCCGGGTCTCAGCGCGGCACACCATCAGCCGAACATGGCGAGGGTGTGGCGCCTTATTCGCTGTTATTGCCGCCGCCGAAGATGGCGCGCTGAATGAGGCCGATAATGTCGACGGCGCCCTGGGTATGGACAATCTCGTCACCATCGCCCAGCAGGTTTTCAAAATCGCCGCCCACCTGGACCTGAACGAAGCTGCCGCCGAAAAGCCCTTCCTGGGCAATGCGGATGGAGCTGTCTTCGGGAAGCTCAACATCGTTCTGCACCGTAAAGGCGATGGTCGCGGTGTAGGTCTGGGGGTCAAGCTCGGTGCTCAAGACCGTGCCCACCTTGATCCCGGCAATGCGCACGTCCGTCCCCGCACTGATGCCGGTCGCGTTGTCCATGCGCGCTGAAAGCGTGTAACCGGGGCCCGCGGCCTGTTCCGTTTGCCCGTAAGCGAAAACGAGGAAGACGGCGGCAACCACCACGACCGCTGCGCCGATAACGGTTTCGACCATTTGGTTTTTCATTGGCGTACCTTTGTCTCTTGGGCGCGCTAGCCCGCGCCCGAACCCGGCGGCGACCAAGCCTCGTAATCGCCCGTCGCCTCGGCCCGCTGCGCGTCACCGGCAAGCGAGCCTTTGGGACGATAGGCCCGCGGCGTGCCCGTCCAGTTGGGCTCGTGCGGTTTTTCCCACGGCTGGATTTTAGGGGGCGATTCCGAAGGCGGGCTATCCACTGTGTGATGCAGCCATGCGTGCCACTCGGGCGGCACTTTCGAGGCTTCGGCCAATCCGTTGAAGATGACCCAGCGGCGCGCCTTCATGCCCTTGCGCGCCTGCTTTTCGAGGAAATAGCGGTTGCCTGTCTCATCGGCGCCAACAAACTTGCCGTGACGCCAGATGGTCCAACGGGTGCCCATGGTTGCCCCGTTCCACCAGGTGAAGATCGCCCGCATGAGAGTGAGCACGCTCTTTCCGTCCTTTCCGCTTTGCCTGCTTGAATCGGCAGCGAATTTCGCGCGGGACTATTACACCGGGCTTGAGGCCCGTCCAGACCCTGCCCGGACCTGCTGCTCCTGACATGCGATTCGAGTCGCATTTCGGGGGTCCCGGCCCCCTCTCGCGGGAATGACGATTGCCGATCGGCACGCGGCTTCATGAGACCCTGTGGGCACGAAATCGAAGACGGTTTTATGACTTAAGGACCCTCGTTGAGACGGGCAGAAAAAAACTCGTCCTAGAGGGCACTACATCTAGCCACGGCGAGGGACGCCCTGAAAGCGCGGCGCTAAACCCTTGAGTCGTCTTGGCTTTCCGCGCCGCCACAAAAACTATATCTAGTGGCTGACCAAAAAAGTAACACAAAATGTATTGCGTCCCCGGGCTGATCGTCCTAGAGTTCACGTCCGCTTTGGGGAGGCCGCGCGTGCGCGGCGCCGAAACCAAAAACATGGTGTTGGACCGGCTGCAGGGCAAAAAAGACGCTCCTGCGGACAGGTGAGGTGTGCCTTCGCCGGGCGGGACGAATGGAGAGAAGAAGTGAAAGACCGAGGGGCCATCTGATGCGTATCGAACGCCGTTTTACCACCGAAGGCAGTTCTCCTTACGAGGGGATCGAGTTCCGGACCGTGACCAGCGAAATCCGCAATCCGGACGGCTCGGTCGTCTTCCATCTGGATGATGTGGAGGTCCCCCGGACATGGAGCCAGGTCGCCAGCGACATCCTGGCGCAAAAGTATTTCCGTAAAGCGGGCGTGCCCTCGCACCTGCGCCGGGTCGATGAGCCGGGCGTGCCCGAATGGCTGCAGCGCCACGAGGCCGACACGGACGAAGGCGATCTTGAATACGATACCGAGCGCAGTTGCCGTCAGGTCTTCGACCGCCTCGCCGGTACCTGGACCTACTGGGGCTGGAAGGGCCGCTATTTCGACACCGAGGCCGATGCCGAAGCCTTCTATGACGAAATGCGCTACATGTTGGCGACCCAGAAGGCCGCGCCCAATTCGCCCCAATGGTTCAATACAGGACTCCACTGGGCCTATGGCATCGACGGTCCGAGCCAAGGCCACTTCTTCGTCAATCATCAAACCGGCCAGCTTGAGAAGTCGAAGTCGTCTTATGAGCACCCCCAGCCCCACGCCTGCTTCATTCAGGGCATTTCCGACGACCTCGTAAACGAAGGCGGCATCATGGACCTGTGGGTCCGCGAGGCGCGGCTGTTTAAGTATGGCTCGGGAACGGGCTCGAACTTCTCCAACCTGCGCGCCGAGAACGAAGCGCTTTCCGGCGGCGGCAAGTCATCGGGCCTCATGAGCTTTCTCAAAATCGGCGACCGCGCCGCCGGGGCCATCAAGTCCGGCGGCACCACACGGCGCGCGGCGAAGATGGTGGTGGTCGACATCGATCACCCGGACATCGAGGATTTCATCGACTGGAAGGTGAAAGAGGAACAGAAGGTCGCCGCCCTGGTCACGGGCTCGAAGGCGCTTTCAAAGCACCTCAAGGCCATCATGAAGGCTTGCGTCAATTGCGAGGCCGACGGCGACGATTGCTTCAACCCCAAGACCAACCCCGCCCTCAAGCGCGAAATCAGGGCCGCGAAGGCAGTACAGATTCCTGAGAACTACATCCAACGGGTGATCCAGTTTGCGCGCCAAGGCTTTAAAGACATTGAGGTTCCCACCTACGACACGGACTGGGATTCGGAGGCCTACCTCACCGTTTCGGGGCAGAACTCGAACAATTCGGTGCGCGTGACCGATGACTTCCTGGCGGCGGTGGAACAGGACCTCGATTGGGACCTCACCTTCCGCACCCGTGACGAGACTGCCAAGCAGATCAAGGCCCGTGACCTGTGGGAGAAGATCGGTTACGCCGCCTGGGCCTGCGCCGACCCGGGTATGCAGTACCACACCACCATCAACGACTGGCACACCTGCCCCGCGGGTGGCGAGATCAAAGCGTCCAATCCGTGTTCGGAATATATGTTCCTGGACGACACTGCTTGTAATCTCGCCTCGCTGAACCTGATGGCGTTCCGCCGCCCGGACCTCAGCTTCGATACGGAAGCCTTCGCCCACGCGGTGCGGCTATGGACCATCACCCTGGAAATCTCGGTGCTGATGGCGCAGTTCCCCTCGAAAGAGATTGCCCAGCTTTCCTATGACTACCGCACGCTCGGTTTGGGCTTTGCCAATATCGGCGGACTGCTCATGGCTTCGGGCATTCCGTATGACTCCGAGGAGGGCCGCGCGCTCACGGGCGCCATCACCGCGCTGATGACCGGCCAGTGCTATGCGACCTCGGCGGAGATGGCGAAACAGCTCGGCGCCTTCGACAAGTACTGGCTCAACGACGACCACATGATGCGGGTGATCCGCAATCACCGCCGCGCGTCCTATGGCGAGCACGAAGGCTATGAGGAGCTGCACACCAAGCCCGTGCCGCTCGACATTGCCAATTGCCCGCAAGCCGATGTGGTGAACGCAGCGCAGGCCGTCTGGGATGAGGCGCTTGAGCTTGGCAACGAGTTCGGCTTCCGCAATGCGCAAACGACGGTGATCGCGCCCACGGGCACTATCGGCCTCGTGATGGATTGCGACACCACGGGGATCGAACCGGACTTCGCACTGGTGAAGTTCAAAAAGCTCGCGGGCGGCGGTTATTTCAAGATCATCAACCGCGCAGTGCCCGAAGCGCTCAAGACCCTTGGCTATACCGAAGACGAGATCACCGCGATTGTCGAATACGCGGTGGGCCTCGGCAGCCTGGAACATGCGCCGGGGGTTAATTTCGAAACCCTGAAGGCGAAGGGCTTTACGGACGACAAGATCGCGGCGGTGGAAGGCTCACTCGCCACCGCCTTCGACATCCGTTTCGCCTTCAACAAATTCTCCCTGGGTGAAGACTTCTGCGTGGAAACGCTCGGCCTCGACCGGGAGGCGCTGGACGATATGGACTTCGACATGCTGGAGGCCTTGGGCTTTTCCAGAAAAGATGTCGAGGCGGCGAACCTTCACGTCTGCGGCGCCATGACGCTGGAAGGCGCACCCGGCCTTAAGGACGAGCACCTGCCCGTCTTCGATTGCGCGAACCCTTGCGGGCGCATCGGCACGCGCTTCCTTTCGGTCGAAAGCCACATCCGCATGATGGCCGCCAGCCAGCCGTTCATTTCCGGCGCCATTTCAAAGACCATCAACATGCCCAATGAGGCCACCGTCGAGGACTGCCAGGAGGCCTACATGCTGTCCTGGAAGCTGGGGATCAAGGCGAACGCGCTCTACCGCGACGGCTCGAAGCTGAGCCAACCGCTTTCCGCGCAACTGCTCGACGATGCCGAAGAGGACCTTTCTCCGGAAGACTTGGCCGGATCGGACGTGCCGGTTGCCGAACGCACCAAGATCCTGACTAAGACCGTCATCAAGGAAATTGTCCGCCGCGAGAAAGAGCGCGAGCGGATGCCCCACCGCCGCAAGGGCTATACGCAGAAAGCCATCGTCGGCGGGCATAAGGTTTATTTGCGCACGGGCGAATACGATGATGGCGTCTTGGGCGAGATTTTCATCGACATGCACAAGGAAGGCGCGGCGTTCCGTTCACTGATGAACAATTTCGCCATCGCCGTCAGCCTCGGCCTGCAATACGGCGTGCCGCTGGAAGAATTCGTAGACGCCTTCACCTTCACGCGGTTTGAGCCTGCGGGCATGGTGCAGGGCAACGACACCATCAAGAACGCGACCTCGATCCTCGATTACGTGTTCCGGGAACTGGCGGTTTCCTATCTCGGCCGCCACGACCTTGCCCACGTGCCCCCGGGCGCCGAGGACGACCAGCTCGGCGGCGGCGCCGACGAGGACCGCCCCACCCAACGCCCGGTGGAAATGCCCATCGAGCAGGTGGCGAGTTCCGGTTACCTGCGGCAAGCCTCGGCGGGCCAGCTTATCCGCCTTGCCGCCTCCCAGCCCGAAGACGCGGTGGCGATCGCGGGCGAGATGATTGCCGAGGCGGCGAATGAGGTGGAGCCCGCGACCATGGAGCTTCACGAGACCACGGTCCACGCGGAAGCCATTGCCGGCGAGGCGAGCCTCGATGTGACTGAGCGCGAGATTTCCATGCCCATGAGTGATGAGGCACAGCGTATCATGGAAGCGCGCATCCGGGGCTATGAGGGCGACCCGTGCACCAGTTGCGGCCACATGACCCTGGTGCGCAATGGGACGTGCCTCAAGTGCGACACCTGCGGCTCCACCACGGGGTGCTCGTAAGGGGCAGCGGCTAAGGGGCTAAGAGACGAGTTTTGAGAGGCCCCAAGGGGCTGACCAAAGCGGCGGGGGCGAGCTTCGG
>JANQLJ010000162.1 GCA_028280665.1 Alphaproteobacteria bacterium
CATGGTACCGCCGTCGGGGGAAAACGCGGCGCTGCTGTTGCGCACGTCCGGGTCAGTCAGAAGCGTCTGGGAGCCCGTGCCAAGATCGTAGAGATAGAACTGGTATTGTTCGTTCCCGCCCACGTCCTTTTGGAACACGAACTGATTATGGCCGGGCCGGGTGATCACGGATGAAATCGGCTCATCGTGGAAAGTGAGTTGGCGCCGCATGGCGAGCGGTTCAGAGACCAAATGCACTTGCGTCGTTTCCGCAAACCGCGTGCGGATCAGCATGCCGCCTTCTGGGGCCCAGTCGGCGAACGAGGCGAGCCGCGTGTTTTGATATTGCCCGATGCGCGCAATCACGCTTTCGGGAATCTCGGGGATCGATTCCATGACGAGGTTGCCGCGCTCGACGCGGCCCGGGTCCGCGGGCTGGGCGTGAAGCGGCGTGATCAAAAAACACAAAGCGGCGGCGGCGAAAACTCTCATGCAACTCTCCCTGATGCGCGGGGTTTACTTGTTCTTCGGGCGGGACGCGCAAGCACCTGAGTGTGGCGGTTAGGAGAGTGTGGAGCAAGCCCCGCTCACAAGCCTTTGAGCGGGATCAGGAAAGGCAGGCGGCGGCGAACGAAAGCGCGGTGTGCACGGTGGCCTCAAGCGCCGCCTCGTCCTTGGCGAGCGCCGGGTTCACCTCCGCAAGATCAAGGCCCGCCACGCGGCCCGTGGCGGCAAGGTGCGCCGCGAGCGCGTCAAGGTCGTCTTGGCCGAGCCCCCGTTCCACCAGCGAGCCCGTCGCCGGCGCGATTGCGGGGTCCGCCGCGTCCACGTCGAAGCTCACATGGATGGGAAAGCGGCCCATTGGGTCGATCTGTTTCAGCGCCTGTTCGATCACCGCCGTCATGCCGTGGGCTTTCACATCATCGGTGGTGTAGCAAACGATGTTGCGGTCATCGATAAAAGTGGCCTCGGCGGGGTCGAGGTCGCGCACGCCGATCAGGGCAAGCTGATTTGGACGCAGGCGCGCGCCCACGAACCCCACGCCGGGCAATTCACGCTCACCGAACAGACCCAAATGCGCGGCAAGCGGCATGCCGTGCAAGCTGCCGGTCAGTGACGAAGCGGGGGTGTTGATGTCCCCGTGCGCATCGATAAAGACAATGCGCAAGTCCGGATGAACCCGCAGCATCCCCTCGATGGTGGAAAGCGCGATGGAATGATCGCCCCCAAGCGTAAGCGGGCGGCGGCCCGCGCGCGCTAAGCGCTCGATCTCGCCTGCAAGACGCGCCAGCGCGGGCATCAGCCCCACGCCGTTTTCGGAAATATCCGTGAGCGATGCGTCGTCCATATTCAGCTCACGGATCAATTCGCGTGCGGCGTCCGGCCACAGCGCTTCGGGTCCGCAATCGACCCCGTGCTTGCGCTGGCCGCCGGCAATGCGCGCCAGCACCGGCGCCACCGGCAACTGTGCTATTGCAATGTTTTTGTCTTCAAAGGCCCGCGCCATATCCATTGTCCTTACCGCCTCTTTTACGCTTGCGCTTCACTGGGGACGCATTCGGATTCGAGCTCGCCAATGACGGCGCGAAACTCCCGGGTGGCCCAATCAAGATCGTCTTCTTCGATGATGAGCGGCGGGGCGAGGCGCACCACCGTCTCATGGGTTTCCTTGGAAAGGATGCCGCGCGCCATCAGCCGCTCGCACACGGTCCGCGCCGCGGCGTAGCGCGGGTCGATGGCAACACCCACGAAAAGCCCCTTGCCGCGCACGTCGCTCACAAGTGGGCTGTTGATGCCCTGAAGTGCGCGCTTGAGACGGGCGCCTAGCCGCGCGCTGCGCTCGGCCAGGTTTTCGTCTTCCAATACCTTCAGTGCTTCGAGGCCTACGGCGGCGGCGAGAGGGTTGCCGCCGAAGGTGGAGCCGTGACTGCCGGGGCCAAACGTCGCCATCACTTCATGTGACGAAACGAATGCCGAGACGGGCAGGAGCCCGCCGCCCAGCGCCTTGCCCAGAATAAGACCGTCGGGGGTGATGCCCTCGTGGCTGTGCGCAAACATCTTGCCGGTGCGGCCAAGTCCGGTTTGGATCTCGTCGAGGATCAATAGAACATTTTGTTCCGTACAAAGATCGCGTAAGCCTTTAAGCCAGCCCGTGGGGGGCTCGATAATGCCCGCTTCGCCCTGCAGGGGCTCGACGAGCACCGCGGCGGTGTTGGGGGTGATCGCCGCGCGCGCGGCTTCCAAATCGCCGAAGGGAACGGTCACGAACCCCGGGGTGAACGGGCCGAAGCCGTCTTTGTAGTCCTCTTCAGAGGAAAAGCCGACAATGGTGGTGGTACGCCCGTGGAAGTTCCCATCGGCGACAATGATCTCCGCCTTGTCCTTGGGGATGCCCTTGACGCGGTAGCCCCAGCGCCGCGCCGCCTTGATGGCGGTCTCCACCGCCTCGGCGCCGGTGTTCATGGGCAGCGCCCGCTCAAGGCCGGTGACCTCGCAGAGCTTTTCAAGAAATGGCCCCAGGGGTTCGGCGTGAAAGGCGCGGCTGACGACGGCGAGCTTCGCGGCTTGGGCTTCGAGCGCGGCCAAAAGGCGCGGGTGGCCGTGGCCATGGCTCACGGCGGAATAGGCGCTCATCATGTCGAGGTACTTGTTGCCCTCCACATCCCACAGCCAGGCGCCCTCGCCGCGCGCGAGGACCACGGGCAGGGGCGAGTAATTCTTCGCGCCGAAGCGAAGCTCCAAATCCATGTGGGACTGGTTTTCCATTGGGGCCGTTCCTCATAAGTCCGGGTCCCTAAAATATGGGGGATTTCCGCGAAAATTGGCTGGGGAATTGGGCCCCACGCGCCGCAGGCGGGGCGGCGGGGCAAGAGGCATGCAGAAGAATCTTCGGTTTTGGACGAAGAACCTGCGGCTACTTGAGCCCTTCCTACTTGAGGCCTTCCAAGGGGATACCGGCGTAAGGCTGGACCGTGCGCATGGCCACGTGGCTCACCACTTGGGCCACCCCCAGGTCCGGATCGTCGATCAGGGCCTCGGTCAGGGTTTGATAGCTTTCGATGTCCTGGGCCACAAAGCGGATCAGATAGTCCCACTGGCCCGAAAGCTCGAAGCATTCCGTGGCTTCCGGCAAGGACTTGAGGTGGGTCTCAAAGGCCTTCTGGCCTTGCCGTCCGTGGCGTTCCAGCGCCACCAGGGCAAAAACCGTAAGCGGGCGGCCCAAAAACTCAGGTTTGAGCGTCGCTTGGTAGCCGGTGATATAGCCTTCTTTCTCGAGCCGCCGCACCCGCGCGTGGCAGGCGGACGGCGACAGGCCCACCCGGTCGGCCAGCTTTTGGTTGGTCAGGCGGCCTTCGGCCTGAAGCGCGGCCAGGATTTTAAGGTCGATGGCGTCAATCAAGCGGTCAGGTCCTTTGCCGGGCTCGGGTCTCGCTGGCAATAGACCCCGCCGGTTCCGGTTGCAAGTGGGGCCTCATTGTTTCTTATTCAGTGTTTCTTATTGAGGACAGCAAGGGAATTGGAGCAAGCGTCCGCCGCCCGCGCGGGCTGAGTACATGGCGCATAACCTTAAAAACATCGAGGTACTGGGCATCAGTGTCGGCCGCCGGGGTTTTGCGGTGGCCGCGGTTGCGCTCGTGCATCTGGCGCTTGTGGTGGGGGCGGGGCTGCCGCTGCTGCCCGCTTTTGCGAGTTTTGCCGTCATCGCCGCGCTGGTGCGCTGGCTCTTTCGCGACAATGCCTTTGAAGGGGCAGGGCCCCGCTGGCGGCCCTTGCCCGTTGATGACCAGATCAGCGCGGGCGAGATCGCTCAATCGGTGGTCTTGCGCTTTCCCGATCCCGTGGTGGTGCTCGACGTTGACGGGCGCATCGTTTTGAGCAACCGCGAGATCCACCCGCTTATCGAAAGCGCGGAGGCGGGCCGTCACATCTCCCGCGTGGTCAGATCCCCCGCCGTCTTGCAAGCGCTTAACAATGTGCTTGCTGGGGGTGGCGACGAGGTTGTGGAATTCACAACGCCTGTCCCTGTCGAACGTCACTTGAAAGCCCATTGCGTTCCCT
>JANQLJ010000169.1 GCA_028280665.1 Alphaproteobacteria bacterium
CCCTGGCGGGGCCTGTGGAGCAGTTCGGCGGGGATATCGTCAAGATGATGGGCGACGGGCTCCTCGCCATATTTCCCGTGGACCCCAAAAAAGCGAGCGACGAGCTTGACCGCACCGCTTGCGGCGCGGTGGCGGCGGTCCGGCTTGCCGCCAAAAACTTGGCGGCCATTGAAAACAAGCAATTACCCGATGGAATTGCCGAACTGCGTGCGGGCTTCGCCCTTCACTTCGGCGAGATTACCTTCGGCAATATCGGCAGTCTCGACCGGCTCGACTTCACAGTGATCGGCCCCGCGGTCAATGAGGCGGTGCGTGCTGAACAGCTCACCAAGCGCCTTGAATTGCCACTTGTCGCGACGGACGCCTTTGCCGATCTTGATTGCAACATCAAGCTCAGGTCCCTCGGCTTTCACGTTTTGCGCGGCGTGCCCGAGCCGGTTGAGATTTTTACCTTGCAAGAAAGCTTGCTGGGCGAGGATCAGCCGTCTTGATCGGGGCTATCCGCCTTATCCGCCCAGTCGAAGACCCCTTCGCGGCGGCGCAGTTTCACCAAAAAGAAAATCAAGGCCGCCACCAGCGATGAAAACGTGAGCGAGGTCAGAACCCGGAACAGATATTCCGGATCGTCAAAAGCGTAGGCAAGCCCGCGCGGAAACAAGAAGCGGATGTGCATGCCGAAGACCCAGTTGATCAAATCCGCGGTTAACTGAACGAACAGCGTAAACGCGAAGATCAAAAGAAAGCCGAACAAGAGCGCGCCGGCAACGCGCATGGGCAAGGACATTATAGCTCTCTACTGCGAGATTTCATCGATTTCATCGTCGCTCATGTCGCCGGGCACCACCGTCACCGGAATGGCAAAACCAGCGCCGGTCTTGCCCGCGACCATGCTGACCAGCGGCCCCGGCCCTTCCTTGCCCACGCCCGCGGCAATCACAAGCACGTGGATCGAGGGGTCTTCCTTGATCGCGGCAATCACTTCTTCGGCCTTGGTGCCTTCGCGGAACAACAACTCTGGCATGAGCCCCACAAGCTCGTTCACTTCGCCTGCAAGTTCATGGAGCACACCTTCACCATCCTGACGCGCTTCTGCGCGCATCCGATCCTCTACGGTGCGCCAATGCTGAAAGTCCGCGGGTTCAATAACATAAAGCAGCGAAACGCACCCCTTGGTGAGCGCGGCGCGCAAGGCGGCATAGCGCAAGGCAACGCGGCATTCCTTGCTACCGTCGGCCACTACAAGAAACTTGCGGCGGTACGCAGCCCCGTCTTCTGCGGCGGGCGGTGTATCCTGTTGAGCGGTTTCCGTCATCGGAAGCGAGCATGCCCCGGCGGCGCGGGGCCGCGCAAGGGCCTCGCTATATGGCCCGGCTATTCGTAGCCAAACCGTTCGGCCCAAAGGTCGAGAGTTTTGCGCACCGGCGCAAGATGCTTTTCATAGCGGCGCCACTTTTGCCCGGCAGCGCCTTCAGGCTTCGCGCGCGGCGGTCGATCGCCAAGAATGGAGCCATCCCAAGGAAGCTCCAGAAACTCAACAATGCGGTGCACCTCGCCCTCGGGATCGGCCACAATATCATCATAACCAATGTCGGTAATATCGAGATCGAAGGTTTTGCGCGTTTCCCAGGCAACGCCCATGACAAGATCGTAGTAATGAGCGGCCTGCTCAAGATCAAGAAACTGATACATGGAGACGGTTCGTCCGGTCCGCCGGAGGAAACAGGAAAGCACCACATCGCGCGGATCGCGATGCATGAAGATGTACTTTGCATCTGGAAAGATCATTGCGAAGGAAAGCATATGCTGGGTATAAAATGGTTTGTACTCGAATAATCTGCTCCCGTCAGGTATTTCAATTCCTGCGGCGGCAACGTTCTCCCAGAACTCAGCACGGCAAAACCGCGCGTGCTCGGGGCTTTGTGTGATCACACGGTGGGGTGCATCGTCACCTGTTAACAAACCACGCCATTCATCGGTGTCTTCGCGTCCTTCCCCACTGATGAGGTTCGGATGACGTAAGAGGGGCCCCGCCAGGGCAGACATGCCGGAGTTTGG
Organism: Alphaproteobacteria bacterium; assembly: GCA_028280665.1. Lineage (GTDB taxonomy): Bacteria > Pseudomonadota > Alphaproteobacteria > JAJFIK01 > JAJFIK01 > JAJFIK01. The sequence goes on from JANQLJ010000169.1 coordinate 2,056, forward strand.
GAACCCCAAAAAGAAAACGCCTGCCGGCGTATCGTATTCTTTGGGCCAGGCGGCGCACCGCGCATGGACTTCAGGCACAATCCGCGCCATCTCCGCCAATTTCTCGTGTTTGGCTGCTTCGCGCGCGCGCGTAGCGCCCCGCTGGTACCCTTTCGCGATCGCACGGTTCATTTGCGTGTAAAGATCAAAGGCCTCATCGAAGCGGTCAAGCTTTTCAGCCGCTTCCGCCGCGATGCCGTAAGCAAGCACATTCGTCTTGTCCGTTGTCGCGGGGTGTTCGGTAATGGCGCGCGCATCTGTGAGCGCCTGCTCCAGCTCGCCGAGGCGCAAGCCCACTTCGGCCATGACTTGACGGCTGAGCAAGTGATCGGGGTCATGCTCAAGGGCCTTTGTGGCGAGGTCCTTGGCGCGTGCGTAATTCTTATCTCTGAGTTCAAGCCGCGCGAGGCCCGCTAAGGCCTCTACATTGGCAGGATCGACGTCACAACAATGCTCAAATGCGGCCCTCGCATGAGACCACTGTCTTACTTTGTAGGCCGCCTTGCCGAGATTTTCCCAGCTCAGCGCATGATCCGGCGCCGCTTGGGCGGCTTGCTGGAAGAATCCGATTGCCGTTTTATGGCGGCCTTTGATTGCATAAGCGGACCCGATCAGGTTGCGAATCCGCGCGCTGTCCGGCGCTGATCTGAGCCCCGCCTTGAGGTACCCGATGGCCTCGTCATAGCGCTCCTGATCGATACGGATAAGACCCATGACTTCCGCGGCTAGAGGGTCATCACTATCGCCGGAAAGCGCGCGCAAGGCATGGATTTCCGCCTCGCGGTATTTCTGCGCTTCATAAGCGCGCGCGGCGGCTTCGGCACTGTCTCTTACGTTATCCACATGCATCGGACTTATTCCGTATACCCCCAATGCCTCACCCATGGCGCAAGATGGCCAAGCACCGACCGCAGGTGCGCCTCGTAATTCTGCCACTTCCCAAGGCCCCGTGTATAGACAGGCTCGACCACTTGTGCGACCGACGGTGTATCGATAGCCCGCGCGCGCGCTCCTTCGCGATATCGCATGACCGCAGGGTCCCAATCGAACCCCAGAAATTCCAACACCCGCCGCGCCGCGCCTTCAAGGTCGGCGATCACATCCTCATAACGCACCTCATAGAGATCAAAGCTGTAAAGTGCACGCGCGCGCACCCCGAGGCTCATGACGCTGCCGTAGTATTGCGCCGCGCTTTCGAGGGCGAGAAGCTGATACATCGCTACATTCATACCAAAGCGTTGCTGAAAACACGAAAGCACCACGTCGCGTGGATCGCGCAAGGCAAAGAGAATTTTCGCGTGAGGAAACACTTTCGCAATAGCGGGGAGCAAAACCGTATTGAGCGGCAGCTTATCCAGCAGGACTTGGTCATCCCCAAGTGCCCCCAGTTTGGCGACCTCCTGCCAGTACGTCTCGCGGCGCGCGGCGGCGCCTTCTTCACTGAGCGCGCTGAAGTGCCCAATCGCCTCCTCGCTAATATAAAGATCGCCGCACGCGGTGCTGAGGGCGGCGTGCTCCCCGAAGCTTTCGATATTGGGATGGCTCATTAGGATTTGCTCAAGCAACGTCGTGCCGGACCGGGGGAAGCCCACGAGAAAAACCGGCATGCGCTCACCTTGCGCGCAAGCGGGGACAGTACTTGCCTCAGGTCTTCCCAAAGCCTGCGAGACGCGCTCTATCACCGCCGGGCTGAACACCGATATGGCAACATCCTTAAGCTCTGCAGAATTATCTGCCTGCAGAGTATTGGCTTGAGTGTAAAGCTCGAACGCTTCGTCATACCGCCCGAGCCTGTCGAGCGCGTCCGCTGCAAAGCCTGCGGCATAGGCCTGGTTGACGGGACCCACGTCCCCGCGGTCTTTAAGCGGCAGCGCCACCTCCAGCACGCCTTCGAAATCTTCAAGCCGCATCCGCGCCACCGCGAGGGTAAGCGCCGCAAGCTCATGATCCGGCACGCGCGCCAGCGCCCGTTCCGCAAAATCGCGCGCGGTCTCATTATCGTGCAGGGCGAGGGCCGCGCGCGCGCGGCCTACTATCGCCGTTGCATTCTCCGGCTGAAGCGCAAGCACCGCCTCATAGCCGGTTTGGGCAGCGCCCAGCTGGCCCTCATCAAGATCGAGCAGCGCAAGATTAAGACGCGCATCGATGAATTGCCCATCCTCCGCGATGGCCTGCTCAAACTGCGCGCGCGCGTCAGTCCAGCGCGCGAGCTGCTTTAGGGCAGCGCCCATCATGTTGAGAATGGGCGGGTGCGCGGGCGCCGCCCGGTCGGCGGCCTCTAAATGCACCAGCGCCTCGCGCGCCTTGCCCTCACGCAACAAGAGCATGGCAAGCACCTGGCTAGCATTGGGCTCACCCGGAGCGCTCTGCAAAATCGCTTGGGCTTGAGCCCGCGCGGCATCGGTTTCCCCAGAATTCAATGCCTGGAGCATGGATTGGATGGGCGGTGGAAAGCCGGCGGGCGTCATGGCGCCTTACACGAAACCTACGATCTGCCGCACCTCGGCCATGATCGGCTCAGTGATGGCGCGGGCGCGCGCGGCACCGTCTTCGAGGATGCGGTCAATCTCGCCCTCGTCAGCCATAAGCCGCGTTACTTCCTCCGTAATCGGAGTAAGTTTGGCGATGGTAAGTTCCGTCAGCTCGCCCTTGAGCTGGGAGAATTGCGCGCCCGCGAATTTGTCAAGCACGGTGACCAGTTCTTCATCTGCAAGCGCTGCGTAAATGCCTAGGAGATTGCGCGCCTCGGGGCGGCCTTCAAGCTCGCTTTCGTGCGCGGGCAGGGGGTGGGGGTCGGTTTTGGCCTTGCGGAACTTTGCGGCGATGGCATCGTGATCGTCGGTCAAGTTAATGCGGCTCATGTCGGAAGGGTCGGACTTCGACATTTTCTTCGCCCCATCCCGCAAGGACATCACCCGCGTTGCCGCCCCCTGGATCACCGGCTCGGGCAGGGGAAAGAACCCCGGGCGCTGGTAGTCATTGTTGAACTTCTGGGCGATGTCGCGGGAAAGCTCCACATGCTGCTTCTGGTCTTCGCCCACGGGCACATGAGTCGCCTTGTACGCGAGAATGTCTGCCGCCATCAGTGCCGGGTAAGCAAAGAGCCCCAGCGAAGCGCGCTCCTTATGCTTGCCGGACTTTTCCTTGAACTGGGTCATGCGCTCCATCCAGCCCATGCGCGCAACGCAATTGAAAATCCAAGCAAGCTCGGCGTGCGCGAGCACCTTGGACTGGTTGAAGAGGATCGACCGTTTGGGATCAAGCCCCGCCGCCATGTAAGCTGCCGTCACTTCGCGGGTCGCGCGCGCAAGATCAGTGGGGTCCTGCCACACGGTGATGGCGTGCATATCCACCACGCAATAGACGCAGTCATGGCGGTCCTGCATTTCCACGAACCGCTTGATGGCGCCGAGATAATTGCCGAGGGTCAAATTGCCGCTCGGTTGCACCCCTGAAAAGACGCGTTCGGGGCCGGTATATGTTGGTTGTTCGTCTGACACGGGGCTACTCCACATCGGGCGCCGGATCGTACCCCCGGGTAAAGGGAAGTCAACCAAAGGAAGGGCTTGGCGGCCCCCGCGCGCCGCGCGCTAGCCGCCGAGGCTTTCTTTGAGTTCGGGAAACTTCGCTGCGCCGGTAAGAAGCACGAGCGCACCATAAAGGACGAGCCCGCCCGCCACCAGCAAGGCAAGCCCGGCAACGCCAGCCCCAAGACCCCTGTCCAGGAGGGGCAGCAGATAAGGCTGCGCCGCCCAAAGCCCCGCGCCCATCACGGCGCTGGCGAGGACAATGCGCGGCAGCCGCTTCTTAAGGCGCTTGTCGAGCCGCAAATGCCCATCGCGGCGCAGGCGCGCAGCAAGCAGGGCGGTGTTGACCCAGGCGCCCACGCTGGTCGCGATGGCGATCCCCACAAACCCGATGAGGTGGAAGAGAAAAATGCTGAGCGCGATGTTCACGACCGTTTGCGCGGCGGCGAAGTACATGGGCGTCTTCGTATCTTCGCGGGCAAAAAAGCCCGGCTGATAGACCTTGATCAAGACAAAGGCGGGAAGCCCTGCGGCGAAGGCGGCGACCGCCATGGCCGCGCCTTGCGAGTCGGCGCGGGTAAGGGCGCCGTGTTCAAAGAGCACGATCACCACCGAAAGCGGAATGATGGCGAGCGCGACGGCAGCGGGAATGGTGAACAGCATGGAAAGCTCTATGGCGCGGTTCTGGCTCGCCTGCGCGCCCGCTTCATCGCCTGCGCGCAGGCGGCGCGAGAGGTCCGGCAACAGCACCACCCCCATGGCAACGCCGATGATCCCCAAGGGAAGCTGGTAGATACGGTCCGCATAATAAAGAAGCGAGGCGGCGCCCGCTTCCAGGGTCGCGATCATCGTTCCGATGACGATGTTGATCTGGGTAATCCCCGCGGCAATCACGCCGGGCACGCCCAATGTGACGAGCCGCTTTACCCCCGGCGTCCAAAGCGGCATTCGCGGCGCGGGCATCACGCCCGCACGCCGGCAGCCCCAGACAAGAGTGAGGAACTGCGCCAGCCCCGCAGCAAAAACGCCCCATACGAGTGCGTGGCCAGGGCTCGGCACATGCGGCGCCAGAAACAAAAGCGCGGCGATGAGGATAACATTGAGCAGCACAGGCGCGGCGGCGGCCAGGAAAAACCGCCCGATGGAGTTTAAAATCCCCGACAAAAGCGCCACCAGGGAAACAAAGAAAAGATAAGGCAGGGTGATCCGTGTAAAGAGCACCGTAAGGGCATATTTATCGGGCACCTCGCCGTTGGCGATGCGGCCGAGCGCCACCCCAAGATCGAACCCCTCGCCTTCACCAAACAGGAACCCTGGCGCGAGCACGATCATGGCCCACGGCATGAAGATTACGAGCACGAGCGTAAAGACGAGCAGAGCTGAGCCAAGGCCCGCTTGCGCTTCTTCGGCAAAGGACTTCGCCGCCGCGGGCCCTTCCCCCTCGAGCCGTTTTGAATAAAGCGGCACGAAGGCGGAATTGAACGCGCCTTCCGCAAAGAACCGGCGGAAGAGATTGGGAAACCGGAACGCCACCACCCAGGCGTCCGCCACGGGCCCCGTGCCGAGAAAAGTGGCGATCAAGATGTCGCGCACGAACCCCAGCACCCGGCTGATCATGGTCATTCCGCCAACCGTGGCGGCGCCTTTAAGAAGATTCATGGCAAGGGCCCTTGCGCCTTGAAGCGGTAAAAGGGCTACTGGGGAATTGCGGCGGGCGCAAGGCCGCACAACAGGGCCGCGCAAGGGTGCGCGTTAACCGGCGGCTTGGGTCAGCGCTTCGGTGATCTTGGCAAGTGGCGCCTCGGGCTTCAGCTTCAAGCCAAACCGGTCGCGCACATAGAAAACGTCCACTGCCGCCTCGCCGAAGGTGGAGATATGCGCCGAGCCCACCGAGAGCCGCAGGTCGGAAAAGCTCCGCGCGATGTCGTGGAGAAGCCCGGGCCGGTCACGGCTGTCGACCTCGATCACCGTGTAGGTGTCCGAGGCGTCGTGATCGAAGCTGACGGTGGTTTCCACCTCAAACACGCGCTCGCGGCTTTTAAGTTTCGGGCGCGGCACGGCGGGCGCGCCGTCTTCGCCGGCAAAGGCGGCCGCTTCAATCGCTGACTTAAGCCGGCCAAGCCCGCGCTTGTCTTCCACCGGCATGGCGCCGGGGCCTTGCACAAGGAAGGTATCGAGCGCGAGGCCGTCATTGGTGGTGAAGACCTTGGCTTCAAGGACGTTGCCGCCCGAGGCCGCAATGGCGCCCGTTAGCGCCGCAAAAAGCCCGGCACGGTCGGCGGCGATCACGGTAACTTCCGTCGCGCTTTCCCCGGCAAGCGTCGTTGCGTCATAGGCGAAGGGGGCCTCGCCCGCATCGCGCCTGGCGTCCGCGTCGCGCAAAAGATGTGCCTGGCGGATTTGCGTTTCATGATCGAGCCCCAACCAGTAAGCGTCGGCGTGACGCACGACGGCGCGCTCGATCACGTCTTCCTTCCAGTGTTTAAGCGCGGCGCGCAAGGCGTCACGCGCGGCCTCCATGCGTGCTTCATGGCCCGCTTGACCCGCACCACCGGGAAGCGCGCCAAGGGTTTCCTCGTAAAGGCTTTGCAAGAGCTGCGCCTTCCACGCATTCCACGTGCCCGGACCCACCGCGCGAATATCGACAATGGTAAGCAAATACAAGAGCCGCAAACGCTCCGGGCTCTGAACAAATGCAGAAAAATTCTTGATGGTGCGGGGGTCGGAGATGTCGCGCTTTTGCGCCACCATGCTCATGACAAGGTGGGCGCGCACGAGCCAGGAAATCGTCGCCGTCTCCGCCTTGGTAAAGCCAAAGCGGGGGCCAAGCTCCTCGGCAATCCTGGCGCCAGCGTCGGAGTGATCTTCCGGCCGGCCCTTGGCAATGTCGTGAAGCAGCACCGCAAGATAAAGCAGCTTGCGGTTCGCAACCTTCCCCATCAGCACCTGCGCGCCGGGAATCTCATCCTCAAGCTCGCCGCGTTCGAGTGCCGCCAGTTCGGAAAGTGCGCGGATAAGATGTTCGTCCACCGTGTAGTGGTGGTACATATTGAATTGCATGCGCGCGACAATGCGCCCGAAGTCAGGCACGAACTCACCGAAGACGCCCGCTTCGTTGAGACGCTGCAAGATGCGGTCCGAATCGCGCGTCGATGAAAGTGTCTCGATGAAAAGCTGATTGGCTTTTTCATTCGCCCGCAGATCGTCATCGACAAGATGAAGCGACTGGGTGACCAGCCGCAAGGCGTGGGGGTGAATGTGCAGCTCTTTCTCGCTGGCCAAATGGAATAGCCGCAAAATGTTCACCGGGTCTTTTTTAAAGACATCGTCGCGCACCACCGTGATGCGCCCTTTTTCGAGCGCAAAGCCGGGAGCTTCCACGCCAAGGCCCAGCGCGCTTAGAAACTTGGAAAGGCGCGGGCCTTGCTTTTGTTCGCGCAACTCAAGCCCCGCGCAGATAATGCGCGTGAGCCCGCCCACGTCTTTTGCTACCAGAAAATAGTTCTTCATGAAGGCTTCGACGGCGGGCAGACCCGGTTGATCCGTATACCCCATCTTTTCCGCAAGCACCGTTTGGCGGTCGAAGGTGAGGCGCTCGTCCGCCCGGCCCGCAATGAAGTGAAGCTGGCACCGAACATCCCACAAAAACGCTTCGGCGCGCTTAAAGGTGTTGTATTCCGTGGGCGTCAAAAGGCCTGCGTCCACCAGCTCGGCGCTTTCTTCCACCCGGTAAAGATACTTGGCGATCCAGTAAAGCGTGTGAAGGTCACGCAGGCCGCCCTTACCGTCCTTGAGGTTCGGCTCGACCATGTAGCGCGAATTGCCGATCCGCTCGTGGCGCTTGTCGCGCTCTTCGAGCTTGGCGGAAACGAACGGCGCTCCCGTGCCCCCGGCGATCTCATCCCAAAACCGCGTCTTGAGCTCGTCAATGAGCGCGCGGCTGCCCGAAACATAGCGCGCCTCCAGAAGCGAAGTGCGGATGGTGATGTCTTGCCGCGCAAGGCGGATGCAATCGTCGATGGACCGGGTGGCGTGACCGACCTTGAGCCCCATGTCCCAGAGCATGTAGAGCATGTACTCCGCAACGCTCTCCGCCCACGGCGTGCGCTTGTAAGGATGAATGATCAAAAGATCGATATCGGAATAGGGCGCAAGGGTGTCGCGGCCATAACCGCCCACGGCGGCAATGCCCATAGCCTCGGCCTCGGTCGCACTCTCAGGGTGTACCCCATAGGCGCGCGTAAAGCGGTAAACCATATCGACGATCACATCGCGCACCGCCGACAGTCCGCGCGCCACATTGATACCTGGTGTGCCGGCCTCGAGCCGCGCGCGCGCCTGGCGGATGGCAGCGACGTCCGCGTCCTTGAAAATGCCGAGCGCGGCGGCACGTTTTTCCGTAGCGGTCAGGTTTTTGTCGCGGCCTACCGCATCGAGCCGTTCGCCGAGCGCCGTGGGGTCGAGCCCGTGCGGGCCGTCGGCGCCCGTAAAGCGCGCGGCATCCCGCGCCACGCGGCCCAGCCCGGCCAGCGGTTTTGCGTCTTCCCGGCGAATGGGAAAGGCTTGATCGTTCATGCCCCTAATGGTGGGGCGTGCGGGTGAGTTCGTAAAGCAGCTCGAGCGCTTCTTTCGGGGTTAATTCGTCAGGGTTTATGGCCGCAAGCCGCTCTTCGAGGGCGGAAGGCCCTTCATCGGCGGGCGCTCCTGCTGATTTTACGGAAAAAAGCGGCAGGTCGTCCACAAGCGCGCGGGGGCCCCCGCCCCCCTGGCTGCGCTCGAGCTGGGCCAGCACTTCATGGGCGCGCGCGGTCACCGCAGCGGGAAGCCCCGCGAGCTTTGCCACTTGAATGCCGTAGGAGCGGTCCGCCGTCCCCGGCACCACTTCGTGGAGGAAGACCACATCGCCTTTCCATTCCTTTACTTTCATGGTGGCGGTGGCGAGGGAGCCAAGCGTTTCGGTGAGCGCGGTGAGCTCGTGATAATGAGTGGCGAAGAGCCCGCGGCATTTGTTTGCTTCATGCAGGTGCTCAAGCGCCGCCCAGGCGATGGAGAGCCCGTCAAATGTCGCCGTGCCGCGCCCGATCTCATCGAGAATGACTAGGCTGCGTTCCGTTGCCTGATTGAGAATGGCGGCGGTCTCCACCATTTCCACCATGAAGGTCGAACGCCCGCGCGCCAGATCGTCCGCCGCCCCCACGCGGGAGAATAGCCGGTCGACAATGCCGAGCCGCGCGGCTTTAGCCGGGACAAAGGACCCCATCTGCGCGAGGATGGCGATGGTTGCGTTTTGGCGCAAATATGTAGACTTACCCGCCATGTTAGGGCCGGTGACAAGCCAGAGCCGGTTTCCTCCGCCTGCGGAGAGATCGCAATCATTGGCAATGAAGGGCTCACCTCCGCTGCGGGCGAGCGCCGCTTCCACCACCGCGTGACGACCGCCCTCTACGCAAAAGTCAAGACCGCCGTCCACCTGCGGACGGCAATAGTTTTCCTTGGTAGCAAGCTCTGCAAGCCCCGCGGCGACATCAAGGTTCGCCAGCGCAGCGGCCAGCGCGGTAACCTCTGCCGCTTTGCCGAGAACTTCCGTACAAAGATCGTTAAATATCTTTTCTTCAAGGGCGAGGGCCTGTCCGGCTGCTTGCGCAATCTTCGATTCAAGCTCCGAAAGCTCGGGCGTCGTAAACCGCATGGCGTTCGCCATGGACTGGCGGTGGATGAAAAGCTCCCGGTGCTCGGTGCGCAAGCGCTCACCGTGCGCAGAAGGTACCTCGATGTAATAGCCCAGCATATTGTTGTGGCGGACCTTGAGCGACTTGACGCCCGCAAGCTCGGCATATTTTGTCTGAAGCCCCGCGATCACCTTACGCGCGTCGTCGCGTAGCGCGCGCAGCTCATCAAGTTCCGGCGCCGCACCCCCACGCACAAAACCGCCGTCGCGGGCAAGAAGCGGCAGCTCGTCGTCAAGATAATGGACGAGTGGCCGCATGAGGTCCTCCGTCCACGGACCAATGGCCTCAAGCGCATTCGCTACTTCTTCGGGCGGCGGCTCGAAGGTCTCATCGAGGCGGTGAAGCTCGCCCAGCGCTTTAGCCGCCCGGATGCCGTCCCTTATGGCGCCGAGATCGCGCGGGCCGCCGCGGGCGAGCGAAAGCCGTGTCAGCGCGCGGGAAAGGTCGGGGGCTTCCTTAAGCGCCCGCCGCGCGTCATCGCGCAAGGCCGCATGTTCGAGGTAAAAGGCGATGGCGTCCTGCCGCGCGGCAATGCGCGCAGGGTCCGTCAGGGGCGCCGCAAGCCGCGCGGTCAGCTCGCGCGCGCCCGCCGCGGTCACGGTCCGGTCGATCACGGACAAAAGACTGCCTTCGCAGGCGCCTGAAAGGGTGCGGGTGAGTCCGAGATTGGCGCGGGTGGCCGGATCAATCGCCATCGCTTCGCCCGGGGCCACGCGCGCAAGCCGCGCAAGGGCGGGCATCTTGCCCATCTGGGTAAGCTCAAGATAGTCGGCCAGCGCCCCAGCGGCGGCCACTTCCGCGCGGGCGAAGGCCCCGAACCCTTCCAGGGTTTTAACCTCATAAAGCGCTTTGAGCCGTTCTTCGCCCGCGCCTGAATCAAACCGGGCGGAGGGCAGCGCGGTCACCTTCGCGCCATAGTCCGCCCACAGATCAAAAAAAGCGTCGTCCTCGAAGAGCGGTTGCGGGACCAGAATCTCGCGCGGGTCGAGCCGGGCAAGTTCCGCCGCAAGGCCCGCGGGCGCTACAAGGCTGACCTTGAACTCGCCGGTGGACATGTCGGCCCAGGCAAGGCCAAGTGCCTCTCCCTCGCCCCGCACCCGCGCGATGGCGCTGAGGAAGTTGTTCGCGCCCGCTTCGAGCAGGGCGTCTTCGGTGAGGGTTCCTGCCGTTACAAGCCGGGTGACGCCGCGCTTGACCACCGCCTTCGAACCTCGTTTTTTGGCCTCAGCCGGGTCCTCGAGCTGTTCGCATACCGCGACCTTGAAGCCCGCGCGGATGAGGTCTTGCAAATACTGCTCATGGGAATGGACGGGCACCCCGCACATGGGGATGTCTTCGCCTGCGTGCTTGCCGCGTTTGGTGAGCGCGATTTGCAGGGCCTCCGCCGCCTTCACCGCATCGTCAAAGAACAGCTCGTAGAAATCGCCCATACGGTAGAACAGAAGATAATCCGGATGCGCCGCCTTGATCTTGAGGTACTGCGCCATCATGGGCGTGACCTTGGCGGGATCGGACGATGGGGGGAGGGGCGTAAGAGCCTCGCTGGTCATGACAATTCGTCGGAAATCTTCTGATGGCTGCGCTTGAGCATGTGACCCTCGACCCTATAGAAGAGGCGTAAGAGCGGGCAAGCGCATAACGCCGCGAAGTTATCCACAAGTGCGCAACCCGCTCACGCGACATTCAAACTCCAAAGGGCAAGCGCCACATGGCAAGCGACAAGCATTTCACCTCGGAAGAAGCCCTCAAATTTCACGCCCGCGGCAAGCCGGGGAAGCTGGAAATCAACGCCACCAAACCCATGGCGACCCAGCGCGATCTTTCCCTTGCCTATTCGCCGGGGGTGGCGGTGCCGGTGGAGGCCATCGCCGCGGATGCGGACAAGGCCTATGACCTCACCGCGCGCGGGAACTTCGTCGCCGTCATCACCAACGGCACCGCCATTTTGGGCCTCGGCAATCTCGGCCCCCTGGCCGCCAAGCCGGTGATGGAAGGAAAGGCGGTACTGTTCAAACGCTTTGCCGACGTGGACGCCATCGACCTTGAAGTGGCGACCGAGGACGTGGATGCGTTCGTGGATGCGGTAAAGCTGCTCGAACCTTCCTTCGGCGGCATCAACCTTGAAGACATCAAGGCGCCGGAGAGCTTTCTTATTGAAAGCCGCCTCCGGGAAGAAATGAACATTCCCGTCTTTCACGACGACCAGCACGGCACCGCCATCATTACTGCGGCGGGGATTATCAATGCGCTGGACCTGACGGGCCGCGGCCTCAAAGACGTAAAGCTCGTTATGAACGGCGCGGGCGCGGCGGGGATCGCCTGTCTTGAACTTTTAAAGGCCATGGGGCTCAAGGCCGATAACGCCATCCTGTGCGATTCCAAGGGCGTCATCTATCAGGGCCGCGAGAAAGGCATGAACCAGTGGAAGGCCGCCCACGCCGCGCCGACGGACGCCCGCACCCTCGAAGACGCCATGAAGGGCGCGGACGTGTTTATCGGGCTTTCTGTCAAAGGCGCGGTCACCAAAAAGATGGTGAAGTCCATGGCCGAAAAGCCCATCATCTTCGCCTGCGCCAACCCGGACCCGGAAATCACGCCCGAAGAAGTGGCCGAGGTGCGCGAGGACGCCATCATCGCCACGGGGCGCTCGGACTATCCCAACCAAGTAAACAATGTTCTGGGCTTTCCTTACATCTTTCGCGGCGCGCTTGATGCGCGGGCGACCACCATCAATGACGAGATGAAAATCGCCGCTGCCGAGGCGCTGGCCAAACTCGCCCGCGAGGACGTGCCGGATGAGGTGGCGGCGGCCTATGGCGGCTCGCGGCTCAGATATGGGCCGGAATATATCATTCCCGTGCCGTTCGACCCGCGGCTCATCACCCATGTGCCGCCGGCGGTCGCCAAGGCGGCCATGGATTCAGGCGTCGCGCAACGGCCCATCACCGCCATGCGCGGCTATCGCCACGAACTTGAACGCCGCCTCGACCCGCGCGCGACGCTGCTTCAAAGGATTACCGACACGGTGCGTGCGCACCCCACCCGCGTCGTCTTTGCCGAAGGCGAAGAAGAAAGCGTGATCCGCGCGGCGATCCAGTTCAAGGCGGACGGCCTTGGCGAGCCCGTGCTTATCGGCCGCGAGGCGCAGGTGAAGGAGGCCATGGCACGCGCGGGGCTCGCTCATTCCGGCAAGGAGATCGAGGTTGTGAACGCCGCGCTCTCGACCCATAATGAGAGGTACACGGATCATCTTTATTCGCGGCTGCAGCGGCGGGGCTTCTTGTTCCGCGACGCGCAAAGGCTGGTCAATCAAGACCGCAATGTCTTCGGCGCCTCCATGGTAGCCATGGGCCAAGCCGACGCCATGATCACGGGCGCGACGCGCCATTTCAACATCGCGCTCCGCAATATCGGCTGGGTGGTGGACCCGGTGCGCGGCCAGCGCGTCGTCGGCGTGACCACCGTGATCGCCAAGGGCCAGACCATCTTCATGGCCGACACGGCGGTGACCGAGTTCCCCAATGGCGGCGAGCTTGCCGACATTGCCGAGGAAGCGGCGAACTTTGCCCGCACTCTTGGGTACGAGCCGCGGGTCGCCTTTACCGCCTCGTCCAATTTTGGCCAGCCGGTGACGGAGCGTTCGGACAAGATCCGCGAGGCGGTGGCGACCCTCGACCGGCGCAAGGTGGATTTCGAATATGAAGGGGAGATGTCGCCCGCGGTCGCCTTGAGCGAGACCGCGCGGGGGATATATCCTTTCATGCGATTGACCGCCCCTGCCAATGTGCTCGTCATGCCCGCGCTTCATTCAGCGGCGATCTCAACATCACTTTTGAACGAGATCGGCGGCGCCACGGTGGTGGGGCCGGTGCTGGTGGGCCTTGAGCAGTCGATCCAGATCGCCCGCCTCGGCGCGCGGGTAACGGAGCTTGTAAACCTTGCTGCCTTTGCCGCCTATCAAGCACTAGGGCAGGGAACGCTGAGGGTTTAGCTCGCCCCCCAACTTCCCACGCCGACGCGCGCCGCATAGCGCGGAGAAATTTGCGCGCGGGGCAGGATGAGCATCACGTCCGTGGTGCCGAAATCATAATCCGTGTACGCTCCATCAGAGAACCACGCGCCCGCGCGGATATACCCTTTGACGAGCGGCGGCATGGCCATGAAGGCCGTCTTTTCGTCATAGCTATCAGGTGAGAGCAAATTGGTTTCGACCCGCGTCGCCTCGTGGGGCCGCACGCGCCAGGCGGGCGGGGCGAGTGCATGGGTATGGAGAAACGAAAGCTGCTCGGCGATGGGCGCCGCCTCGGTTCCTGGAAACGACGCGCAGCCGAAAAGCACGTTCGCGCCCGCACGGTTTGCCATGGCGAGAATGCCGCGCCACAAAAGCTCGATGGTGGGCCGGTTGCGGTATTGGGGGTGAACGCAAGAGCGCCCCAGTTCCATAAAGCGCGTGCCCTGGGGCACCCGCGCGAGCAGGGGTTCAATGTCGAACTCCTGCGCCGTGTAAAACCCGCCATGGGTCAGCGCCACCTCATGGCGCAAAAGCCGGTAGGTGCCCACCACATGGGTCTCGCCGTCATGGGCCGTCGTGTCGGTGACGATGAGATGATCGCAGAGATCGTCAAAGCGGTCCGCATCGCGCCCCGTCAGGCGCGCGTTGTTCGCGGCGCGCGCGCCCATTTCCTCAAAGAAAACCTCAAACCGGAGGGTCTGGGCGGCGCGAAGGTCCTCGGCGCTCGCCGCCAGGCGCACTTCCATGGTCTTGGTGCGGCCAAAACAGTCTTCCTCGGCCGTGTCCTGCACCGGCAATGTGACGGTTATCCCCATGCGCGCGCGTGCCCCTTGGTCCTTCGTGGGCCGAAGTCTAACCCATCGGCCCGCAACATGCGCGGGGGAATTTCGGGGCCCTTCACCGGCCTGTCACAGAGGCGTCTTCGCGGATCGCCCCCCGCGCGCCCAGCCACCACAAAAGCGCGATCCCGGGCAGCGCCGCCACCGCGGAAAGCACAAAGAACACTGCCCACCCCACGGCTTCGGCCACCATCCCGGCAGGGGAGATAAGCAGCGTGCGCGGCACGGCGGAAAGCGCCGTCAGAAGCGCGAACTGCGATGCGGTGTAGAGCTTCGACCGGCAGAGGGACGAGATGAGTGCAATGAAGATGGTGGTGCCGATCCCGCCCATGACGTTCTCAGTCAGCACCGCGGCCATAAGCGCGATCTCGTTAGGCCCTATAAGCGCGAGCGCGAAATAGCCGAAGTTCGAGACAAGCTGCACGACCCCGGCGATCCACATGGCGATGAGAAGCCCTTGCCATCTCAAAACATATGCGCCGAGAAAACCGCCCACGATGGTGGCGATAATGCCCCAGCCAAGGGCATAGCCGATGGCTTGGTCGGTAAAGCCGAGGCGCTGCCCAAAGGGTGTGAACAAGGACCCTGCGAACGTGTCGCCAAACTTAAAAAGCACCACGAGCAACAAGAGCCCGAGCCAGTACTTGTGATCCCGCGCAAAGCCCGTGAAGGGCGCTATAACTGCGTCTTGAATTTGCTGCCCAAAGGCGGAGCTTTTGCCCGCTCTTTGATGCATGCGCCGCCATTGGAAGAGAGCCATGGCAACGAGCGCCAAAGCCGCAAGCACAAAGAGGGTGAAGTACCGCCCCTGGTCGGCAAAGACCGTGCCGCGCAGGTAAAAAAGCCCCCAGATCGAAACGGCGATCCCACCCAGAAAGAGCGCCGCCGCCCGGCCTGACAAAACAGGCGCATCGTCAGGGGCCTCGGGTTCGGGCATCAGGAGTGCGCCCAAAAGCCCGATACTCACCATAAGCGCGGCGACAATGTAGACCGTGCCCCAGCTTGTATTCACGCTCCACCCGAGGTCAGCGAGGTTGCCCGCAAGGATGAGCGCGCCCGAGGTGGTGACCAGCATGGCAATGCGATAGGCCGCAACATAGTTGGCGACCCCCGCCGCTTGCTGGCGGTCCTCAAGCGCCTCAACGCGCAACGTATCCACAAGGATGTCCTGAGTTGCGGAAATGAACGCAACGCCGAGCGCCACAATCGCCAGGGTCAGCGGCGCCGCGGCGGGATTGATCCGCCCAAGGATCAACAAGGCAAGCGCAAGGGCAACTTGACTGGCCACGAGCCAGCCCCGCCGCCGCCCCAGAAGGCGCGTCAGAACCGGCAGGCGCACCGAATCCACAAACGGCGCCCAAATGAACTTGAGCGAATAAGGCAGCCCCACAAGGGCGAAGAACCCGATGGTAGTAAGGTCAACTCCCGCCCGGTTCATCCAGGCCTGCAAGGTCGAATGGGTCAGCGCCAGCGGTAGCCCGGACGAAAAGCCCAGAAGCGCAACGTAGAGGACCTTGGGTTCGATATAGACGCGCGCGGCCTGCGCCCAGCCCTTGAGCCGGACATTCGCCGGGGAAGTGTCGTTCATGAGGCCCCCTTGGCGGGAAGGATCAGCTGGCCTTGGCGATCTTGCGTTGGTGCTTGAGACCGCCTCTCGCCCATTCGTGTAGCACGGCGTCGGGTTCTTCGGCTACCAAGGGCTTAGGTAGGAAGGCGTCCATCCCTGCGCGGAAGCACCGTTCCTTGTCTTCGGAAAGCACATTGGCGGTAAGCGCGAGGATCGGCACATTGCCGTTTGCGCCTTCGAGCTTGCGAATCTCGCGCGTTGCGGCAAGGCCATCGACCTCGGGCATGTGCACATCCATAAGCACCACGTCATAGGCCACCTGAATGGCCGCTTCGATGGCTTGCTGGCCGTCTTTGACGTGATCCACGCGGTGGCCCTGACGTTTGAGGAGCGAGGTCGCGAGAAGCGCGTTGATATCGTTGTCTTCGGCAAGAAGCACGCGTAGCGAACGCGGCTCGGCAGGCGCATAGCCTTCGTCCGCGCAAGCTTCGTCTTCTGCTTTTGCATCGGGGTTTCCCCCAAGGTGCAGCATGTTTTCCAGCGAGGTCTGGCGCACGGGCTTGATCAGATAGCCGTCAAACCCGGAGGCAAGGTATTCCTCAAGCCGTTTGCGCTGCTCGGGCACGATCACGATGATCCGGCGCGCCTCCGCCACGGGCGGGAAATCCGTAAGCGCGTCGATAGGCACGTCCGGCTCGCTCGCCCCCAGCGGCATGTCGTAGAGGATCGTGCTGAACTGCGCGCCGGGCCGGCGTTCAAGCTCGGCAAGGGTCGCGCCCAGCGTGTCGAACGTATAAGGCCGGTAGTTCGCCGCCTCGACCTGCTCCGCAAGGGCCGCGCCGACAATGCGCGAATCGGAAACCACCAAAGTGTCCGACGCGGCAAGCGGCGGTAACGGTTTGGGGATGGCGGGGCTGACCGCATCGAGCTGCACCGTAAACCAGAAAACCGATCCCCCCTCGCGGCTTTCAAGGCCGATCTCCCCGTTCATGGCGGTTACGATGCGCTTGGAAATGGCAAGCCCCAGCCCGGTGCCGCCATATTTTCGCGAGGTTGAATCGTCGGCCTGGCTGAATTCATCGAAGATATGTGCTTTGGCTTCGTCCGGCACACCAACGCCGGTGTCGATCACGTCAAAGCGCAACCGCACCGGATTAAGCCCGCCGATCGTGCTGACCTTGATGACCACACCGCCTTCTTCGGTGAACTTCACCGCATTGCCGACAAGGTTCAAAATTACCTGGCGCAGGCGGCCTTCATCGCCGCGCACTTCGAGGGGGACGTCCTGGGCAATAATCGCGGCGATCTGCACGCCTTTTTCATGGGCGCGGGGTGAAAGCAGCTCCGCCACCGCCTCGACCGTGCTGCGGAGATCAAAGGTGTTTTCTTCAAGCTTGATCTGACCCGCTTCGATCTTGGAAAAGTCGAGAATGTCATTGATGAGCGCAAGCAACGCCTGGCCGGAATTGCGCACGGCCTCCGCATAGGTGTTCTGCTCATCACTAAGTTTCGTGTCGAGCAGCAAGTTCGCCATGCCCAAAATGCCGTTCATGGGTGTGCGGATCTCGTGGCTCATAGTCGCAAGGAACGCCGACTTTGAACGGTTGGCGCGCTCAGCCAGGTCACGGGCGCTTTTCAGTTCAAGCTCGATTTTCTTGCGGTCGCTGATGTCACGGCCGACGCTTTGAATTTCCAGAAGCTCGCCAAAGGTGTCGCGGATCGGATAGTCGTCGAGCAAGAACCAGCGCCAGTCATTGACGGTTTGCAGGCGCTGCTCGTAGCGCACGCGGAAAGAACGCGTCTCGGCCCCGGCAAAGGTGCCGACAACGCCTTGGTCCGACGCCGTATCCACGGGCGGATGAAACATGGTGCCCAGAACTTCTTCCTCGGAAACACCAAAGGTCTTGCAATAGGCCTCGTTGACGAAGGTGATCCGGCCGTCGGCATCCTTGCGCACCACGATGTCGCCCTGGCTGTCCACAAGACCCTTGAGGCGTTTTTCCTGACTGCGCAGCTCTTCGCCCATTTGCCGCTCGCGCCACCAACCGAAGGCAAGGCCGATAGCTAGGGACGAAGTAAAAACCAAAAGCCAGTAGGTGATGCTTTTGAAAGGATCGGCTGAGTAGCTCAGCAACACGGACAATGCGTCTTCCTGCGCCCACGCGGCCGCCGGCGCCAGAACAAGGCCCGCAAATATCCCTAAGCGAATGCGCACGTGAGCAAACTCCCAAACCACCACGGCGCAGCCTAAGGCGAGGGATTTAATGAGTATTTGCCTAAAGAGTGCTTTTCCGGCTCATGGTTAATGATGCTCTAAGAACACAGCATTGCCCCCCTACAAATGAACGGTATGCAATCTGTTGCCGATCATGGTATTTGAGGGCTGAGCTAACGTCTCGATCCGCCCAAAGAAAGAAATCAGGGGAAGAAATGCCGCCGCAGGTTGCCAGCTCTGCTCTCGATTTCGTTGATGCGATTGAGCACAACACGTCGAAAGAGGACGTGATCCGCCTCTTCACGAAGGAGTTGCGCTTACGCGGGTTTGATTCGTTCGGTTCTGCGGAAATCCCTTCAGCCGCCAGGCCGTTTGCGCCCTGTCTCTACGTATCGACCATGCCCGAGGGATGGGTCGAGCGCTACGTGGAAATGGAATACGTTCAATCGGACCCTATGGCACGGCTAGCCACCATGACCTCAACCCCGTTCAGATGGACCGAGGCCACGAATGCGATTTCGCTGGATCCGAACGAAGAAACGGTCATGAACGAGATTTGCGAATTCGGCGTCAATGAAGGACTGGTCGTGCCGATACATGCGCACCGGGGCTATTGCGGCGCGGTCACGTTCGCCGGCGGCACAACGGACCTCGACCCCAGGCAGCTTAACGAACTCTATATGATGTCGATGTTCGCCCACAATCGGCTGCGCGCGCTGCATATTGCCGATGTGGCCAATGACAGTGAGCCGCAAGTCCAACTCACCCCGCGCGAGTGCGAATGCCTTCACTGGGCCGCAAACGGCAAGTCGGATTGGGCGATTTCCCAGATTTTGAAAATTTCCGAACACACCGTTCACG
This sequence comes from Alphaproteobacteria bacterium, assembly GCA_028280665.1. GTDB lineage: Bacteria > Pseudomonadota > Alphaproteobacteria > JAJFIK01 > JAJFIK01 > JAJFIK01. The sequence continues at coordinate 20,845 of JANQLJ010000169.1, forward strand.
AACACGTCGAACGCGCCAAGAAGAAGTACAACGTCTCAACCCGCGTTCAGGCGATTGTGCTTGCGATCCTGCAAGGGCAAGTCCGCCCCTAATCAATTCAGCAGTGGCTTTCTAGTCCCCTGATCAAGGGGGTCGTTCGGCATCCCCCGCTCATCCAGCCTTCTTTTGGGATTTTATCCGGGAGGCGGCGATGATGCTGGTAATCGGTCCTCATAATCGGGACAAACATATGGATACTCTTGAAGAGAGTTTCCGCGTACGGCACGATATATACGTGAAGGAACGGGGATGGAAGGCCCTCGCGCACGACGATGGGCTCGAATACGACCAGTTCGACCGCGAAGATACGATCTACTTTCTGCGGCTGAGCAAGGACGGCAGGGTAATCGGGGGGTCGCGCCTTATACCGACCACTGGCCCCACGCTTATAAGCGAGGTCTTCCCGCAACTGGTTGAGTGGGGGTCGGTGCCCTTCGACCCCAGCACCTATGAGCACACGCGATACTTTGCCCGCGGCTGCCCCAAGGAGAACCTGTCGACCAGCCGCGTGAGCGGGGAGGTTCTGTGTGCGATCTTCGAATATTGCCTCGCCCATCACATTGAAAACGTCACCACCGTTTGCGACACGTTCTTCCTGCCGATGATTTTGGAATTTGAATGGGGGACAAAGCCGCTGGGACTGCCCGTCAAATACGACGAGGGCGAGTGCGTGGCGATCCGCACGCCTATCAGCTATCGCGGGCTACAGTCGATTTATGCCCAGCGTCACATCTCAGGACCGGTTCTGCCGGAGCTTGTGCCCATGGTGGTCCAGCGCGCTTATTTGACCGAACAACTCGAAGAGACGCTGCACTAGACGGCGGCACGTCCCGTCCGGCTTTTGAAACGTCCGCTTTGATCACTTTGCTGATTATTCCGTGCCGCCAGGCAGCGGCGATGGGTCACCGATATCGGTTTGCGGGGCGCCCATCAGATACAGATAGCTGTTGTGATTGTGCTGCGCCTCTACCCGTTGATAGTACGAGGCACCGGGCCTGGGGTCGTGTGTTGCCGGGAGACGTTCCACGCATTTCTGAGGCTGCCCAAAGTCACCCGGCTTAAGCTTGGTTGCCAGCTCCCAGGCCTCTACTGCACCCTTTATGACATCTTCAGGAAGTTCATCTTTTGTTGGGATACCCTTTTCCCAGATCTCAGGCATCGCCGCATATCCGTAAGGGACGATGTCCAGCGGATTGACAATCCGCGATGATTGAAGCGTTTCGTCAACAAACTGGGCAAACCCCACACTGCCTGATGTGGGTGCTGCGAACGTGTAACTGGCAATACTTTTTGCGCCTAGATGGTTTTTCACGTAACCGTGGAGCATTGGTGCCAGGCCGCCGCCTTGGCTGTGCCCGGTAACATAGATTTCGCTTGAGAGAAGATTACTGACAAAGCCGGAAAAAGAAACTTCTGTGGTCGGGTCGCGGAGCATAACAATGTCATTGATCGCGTCCAAAAAATGATTGGAAACCTTGATGGGTGTAGCACCGCCCCAGGGGTATAAATCCAACGCGGTTGGAAGATCTTCAAGCCAGCTTTCCAGGCTATCCGAAACAGTGCCGCGCAGAACAATCGCTAGCTTCCCTGAGTCCTTGTCCCCTGCAATGTAGACCAGATTGTCACCTTGCTTGTCCGGTGTTTTTGCCGGCCCCCAAACGAGTTGCCACTTCCCCCCGGTCGCGTAGCTTGGTTTTGCAAGCTCAGCTTCGATTGATTCTTTAATCTGCGAAATTGTTTGTCCTTCAGCCACATAGGAAATCGCACACAAAGTCATCATTTGCGCATCTATTGAATTGTTAGGAACGTTGTTCATTTGCATGCTCCTTACAAATGAGAATTCATCTTGCCCAATCGGCGTGGCATTACGGCGCTAGAATCCCAATTCACGTGAGGCGGCAGATCACCGATACAATATAAACGAGAATAATAGTATAATGCAACTTTTAATCGTGACGTGCGGCACTTGCCGCCGGTACCGCGCGATCCGGTGCGGTTCTAGTGCACCTTAAACCGCCGCCCGCTGGCGGTACGAAAGTGCCTCGGCAATATGCGGCCGGGTAATACGCGCCTCCCCGCGAAGATCGGCGAGAGTACGCGCAACTTTGAGCACCCGGTGATAGCCCCGCGCGGTGAGCTTGAGCGTCTCGGTGGCGTCGCGCAAAAGATCGCGGCCCGTTTCATCGGGCGCGGCAATTTCGTTCAGCACGTCGCCCTCGGCCTCCGCGTTGGTGCGCAATGAAACGCCCAGCTCGGCGAACCGAGCGGCTTGCGCCTCGCGCGCCCTTGCCACACGCGCCGCCACGTCGCTTGAGCCCTCCGTAGGCGGAGGAAGCGTGAGGTCATCCGCGCTCACCGGCGGCACGTCCACGTGAATGTCGATGCGGTCCAAAAGCGGTCCCGATAGCTTTGCCTGATAGTCGGTGGCGCAGCGCGGCGCGCGGCTGCACATGCGCGGAGGGTCGCCAAAATGCCCGCAGCGGCAGGGGTTCATGGCCGCAACAAGCTGCACACGAGAGGGGTAGCTCACATGGGCATGAACCCGCGCGACCATGGTCTCGCCCGTTTCCAGCGGCTGACGCAGACTATCGAGCACCTGGCGGGAGAACTCCGGGAGCTCGTCGAGAAAAAGAACGCCCAAATGTGCAAGGCTGACCTCCCCCGGTTTTGCCATGCGGCCCCCGCCCACCATGGCCGCCATGGAAGCCGAGTGATGCGGGTCACGGAAGGGCCGCCGCCGCGCAATGCGCCCGCCCTGAAGTTGGCCCGCGATCGAGGCGATCATCGAGGTCTCGAGCGCTTCGGCCGCCGAAAGGGGTGGCAGGATACCCGGCAGCCTTGCCGCGAGCATGGACTTGCCCGCGCCGGGCGGCCCCACCATGAGCAGGTTATGCCCGCCCGCGGCCGCCACTTCGAGCGCGCGCTTGGCGCTTTCCTGACCTTTGATGTCGGCAAGATCGGGGAGGACGCGCGCCTCGTCCGCAAGGCGCGGCTCGGGTTTTGCCAGAACTTGCGTGCCCTTGAGGTGATTGATCAGGGCAAGGAGCGTCGGCGCGGCGAGCACTTCCACATCACCGACCCACGCGGCTTCCGCGCCGCACGCCTGAGGGCAGATAAGACCGCGCCCCTCGCCGCTTGCGCCGATAGCGGCGGGCAGGGCCCCGGCGACAGCCGCAAGGCGACCGTCAAGGCCCAATTCTCCGAAGGCGGAATAATGCGCAAGGTCTTCCACATCCACCGCGCCCATGGTGGCAAGAATGCCGAGCGCGATGGGCAGATCATAATGGCTGCCTTCCTTGGGCAAGTCGGCGGGCGCAAGGTTCACGGTAATACGCTGGGGCGGCAGGGCGAGGCCCACGGCGGAAAGCGCCGCGCGCACGCGCTCTTTGGATTCCGCCACCGCCTTGTCGGGAAGGCCGACAATGTTGAAGGCAGGCACGCCGTTGGCGAGTTGCACCTGCACCTCGACGGTCCGGGGCTCGACGCCAACGAACGCCACCGTATGACAAAGCGCAACAACCATGGCGGGGACGGTAGCGGGGATGCGCGCGGCTGGCTAGAGGCCATGCCGCCACGCCGCAGCGCCCGGTGTTACAGCCGTTTAAGCCCCAACTGGCCAGCAATCATGCGGTCGAGCAGGCGTTTGGGCAGGATTTTCAAGATCAGCCAGTCTTGGATGTAGTTGGGCACGGCCACATAACGGATTTTCCGTTTGGGTTTGGCGATAGCCTCATAGGCGAGCTTGCCGATAGCTTCCGGCGGCAATCCCTTGGGCCCGGCTTCGAGCATATAAGCGCGCACGTTATTCAGTGCACCGATGAAATCGGTATTCTCGTAAGGAGCGACATCGACCTCTTCGGCTTTGTCCCAAATGGGTGTCGCCACCGCGCCGGGCCCGATGCAAACGCTGTCGATACCGTAGATCATAAGCTCCCGCCGCAAGGATTCCGACAGGGCTTCAAGCCCGTGTTTGGACGCGGCATAAGGCCCCAAGAAAGGCGCGGCGTTCTTTCCCGCAACCGAAGAGATATTGACGATGACGCCGGGCTTCTTCGCGGGCGGATTGGTGGCCCCCAGAAGCGGGAGGAAAGCCTGCGTGACGATGATCGGCGCAACCGTGTTCACTTCGAGCTGGTGGCGCAACTCCTCGATGGGCAAATGCATAAGCGGCCCCGCCACCGCGATGCCGGCGTTGTTGACGAGCCCTGCCAGCGTGGCATCGCCAATTGCGTCTTTGACCTTGGCCGCGCCCGCTTTCACCGCGGTCTCGTCGGTCACGTCGAAAATGAGCGGGGTGACCCCCTCCCCAAATTCCTGTTTGAGACTTTCGGCGTCCGCCGCCCTCCGCACCGAGCCGAACACGTGGAACCCCTTTTCCGTCAGCACACGGACGGTCCCGCGCCCGATGCCGGTGGAGGCGCCGGTGACAACGACGTATCTGGTCATGGAAAATCCTTCCTCTGCAGGCGTTTGCTTTCAGCCTCCCACTTTCCCCTCGATGGCATCCCAGATGAGGCTGGCGATATCCGTGCCGCCGAAGCGTTTTATCTCCTGAATGCCCGTGGGGGAGGTGACGTTAATCTCGGTAAGGTAATCGCCGATCACATCGATCCCGGTGAAGATAAGCCCGCGGGCTTTAAGTTCGGGTCCGAGAGCCGCGCAAATTTCTTCCTCGCGCGGGGTGAGCGCTGCCGTTTCGGCCCTCGCGCCCACGTGAAGATTGGCGCGGCTTTCGCCCTTCTGAGGCACGCGGTTGAGGGCGCCCACAGGCGCGCCATCCACCAGAATAATGCGCTTGTCCCCCTGCCGTATTTCAGGGAGGTAGGCTTGGGCGACCAAGGGCTCACGGTAGTTCTCCAAGAACATTTCCAAAAGCGCGTTGAAGTTTTCATCGCCGGGCGCGATGTGAAAGACCCCCACGCCACCATTGCCGTAAAGGGGCTTTAGGATGATATCCTTGTGTTCCGCGCGGAAGCTGCGCACCTCGCTTGCGTCCGAACTAACAAGGGTCGGCGGCATGAACGCGCTGAATTGAGCGACGAAAAGTTTTTCAGGCGCGTTGCGCACATGGAACGGATCGTTCACCACCAGGGTCTTTGGGTGAATGTGTTCCAGAATATGCGTCGCCGTGATGTAGCCCATGTCAAACGGCGGGTCCTGGCGCATCAGCACCACGTCGAAATTCGACAAGTCTTGAAGCGCCGCCGCGCCCACAGTTGCGTGGGCGCCTTTCTTGCGCTGCACGGTGACAGGCCGCGCGCGCGCCAGCACCTTGCCCTCGCGAAAGCTAAGCTCCCGCGGCAAATAATAGTGAAGCTCATGCCCGCGCGCCTGGGCCGCCTCCATCAAGGCGAAGGTCGAATCCCCTTCGATGTCGATCGCCTCGACCGGGTCCATTTGAACAGCGACTTTCAGGGCCATGGGCTCTCCTTGCGGGGTAGTGACGCGGCGTCAGTTGAGCTGGTGTTTGATGTCCACCAGGTCCTCAAAGCAACGTTCCGCATAGGGGCTTTTGGGGTCAAGGGCAATCACCGCTTCGAGTTTCTTCTTGGCGGCCACCGGGCGGCCTTCACGGGAAAGAAGCTGGGCTTGCTCATAAAGAAAGGCCGCTTCATTCGGCGCCACGATCAACATGCGGTCGAGGATTTCGAGCGCCCGTGGGGCATCTTTCCTCCCGAGCGCCATGGATTTGAGATTGTTCAGAACACGGAGTAACACGGCTTCATCCGGCACGGGCTCGAGATAATCGTCCTCAAGCCGCGCCATGCGCCCCGCCACCCGGTGCAACATGGAATAAAGGTCGGCGGGCCTGACCTCACGCCCCTCGTCGTAAGGGTCGATGACCGAGACCCCGTCTTCGCCTTCGAGGCGCACGAGGAACTGGCCCGGGAACGAGGTGCCCGCCGCGCGCCAGCCCGCCGCGCGCGCCATGTGAAGATAGAGAACACCGAGCGTCACCGGCAGGCCCGCGCGGCGGTCGATAACGCTTAAAAGGTTTGCATTGTTCGGATTATCAAGCTGGTCTTCATCGCCTTCATAGCCAAAATCGCGCGCCATGATGTCGGCGAGATGCTGGCCGCGCCGCGCCGCCGCTTCGGTCTCGCGGCCCTCCCGCGCGCGGGCGGCGAGCTCGGCCAGGTGCGCGCGGTAGGGGCCGAGATCAGCCGTCCGCCGGTCGAGCGCGCCCATGAGAAGCGCCGCCTCGCCGATGTCGTGAATCCGGTCCGGCGCGCAAGCGGCGCGAAAGGCTTCGGTGAGGGGGTCCGTGGGCGCTGCGTTCATGCCCCTCAATTACCACGGGGCGCGCGTCCGCGCGAGCGCCGTCAGGCGCCGTGGGCCGGTGGCGCCAGACGGTCGTCCTTGAACCGCATGTGGGAGACCACCCGATCCACCCCGCGGATGGTGCGGGCATGTTCGGTCACCCGGGCAAGTTCGTCTTCGTCTTGGGCGATGCCGAAAAGGTAGATCGTGCCGCGCAGGGTTTCGATGTGGTAGTTCACCTGGCGCACCGACCCATCGCCGATGAGCCGCGCCCGCAACTGTGTCGAGATCCATGTATCGCGCGGCCGGATGAAACTGATATTTCGGTCGCTGATCTCAACTTCATTGATTACGTCGTCAACGCCGGGCGTGGTCCAGGCCACCCGGCTTGCCTCGATGCGCGCATCCTGGGTTTCCACCCGGCCGGTCATCAGTACACGGCCCTCGACGACTTCAAGATCGATATCGGAAAAATCAGTACGCGAAGCATCATAAAGCCGCTGGCGCAGGTCAAGCTGAATGGAAGCATCGTCGATGGCGTTGCCGACGGTGCGGTCCTGAGCCAGCACGACGCCGGTGGTGGCAACCCCGGCCATCAACATGGGCCCGCAGCCGCCAAGGCCGGCGGCGACAAGCAAGGTTATGGCAAGCGCCAAATAGCTCGGCGATTTCATGATGCGATCTCCCGCTCCCCCGCAAAGGTCTCACATGCCCCCAGGGCTTAAGAGAACGGTAATCGTGGTTAAAATCGGCTTAACATTGCGGCCCCAAGCGCGTCATTCGCCTTCGCGCCAAAGATCGCGCACATGGCGCGGCAACCCGCCCGGCGCGATGAAGACCGCATCGAAAGCGCAAACCGCCCCGGCAAGGCGCGGCGTCTGCCCCAGAAACGCGGCCGCCGCTGCTTCGATACGGCGGCGCTGGGCAGGGCCAATGGCCTCGGCAAGCGCGGCGCCCTCCCGCCGCTGTTTCACCTCGACAAAGGCGATGCGCTTGGGCGCGCCAAAAAGGGGCCATCCGGCGATCAGATCGATCTCGCCGCTGGGGGCGCGGTAGCGGCGCGCGAGGATGCGGTAGCCCTTGAGTTGAAGCCAGAGCGCGGCGAAGGCTTCGG
>JANQLJ010000030.1 GCA_028280665.1 Alphaproteobacteria bacterium
CGCATTGCCGAGAGCAAAGGCGGCGCGCGCCACCTCGCCATAGGTAAGCACGCGCTCGTCGCCGTCGATCATGACGTCGGTCTTGCCGCCGCGCTTACCCTTGGCCTTCATGAAGGCAGAAAAGACCGACCGGCGCGAGCGGCGCAGGTCGAACGGCCGGTACATGGACCGGCCCAGATCGGGCTCGCCCGCGGGGCTGGGCGATGGTTCGGGGGCTGCTGCAATGTCTGTCACGTGAGGGTCCTCCCACCACAGTATCTTCTTCGGCAATGCGGGGCTGCCAGCCCTCTTGGCCTTAGATTATCCCTAACGGCCTTATGCGGCAATTTGAACTTTGCCATCACATTTCCGGTGATGGTTGAATTTTTTAATCTCCTGACAAGGCGAAACCGCAATAAACGGCGCGCCTGATGCGCCGCTTGATCTGGCCGCGAAAGGGGCCCATTTTCTGCGAGAGATGACCACGATCCTCAACACCACCAAGGGCGAAGACCCGCGCAAAGCCCGCGAAGAGGCCGCGCGCGCGCGCCATCCGGAAAAGCAGAAAAATCCGGACAGCCCCGTCTTGCGCAAGCCCGACTGGATCCGCGCCAAGGCACCGGTTGGCAAGGGCTACAACGAGACCCGGCGGATCATGCGCGAGCACAATCTCGCCACCGTGTGCGAGGAGGCGGGTTGCCCCAATATCGGTGAGTGTTGGGAGCTGAAACACGCCACCATGATGATCATGGGCGATACCTGTACCCGCGCCTGTTCCTTCTGCAATGTGCGCACGGGGCTGCCCGCGCCGCTCGACCCGGACGAGCCCGCCAATGTGGGCAAGTCGGTCGCCAAGCTCGGCCTGCGCCACGTAGTGATCACCTCCGTTGACCGGGACGATCTTGCCGACGGCGGCGCGCAGCATTTTGCCGACGTGATCGAGGCGACGAGGGTCCACTCCCCCGGCACCACCATCGAAGTGCTGACGCCGGATTTCTTGCGCAAGGAAAACGCCGAAGACGTTGTGATCGACGCGAAACCCGACGTCTTTAATCACAATCTCGAAACCGTGCCGCGGCTCTATCGCGCCATCCGGCCGGGGGCGCGGTATTTTCATTCGCTTCGGCTTTTGCAGAAAGTCAAAGAGCGCGACCCGTTCATGTTTACAAAGTCCGGCATTATGGTGGGCCTTGGCGAGGAGGGCGACGAGGTCATGCAGGTGATGGACGACTTGCGCGCCGCAAATGTCGACTTTCTCACTATCGGGCAATACCTTCAGCCCACGCGCAAGCACGCCCCCATCGACCGGTTTGTGCCGCCGGAGGAATTCAAGTCTTACGAGCGCATGGCCTATGCCAAGGGCTTTCTCATGGTCGCGTCGAGCCCGCTCACCCGCAGCTCCTACCACGCGGGCGAGGACTTCGAACGCCTGCGCGCCGCGCGCAACAATTCGCTCGGCAAAGCGTGAAGCGCCACCGCGAACAAAAGACCGTTCCCTTCACCGCCGATCAGATGTTCGACCTGATCACCGATGTGGAACAGTACCCTTCCTTCATTCCTTGGTGCGAGCGCATTGCGGTGACCGAAGAGTGGGAAGAGGGCGGCATCCGCTACATGACCGCGTCCATGACCGCGTCCTTCAAGGTCTATCGCGAGACGGTGCATACGCGCGTTGCCATGGACCGCGCGCAGCATGAAGTTACCGTCGATTACCTCGATGGGCCCTTCAAGCATCTCCACAATGTGTGGACATTTACGGACCGGCCAGACCGAGGCGATTGCCTTATCGACTTTTACATCGAGTTCGAGTTCCGCAGCCGGGTGCTGCAGCTCGCCATTACGCCGGTCTTTTCCGAAGCGGTCCATCGCATGGTGCGGGCGTTCGACGACCGGGCCCGGACTATGTACGACTAGGTAGGTGAAGTGGCGCGGGGCATCGCACCCGGAGCACCTTCGACATGCGTTTTCCACAGCATTTCTTGCCTATGGATAACTTCAAAACTGTTCAGGTGATGTTCTTCTTGCAATAAAGCGAACCATTCGGCCTAGTAGATACCATTCTGATTCGTTTGATTCGTGATTCGTACAGTGTTTTCGGCACTTTTGTTCGACTTTTTTGGATTTGCGAGGGGGCGGCCGCCTCTATCCATGGGTCCAAACCAGGAAAAAGCGTGCCGCCATGCCGCCGCAGGCTTCTCGCAAATTGGGGCCAAGGCAGCGGGATTCCAAGCCCAGCTTCCTTGGCCCCTTCCTATTAGCTTAGTGAGTCGTCCTTATACAACTCCATTTGTGGTGTGGTCGAACGCCTAGACCAACCGCTCCAGCAGCATCTCAAGCGCCACTTTGACCGAGGCAAGGCGCACGTTCGCGCGCCCCAGGGCGCCGAAGCGTTCCTCGCGGGTGAATGTGCCTGCGTCCTTCATGGCCGTGGCGAAGCAGACGTAACCTTCGGGCTTGTCGCCCGAGCCGCCGGGCCCCGCGACGCCGGTGATGGCAACGGCAAGCTGTGCGCGAGAGGCCTTGAGCGCGCCTTCCGCCATGGCGTGGGCGCATTCCGGCGACACCGCGCCGTAGGTGCGGATGACGGCGCCCGAAACCCCGAGGATTTCCAGCTTGGCGTGATTGGAGTAGGTGACGAAACCGCGCTCGAAAAAATCGGATGAGCCCGCCAGCTCGGTCAAGAGCCCGCCCACAAGCCCGCCGGTGCAGCTTTCCGCCGTCACCACGCGCATGCCCTTTTCGCGGGCCGTGTCCTGCACCCGCTGGCTTAGCTGTATCAGGTCATCCGTAAACATATCAAAGCAGCCAACCGATCAGTATAAGGACTAGCCCCGCATAGACCCCGGCGATGATATCGTCCACCATGACGCCGGTCGCGCCGGGCAGTGTCCGGTCCGCCCAGCTTGCGGGCCAGACCTTCACAATGTCAAAGAGGCGGAAGAGCACGAAACCCGCGGCGAACACATCGAGGGAAAAAACGTTCACGAAGGGCGCGGCCACAAGATAAGTAAGCGCCTGGCCCGCCACTTCGTCGATCACCACTTCGCCGGGGTCGCGCTTGCCGGTGGCGGCGAGGTAGCGCGCCGTCGCCCACCACCCCGCGCCGAGCGCGGCGGCGAAGAAGACCGTAAGGCCGCCCATCTCCCCGAGCCACAGGGCAATCCAGATAATGGGCAGCGCCGCCGCCGAGCCCCAGGTGCCGGGGGCAGGGCGGAACCGCCCCACGCCGAAGAAGGTTGCGATGAGCGTAGACGCGGTCATGGGGTTGCCATCCTTGGCAGTTCCACCGTGGCGACGGCGCGCGCTTCGATGCCTTCGCCGCGGCCCGTAGGTCCGAGTTTTTCGGTGGTGGTGGCTTTGACGCTGACGCGGGAGACATCGATCCCGCAAATGGCCGCAACGCGCTCGCGCATGGCGGCGCGGTGCGGGCTCACCTTGGGGGCCTCGCAGATGATCGTCACGTCGAGATGGGTGATGCGTCCGGATTTCTCATGGACAAGCCCCACCGCATGGCGAAGGAACTGGTCCGAGGAGGCGTCTTTCCACTTGGCATCTGAGGGCGGAAAGTGCGCGCCGATGTCCTCCGCGCCGATGGTGCCCAGCACCGCGTCGGTGAGGGCATGAAGGCCTACATCCGCGTCCGAATGCCCGGCGAGGGCTTGTTCGTGCGGAATGGCCACACCGCAAAGCCAGACCGTATCCCCCTCACCGAAGCGGTGAACGTCCACGCCGAGCCCGGTGCGGGTTTCCATCATGATGCCGCCGTGGTGGCCCGCAAGGATCGCGGCGGCCCGCGCGAAGTCTTCTTCATACGTGATCTTGATGTTGTCCTCGCTGCCGCGCACCAGGCGCACGTCGAGGCCGGCGGCTTCGGCCACCGCCGCATCGTCCGTATAGGTCTTATTGGCGGCACGGTAGGCGGCGAGGATCTCCTCAAAGCGAAACCCTTGCGGGGTCTGCGCGCGCCATAGTCCCTCGCGGGCGGGCCCGGCGGCGGCGGTACCGTCTTCTTCGAGCTTTAGCGTGTCGGAAACGGGCAGGGCGGCAACCGCGCCCTTGGCATCGTGGAGGCTCGCGATGACGCGGGAGATGGTGGCTTCATCCACACAAGGCCGCGCGCCGTCATGGATCAGCACCACGTCCGGGGCATGATCGGCGAGCGCCGTGAGCCCCGCAAGCACCGAGTCTTGCCGGGTATCGCCGCCGATTATCGGGGCAAGGACGGGCAGGTCCGCGGCGGCGGCGGAAAAGGCCTCGAAGGCGTCCGCCGCGATGACCGTTTGCACCATCGAGATATCTGTGTGCTGACAAAAGGCGCGCAAGCTATGGCGCAATACCGGCTCACCCAAAAGCGACCGGTATTGCTTGGGCGCCGCACCGCCCGCGCCCGCGCCCGCGCGCGTACCCGTACCCCCCGCCACGATAAGCGCCGCCACCTTCATGACGGGCCCCCGAATTTTTCAAGCCGCGCTTCAAGCCCGCGCTTGACCTCCGGCCATTCGTGGTCGAGCACTGCGTAATAGGCGCTGTCGCGGATGCGGCCCCCTTGGGTCAGTTGGTGGCGGCGGAAGGTGCCTTCGTACTTTGCGCCCATCTTTTCCATGGCGGCCCGCGAGCGGGCGTTGAGGGCGTCGGCTTTGTACTCCACCCGCACGCAACCGAGCGCTTCGAAGGCGTGCCCCATCATCAGGAGCTTTGTTTCCGGGTTGACGGCGGTGCCTTGAGCGGCGGGGGCGTACCAGGTGTAGCCAATCTCGAGCCGGGGCTCGGCTTTCGAGATGTTGAGATAACGCGAGGAGCCCACCGGTTCGCCGCTTGGCTGATCGCACACCACAAAGACCATCTCCCCCGTTTCGGGGCCTGCTTTAAGAGACAGGCCGAACCAGGCGTCAAACTCGTCGGCGATGTTCAAAGGCATATAGGCGAAAATCTCGCGGTCTGCCTCCGCCGCCCGGCGCAGGCTGTCGCGGTGGCTCTCGGCGACCGGCTCCACGGTGACAAAACGGCCGGTTAAGGTTTTGGGAGTCCAGTCCATACTTTCACGCCAATTTATGCCTATTGTTTGGGCAAAACAGGTATGCTGCACTTGCGAAATGATGAATTCTGCCTAGGATGACTACGAATTAGGCAGAACCTCCGTCCCGCGCGGCCCTGATGACCCTTCATATCGGAAACGCTGAAATCCGCAATCCCGTGTTCCTGGCGCCCATGTCCGGGGTGACGGACTTGCCGTTCCGGCGGCTCGCCTACCGGTTGGGCGCGGGGCTTGTGGTGTCCGAGATGGTGGCGAGCCAGGAAATCCTCACTCAGAGCCCCGACGCGCTGGGCAAGGCGGCGCTCGATCCTGAACTCGCCCCCGCCACGGTGCAGATTGCGGGGCGCGAGGCGCATTGGATGGCGGAGGCCGCGCGTTACCTTGAAGGCGAGGGCGCGGCGATCATCGACATCAATATGGGCTGCCCGGCGAAGAAAGTGACCAACGGGCTTTCGGGTTCGGCGCTCATGCGTAATCTCGATCATGCGCTTGAACTCATCGAGGCGACGGTGGCGGCGGTGCGGGTACCCGTGACGCTGAAAATGCGCACGGGCTGGGACCGGGCCTCCCGCAACGCGCCGGAGCTTGCCGCGCGCGCGATCGAAGCAGGCGTGCAAATGATCACGGTTCACGGACGCACGCGCTGCCAGTTCTATGAAGGCGAAGCGGACTGGACTTTCGTCCGCAAGGTGAAAAAAGCGGTCGCGGTACCGGTGATCGTCAACGGCGATATTCTGTGCGCGGAAGATGCGGTCCGCGCCAAAGAGGCGTCCGGCGCCGACGGGGTGATGATCGGACGCGGCGCCTATGGCAAGCCGTGGCTGCCGGGAGAGGTGGCGGCCTTTCTTGAAACCGGTGCCATGCCTGCCGCCCCAACCCTTGAGCGGCAACTTGAATATATTCTCGATCAGTACCGCGAAACGCTTTCCTTCTATGGTGCTGAACTGGCCGTGCGCGTCGCGCGCAAGCATCTGGGCTGGTATCTCCAAGCCCTGCCGGATGGTCGTGAGCTGAGGCGCACTATCTGCCGCATGGACGATCCCGCTGAGGTTATGGCCGCGCTTGAATCCGCGTTCCTGGGCGCCGCCGAAAGAGAGGCGGCATGAGCCGCGCGAAGCCCGCGCCATCGCCTGGCGCCGATGCCACCGCAATCCTCGATGCCCTTGCGGTGCCGGTGCTGGTGGTGGGCGAGGGCGATTGCCCGCTCTATGTGAACGCCGCCGCCGAGCAGTTCCTTTCCTCGAGCGCCGCCTATCTGCGCCGGCATTCGCTCGAAGAGTTTTTACCCGAAGACAGCCCGCTCATGGGCGCCATCGAACAGGTGCGGCGCGGGGGCCGGACCGTGACCGCCTATGGCGTCGAGCTGGGCAGCCACCGGCTGCCCACGCGCCCTGTGGATATTCAAGCGGCGCCCTTCGGCGAGAGCGGAGACGTTTTGCTCACCATCCAGGAACGCACCATCGCGCTTGCCATGGACCGGCGGCTTTCCAACCGTGCCGCCGCGCGCACGGTCTCGGGGCTTGCGGCGGTGCTGGCGCATGAGATCAAGAACCCGCTTGCAGGCATCAAAGGCGCGGCGCAGCTTCTGGGTAAAACCGTGGGCGAGGCGGACGAGCCCTTGGCTGCGCTCATCACCGAAGAAGCCGACCGCATCACTGGGCTTGTGGAGCGCATGGAACGCTTCGGCGAGGTCAAGCCTTACGCGCGCACGGGCGTCAACATCCACGCGGTGCTCGAACGAGTGAAACAGATCGGCGCGGCAAGTTTCGCAAGCGAGATCGAGTTTCTCGAAGACTACGACCCATCCTTGCCGCCGGTGCTGGGCCATCACGACGAGCTGGTACAGCTTTTTCTCAATCTTACGAAGAACGCCGCCGACGCCATGGACGGGTGGATCGGCGGCAAGATCACGTTCGGCACGTCGTTTCAGTCCGGCATGAAACTCTCCGTCCCCGGATCGATGACTGGCGCGGGGCTCCCCATTGAAGTGACCGTGACCGACAACGGGCCCGGCATTCCCGAGGACCTGCTGCCGATCATCTTCGATCCCTTTGTTACTTCAAAGCGTAAAGGCCAAGGGCTGGGCCTTGCGCTGGTTGCCAAGATCGTGGGCGAACATGGCGGGGTGGTAGAATGCAGCTCCGCGTCCGGTTGCACCCGGTTTCGCGTGATGCTGCCCCTGGCGGTAGAAGGCGCCAATGAGAACAACAACAAGGACCTGAGCGATGGCGGGTGAATCGATCCTGGTGGCCGACGATGACGGCAGCGTGCGCACGGTGCTCACGCGCGCACTCGAAGGGGCGGGTTACAAGGTGCGCACGGCCAACACGGTCAGCGCGCTTCTGGCCCTCGCTGAAGCTGCGCCCACGGACCTTATCGTGACGGATGTCTACATGCCCGATGAAAGCGTGCTCGACGTGCTGCCGCACATTAAAGCCGCCCAACCGGATGTGCCCCTGATCGTCATGAGCGCGCAAAGCACCTTGCGCATGGCCATCGACGCCACCGCCCACGGCGCTTATGAATACTTAGCCAAGCCCTTTGACATCGACGATTTGCTCGGCGTTGTGGACCGCGCGCTGGCGGGGCGCAGCACGCAAACACCAGTGGCGCCCGAGACCTTGCCGGACAAGGAAGGCTTGCCGCTTATCGGCCGCTCGCCCGCGATGCAGGAGGTTTATCGCACGCTTGCCAGGTTGATGCCCACCGATCTTACGGTGCTAATCACCGGGGAAAGCGGAACCGGCAAGGAGCTGATCGCCCGTGCGCTCCACGACATGGGCCCGCGCAAGGCGAGGCCTTTCTCAGCCGTGAATATGGCGGCGATCCCCCGCGAGTTGATCGAGGCCGAGCTTTTCGGACATGAAAAAGGCGCCTTTACCGGCGCAACCGAGCGCGGCCTTGGCCGCTTCGAGCAAGCGAGCGGCGGCACGCTTTTCCTCGATGAGATTGGCGACATGCCGTTCGAGGCGCAAACCCGATTGCTCCGTGTGCTGCAGGAAGGCGAGATCACCCGCGTCGGTGGCCGCGCGCCGGTCAAGGTGGATGTGCGCATTGTCGCCGCCACCCATCGCGACTTGCGCCAGCTCATCGCCGAAGGGGCGTTCCGCGAAGACCTCTATTACCGGATCAATGTGGTGCCCTTGCGCCTGCCGCCCTTGCGCGACCGACTCGATGATATCTCCGATCTTGCGGAACATTTTCTTGGGGTAGCAGTGAAAGAAGGGCTGCCCCGGAAGAACATTGATCCCGCGGGGCTCTCTACTCTTAAGGATCACACCTGGCCCGGCAATGTGCGCGAGCTTGAAAACCTCGTCCGCCGGGTGGCAGCGCTTTACAGCGACGAGGTGATCGGCGCCGATATCATCAAAAAAGAAGTTGCCCAGTCCGCCGCGGCGGGACCGGGGACCGGCGGGTTCGCGCCTGTGGGGTCCGATCAGGAAACCTTGTCCGAAGCAGTGGAGCGTCACCTCAAGCGCTTTTTTGACCGCCATGGCGGTGACCTCCCCGCCACGGGGCTTCATGAGCGCATCGTGCAAGAGGTGGAAAAGCCCTTGATCGAGCTTTCCTTGCGCGCCACCAGCGGCAATCAGATCAAGGCCGCCGAGCTTTTGGGGATTAACCGCAATACCCTGCGCAAGAAAATAAAGGATCTCCACATCGAAGTGATCCGTGGCACAAAGTGATGCTTAACGGCCACATTGTGATTGATTTGCAAGGCGATTGGCCTCACTCTACCGGCCCGTAGGGACGGATCGTTGCACATAAGCCGCGCTCACGGGGAATCCGCCAGGAACTGCGGCGGAAGGTGTGACGCGCAAGACACGGGTGGTTGAGGTCAGCTTGGCTTCCGATCAGACAGTCAGGGAAGGGCGCCATTTCCTTCAGCCCGAATGGGTGGGCCGGCTGCGCGGCGGGGTGATCCTTGGGGTCGGCCTCGCGCTTGCTACCGCCGCCACCATTGTCATGACCTATCTCGTCTACAACGACATTGTTGATGTAGGCGATACGGGCCGGACCATTCGCTTGCTGGCCCTTGCGACATTCATCCTCGGCATATCGCTCATTGCCCTGATCGCCTGGACCGTGGTGCGCTTTTTCCTCGCGCGCCAACGCGGGCATTCGGGATCGCGCCTGCACGTGCGCCTTTCGGGAACCTTCAGCGCCATCGCCATCATTCCGGTCATCGTGGTTGCCGTCTTTTCCGTCATCACCATCAACTTGAGCCTTGAGTCCTGGTTCAACGAACGTGTTCAAAACGTTCTCAATCATTCGCTTGAGGTTGCGCAGGCCTATGAGCGGGAACACCGGCTCATCCTCTCCGCCGATGCGCTCGCCATGGCGAACGATCTCAACAACGCCAAGCCGCTTTTCGATTCAAGCCCGATCCAGTTCAGCGAGTACGTGGCGGCGCAAGCCCGTTTGCGTTCCATAACGGGGGCGTTTGTGCTGCAAGAGGATGGTGGCGTCCTCGCGCGGGCCACGGTGGATACGGGTCCCCGCATGCGACAGCCGCCGCCGGGCGCGTTCGGGAACGCTCAATCGGGTCGCCCGCTGATCCTGGTCGGTCAAAACAATATGGTGGTCGCGCTTATCAAGCTTAACGCCTTTGAGGATGCTTATCTCTACATTGGCCGCCCGGTGAACGCCTCGGCGATCCAGCTCTTGCGCACAGCGGACGAGTCTCAAAGCGAATACCAAATCGCCGAAGAAAACCGCGAACTCATGCTGCTGGTGTTCGGTCTCGGCTTTGCGGTTGTGGCGCTGCTGATCCTGCTCTTTGCCGTCTGGACCGGGCTTTCTGCGGCAGGGCGCATCGTCTCGCCCATCGGCCGGCTTGTGGGCGCGGCGGAACTCGTGAGCGAGGGCGATCTTGCAGCGCGGGTCGATGTGGGCCGCGAGGACGACGAGATCTCGACTTTGGGCCGGGCCTTCAACCGTATGACCGGGCAGCTTCAAACCCAGCGCGACGAGCTGATCGAAGCAAACCGCCAATATGACCGCCGCCGCCGTTTTACCGAAGCGGTGCTGTCGGGGGTGACCGCGGGCGTGATCGGTCTTGACGGGCAGGGGCGCATCACCCTTGCCAACCGCTCCGCCCTTGCGCTGCTCGACCGCGAACAAGAGGCCCTTGTAGAAGCAAAAATCGACGAGGCGGTCCCGGAATTCGGGCCGCTGGTGCGCGCCGCCATGGCGAGCGAGGATGCGCGCGCCCAAGGCGAGATCGATATCGAGATCGGCGGCCGCACGCGTAATCTCACCGTGCAGGTGACCGGCGAGGTGGGCGTGGGCGAAGAAACCGAAGCGGGGGTTGCGAAAGGGTATGTCGTGACCTTCGATGATGTCACCAATCTCGTCTCTGCCCAGCGCATGTCCGCCTGGGCCGACGTGGCGCGCCGCATCGCGCATGAGATCAAGAACCCGCTGACGCCGATCCAGCTTTCCGCCGAGCGCCTGCGCCGCAAATACAAGGACGAAGTAATTAGCGACCCGAACGTCTTTAATCAGTGCACGGAAACGATTATCCGCCAAGTCGCCGACATCGGCCAAATGGTGGACGAGTTTTCCGCCTTCGCCCGTATGCCCGAGCCGGTGTTGCAGCCGCAGGATATCAACGAAGTGGTGCGCGAGGCGGTGTTCCTGCAGCATGTGGCCTTTAAGGGCACCAAAATCGAGGCGGACCTGCCCGCGGCCCACGTTGTTGCCAACTGCGATGCGCGGCAGCTTCACCAGGCGCTGGTCAATCTCATCAAGAACGCCGCCGAGGCCGTGGAGACGCGCCGCAAGACCGAAAACAATCCCGATATCCGGGGCCATGTGCTTGTGCGGCTCAAGACCATCGGCGGCGCGCCGCAAATCGAAGTGATCGACAATGGCTGCGGCCTGCCCAAGGAGCATCAGCACCGGCTCGCCGAGCCCTATGTGACCACGCGCGAGAAGGGCACCGGTATCGGCCTCGCCATCGTCAAGAAGATCATGGAAGACCATGGCGGGGAGCTTTTGTTGGAAAACGCGCCGCTCGATGCGGTGAAGGATTGGGATCACGCGGGCGCGCGCGTCCGTTTGATTTTTCCGGAATGGAAAGGGGACGCCGTGCATGTCGCGAAGGCGGAACCTTTGGGGATGAAAGCAGGGGAATAAGTCTATGGCAGCAGACATATTGGTGGTCGATGATGAGGC
Organism: Alphaproteobacteria bacterium; assembly: GCA_028280665.1. Taxonomy (GTDB): domain Bacteria; phylum Pseudomonadota; class Alphaproteobacteria; order JAJFIK01; family JAJFIK01; genus JAJFIK01. The sequence goes on from JANQLJ010000030.1 coordinate 11,195, forward strand.
GGACATCCGCGACCTGATCTCGGGCATTCTCGACGACGAGGGCTATGCAACGCGGCTTGCGTCCGACAGCGACACGGCGCTTTCGGAAATTGAAAGCCGCATGCCCTCGCTGGTGGTGCTCGATATTTGGCTTCAGGGCAGCAAGCTCGACGGGCTGCAAATCCTTGAAAAGGTCAAACAGATGCACCCGGACCTTCCGGTGGTGATTATCTCCGGCCACGGCAATATCGAAACCGCCGTGGCGGCGATCAAACGCGGCGCCTATGACTTCATCGAAAAGCCTTTCAAGGCCGACAAGCTGGTACTGATCGTCCACCGCGCGCTGGAAACCGCCAAGCTCCGCCGGGAAAACACCGAGCTTAAAATGAAGGTCGGTAGCAATGCCGAACTTGTGGGCGAATCCTCTGCCGTCGGTCAGGTGAAGCAGATCATTGAGCGGGTTGCGCCCACGAACAGCCGCGTTCTGATTGCCGGACCGCCGGGATGCGGTAAGGAAGTGGCGGCGCGGCTTCTGCACGCCAAGTCCCGCCGCGCCCACGGACCCTTTGTCGCCATCAACGCCGCCACCATCTCGCCCGAGCGCATGGAGGTGGAGCTGTTCGGTGTTGAAGAAAACGGCGATCAGTCTCACAAGGTGGGCGTCTTTGAACAAGCCCACGGGGGCACGCTTTATCTCGACGAAATTGCCGACATGCCCATCGAGACCCAGGGCAAGATTCTGCGGGTGCTGGTGGAACAGAACTTCGAGCGCGTGGGCGGCGGCCCCAAGGTGCAGGTGGACGTGCGCGTCATGAGCTCCACCAGCCGCGACCTTAGGCGTGCCATCGACGAAGGCACGTTCCGCGAAGACCTTTTCCACCGCCTCAATGTGGTGCCGCTTCAAATCCCGGCGCTGGCCGACCGGCGGGAGGATATTCCCGACCTTGTGCAGCACTTCATGGGCCTGCTTGCCTCGTCCTCGGGCCTTCCCGAGCGGCGCATCGGCGAGGATGCGCTGGCCGCGCTTCAGGCCCATGACTGGCCTGGAAACGTGCGCCAATTGCGCAATATCGTGGAGCGGCTGCTTATTCTGGCGACCGAGGACGTGGAGGACGTGATCACCGCGGACCTGCTGCCCGCCGAGGTGGGCCAGGGCTCGCCTGCGCTGGCCGACGGCGCCCGCACCGAGCACATTATCTCGCTGCCCTTAAGGGAGGCGCGCGAAGCCTTCGAACGGGAGTACCTTATGGCGCAGATCAAGCGATTCGGAGGTAACATTTCCCGGACGGCCTCGTTCATCGGCATGGAGCGTTCGGCGCTTCACCGCAAGCTCAAGTCCCTGGGCGTCAACACGGCCAGCCGGTCCAACAGCGTCAGTGCCTGATCCCGCAGATTCGGTGAGAGGGAGTCCATGAAGATCATCATTTGCGGCGCCGGTCAGGTCGGCTCCGGCATTGCCCGTCAACTCGCCGTCGAGAACAACGACGTGACGGTCATCGATCAGTCGGCCGAGCTGGTGCAATCGCTGCAGGAACAGATCGACGTGCGCGGCATTGTCGGCCACGGCGCGCACCCGGACGTGCTCGACCGCGCGGGCGCGCCCGAATCCGACATGATCATCGCCGTCACGTTCTATGACGAAGTGAACATGGTGGCGGCGCAGATCGCCCACTCGTTGTTTCGTGTGCCGCTCAAGATCGCGCGGGTGCGGGCGCAGAGCTATCTCAATCCCATCTGGCAGGATCTTTTCAGCCGCGATCACATGCCCATCGATGTGATCATCTCGCCGGAACTTGAAGTGGGGCGCAGCGTGCTGCGGCGTCTGGAAATCCCGGGCGCTTTTGAGTCCGTAAGTTTTGCCGACGGGCTGATCCAGGTGGTGGGCGTGCGCATCGAGCAAGACACGCCCATTGTTGACACGCCCCTTGAGCAACTGACCGAGCTTTTTCCCGACCTTCAGGCGGTGGTGGTCGGAATTATCCGTCAGGGCGCGCTGTTCGTGCCCACGCGCCGCGATCAGATGATCATTGGCGATGAAGTTTATTTCGTCAGCGCGCGGGAGCACGTGGCGCGCACGCTTGACCTTTTTGGCCATCAGGAACCGGCGGCGCGGCGCGTGATTGTGGTGGGCGGCGGCAATATCGGTGTCTTCGTTGCCAAGGAACTTGAAGACCGGCCGGGTATGAGGGTCAAACTCATCGAGGCCGACAAGAAACGCGCAGAAAGCGCCGCCGATCAGCTCAATCGCACGGTGGTCTTCAACGGCAGCGGGCTTGATACGGCCATCCTGCGCGAGGCGGGGGTGCACGACGCGGAAAGCATCGTCGCGCTCACCAATGACGACAAGGTCAATATCCTGACGGCCGTGATCGGCAAGCAGCTTGGCAGCGGCAAGTCGATGACGCTGATCAACAACCCGGACTTCGGCGCCATCGTGCCTTCGCTGGGGATCGACACGTTCCTTGATCCGCGCGCCACAACCGTCTCGACCATCCTGCAGCATGTGCGGCGCGGCCGCATCCGGCGGGTCCATTCGATTCGCGGCGGCGCGGCGGAAGTGATCGAAGCCGAAGCGCTCGAAACCTCGCCCTTGGTGGGCAAGCCCTTGCGCGAAACCGATCTGCCCGACGGCGCGCTTGTCGGCGGCATCGTGCGCGGCGGGGACGCCATCGTCCCGCGCGGCGACACGGTGGTGGAGGCGGGCGACCGGGTGGTGCTCTTTGTCGAGCAATCGGTGGTGCGCAAGGTCGAGCGGCTGGTGCGCGTTGGCATCGAGTATTTCTGACCATGCGCTTCGCCGCGGTCTTTTTCACGCTCGGTATTTTTCTGCTGGTGCTGTCCGGGCTGGCGCTCGTGCCTGCGGTCATGGCGTTCGTTCAGGGTGCGGTGGGGCTCGCGGGCGAGTTTCTCGGCATGGCGCTGTTCGCGGGCTTTGTCGGCGGTGCGCTTGTGATCGCGCTCAGCGGCCCGCGCCGGCGCTCAGGCATCCGCGAGGCGGTGCTTCTGCTTTTGCTTGCCTGGATGATCCTGCCCGCCTTCGCCATGATCCCCGCTTATCTCGCGGGCTGGCCGGGCAATCTGGCCGGGGCCTATTTCGAGGCGGTCTCGGCGCTCACCACCACGGGCGCGACCCAGTATCAGGCGGACTCCGGCGCGCCCGCCGCCATCTTGTTGTGGCGGTCGCTGCTTCATTGGATCGGCGGGCTTGGCGGGCTGCTCGCGGCGGCGGCGGTGCTCACGGGTGTCACGCCCACCGCGCTTCCGGTGCAAGGGGTGATCGTGCCTCACCTGGAACGGGAAGCGCTGGTCGCGCGGCTCTTGCCCATCGGGATCGTGCTCGCGCCTGCTTATGGTGTCCTCACGCTAGTTGTTGTCGTGCTGCTGCTTGCCTCGGGCCTTGCGCCCTTCGATGCGGCGTGCCTGGGCCTTTCGGCCATCGCCACCGGTGGCACCTCCGCGGAGGGGCCCATAGTGAGTCTTTATGGCCTAGCGCCAGTGGAGTTGGTCATCGTGCTCGCCATGTCCGCGGGCGCGATCAGTTTCGCTTCGCACACCGCGGCGCTGCGGGGGAACTTCCGCGCTTACGCCCGCGATCCGGAACTGATCGCGCTCTTCGCCGTGGTCTTTGCCGCAGGTTTAGCCGCATGGGCTCTGGGACGCCCGACCGGCGCCTGGCCTCATACGTTTCAAATCCTCTCCCTCGCCACCACCAGCGGCTATGTGCATGAGGGCGCGGTGGGCAGCCTACCGCCCGCGCTTGTGTTCACGCTTGTCTTGTTGGGCGGTTCGATCATCTCTACCGCGGGCGGCATCAAAATGATGCGGCTTGTGCTTTTGTGGCGGCAAAGCCGCCGCGAGCTCCGCCACCTTGCGCACCCGAGCAGCGTTGCGCGCGAGCGTGTGCAAGGCCGGGCGCTGACCGCCACCATGGTGGAGCCGGTGTGGATTTACTTTGTGGCGCTGACGACGGCGATCACCTTCCTTGCCCTATTTCTGTCGCTAAGTTTGCCGAGTTTCGAGATGGCGGCGGGGGCGGCGGTGGCCATGCTGGCAAACACGGGACCATCCTTGCATCTGGCGTTTCCGGGGGCGCCCGGGTTCGGCGAGTTTAGCGGCGCTGCGCTGATTGCCATGAGTTTCGGGATGATCCTGGGGCGGATCGAAGTGCTGGCGCTGCCCATTTTGCTGACCGGATCGTTCTGGCGCTTCTAAAGCGCGTACCAAAAAAGAAGAGGGGGGGGGAAGACAAACAACATGCCGCGCGTCAGTTACGTCAATGGCCGCTTCGTGCCCCACGGTGATGCCCTGGTGCACGTGGAAGACCGGGCCTATCAGTTTTCCGACAGCGTTTATGAGCTTTGGGGCGTCATGAACGGCAAGCTCATCGACCATGAGCTTCATCTCGACCGTCTTGAGCGTTCGCTTGGCGAGCTGCGCATCGAAGCACCCATGAGCCGGGCGGCGCTGGCGCTTCTGCTCAAAGAAATGGTGCGGCGGAACCGTATCAAGAACGGCGCCGTCTATTTGCAGATCTCGCGCGGGGTCGCGCCCCGGGATCACGCCTTTCCCACGGAGCTCGTTGCGCCCGCCATCGTCATGACCGCAAAACCCATCGCGCCGGCCTATTACGCGGGCAAGTTCAAGGACGGGATCAAAATCATTACCGTGCCCGACATCCGCTGGGCTCGGCGCGACATCAAATCGACCTCGCTCCTCGGCAACGTGCTCGCCATCCAGGCGGCGCGGGACGCGGGCGCCGACGATGCCTGGCAGGTGGACGGCGAGGGCTTTATCACCGAAGGCAGCCGGTCCAACGCCTGGATTGTCGACAAGGACGGCAATCTCGTCACCCGGCGCGCGGATAACGACATCCTCAATGGCATCACCCGGCGGGTGATTATCGGCCTTGCGGAAGATGAGGGGCGCAAGATCATCGAGCGGGCCTTTACCGTGGATGAAGCGCAAGGGGCGCGGGAGGCCTTTCAGACCTCCGCCTCGGCGGGGGTAATCCCGGTGGTGGAGATCGACGGCCGGCCGGTCGCCAATGGCAGCCCTGGTTCGGTGGTCACAGCGGTGCGTGAAATTTATTTGAAAAACGCTTTGACCGCGTGATTTTTGAAACCGGCGGAACTAAGACTATATGAGTGGGGGCCCATGCGCCCGGGATAGACCTCCGCACGAGGCAATGAGAACAAGAACAGGGGATTATGATGGCCAGCGACAAGAGCCAAAACCTGCAAGACACATTTCTTAATCACGTCCGCAAGCAAAAGATTCCGCTGACGGTCTTTCTCGTCAACGGTGTCAAGCTGCAGGGCGTGATCACCTGGTTCGATAATTTTTGCGTCCTGTTGCGCCGGGACGGCCATTCGCAGCTTGTCTACAAGCACGCGATTTCGACCATCATGCCAGGCGCGCCGGTTCAGTTGTTCGAACCGGAGACGGAGGCGGGCTAGGCCCCGGTATTGTGACGGTACCTTCTTCTTTTCCATCGGATGACGCGGCGCCGGGTACCGGCGCGCGGGCCGTGGTGA
>JANQLJ010000038.1 GCA_028280665.1 Alphaproteobacteria bacterium
CGCGGACATCTCAACCACGCAGATCTACACTCATGTGCTGGAAGAGCGCCTCAAGCAGCTGGTGAACGAGCACCACCCCTTGGCGCGGCGCGCCAAAGCACGCCGTTGACGCGAGCCTTGGCCCGGGCCTACGGTCGGCCCAAACTAGCCAAGGAGGCCTTCCATGAGCTTCACGCGTTATGAGCCCCGCATGACCCGGCTCTATCGCTCGAAACTGTTTGTTCCCGGCTCTCGCCCTGAGTTCTTTGAAAAGGCCGCGAAAAGCGAGGCCGACGTCGTATGCCTCGATCTCGAAGACGCGGTGGCCGTGGGCGACAAGCCCGCGGCGCGCAAGAACGTCATCGGCGCGCTCAACGATGTCGACTGGGGTACCAAGTTCGTCACTATACGGATTAACGGCCTCGATACGCACTTTTGCTATCGCGATGTCATCGAGGTGATGGAAGAGGGCGGCGAACGGCTCGACGCCATCATGGTCCCCAAAGTGGGCGTGGGCGCGGACCTTTACGCCATCGACATGCTGATCTCTCAATGCGAAGAGGCGGTGGGCCGCAAGACCCAAGTGGGCCTTGAGGTCATTATCGAAAGCGCGCTCGGCATGGAGAATGTGAACGAGATCGCCGCCGCCTCACCCCGGCTTCAAACCATGCATTTCGGCGCGGCGGATTATGCGGCCTCCACCGGCATGCGCACCACGAATATCGGCGGCTCCAATGCGGATTACACCGTGTTGACCGATGAAGGCGAAGGCGGCGCGCGAGACGCCCATTGGGGCGACATGTGGCACTACATGCTGGCGCGCATGGTGGCGGCCGCGCGCGCCCGGGGGATCACGCCCATCGACGGGCCCTTCGGTAACTTTAACGACGACGAAGGCTTTCAAAATCAGGCCAAGCGTACTGCAGTCATGGGCTGCGAGGGCAAGTGGGCCATTCATCCCAAGCAAGTGCCCCTTGCCAACGCCATTTACACACCGCCCGCAAAGGAGGTAGAGCGGGCGCGCGCGATCCTCGCCGCCATGAAAGAGGCGGAGGCAAAGGGTCTTGGTGCTGCCACATTGGACGGTATGTTGATTGACGCCGCTTCAATCCGCCAGGCGCAAGGCATTGTCGCCAAGATGGAACAGATCGAAGCGCGCGGCGCGTAAAGCGTAAATGCCAAGGGGCTGGGAAACCACATGTCGACGCAAACCTATCTCGATTTTGAAAAGCAGATCGCCGAGCTTGAAGGCAAGGTGCAGGAGCTGCGCCAGATGGCGGTGGAAGACAGCTCCATGGATATCAGCGAAGAAGTGCAGCGGCTTGAGGCAAAGTCGTCGACGCTCCTGCGTGAAACCTATTCAAAGCTCAACCCTTGGCAAAAATGCCAGGTGGCGCGCCATCCCCGCCGCCCGCATTTTGCCGACTATGCGCGGCATCTGATTGAAGACTTCACCCCCCTTGCCGGCGACCGGCTCTACGGCCAGGACGAAGCGATCCAGGGCGGGCTAGGCCGCTTTCGCGGGCGTTCGGTGGTGGTGATCGGCCACGAAAAGGGCGCGGATACGGAAAGCCGCCTTAAGCACAATTTCGGCATGGCGATGCCCGAGGGCTACCGCAAGGCGGCGCGGCTGATGGATACGGCCGAACGCTTCGACCTGCCGGTGGTCACGCTGGTCGATACCGCCGGCGCCTATCCCGGCGTGGGCGCGGAGGAGCGCGGCCAAGCCGAAGCCATTGCGCGCTCAACGGAAAAGTGCCTGCAGATCGGTGTGCCCATGGTCTCGGTCATTATCGGCGAAGGGGGTTCGGGCGGCGCGGTGGCGATCGCGACCGCGAACAAGGTCTACATGCTTGAGCATTCCATTTACTCGGTGATTTCGCCCGAAGGCTGCGCCTCCATCCTGTGGCGCGATTCCGGCAAGGCGAAGGAAGCCGCTGCCGCCATGAAGCTCACCGCGCAAGACCTGCTCGCCCACAAGATCATCGACGGCATTATCGAAGAACCCGTGGGCGGCGCGCACCGCAATCCAGTCGCGCTCATGGACCTGGCGGGCGATACCATCGAAGAGGCGCTCAAGGGTCTCGATGGCCACACGCCGCAGGACTTGCGCCGCCGCCGCCAGGACAAGTTCCTCGCCATGGGGCGCATTGAAGGGACGGCTTAGATTACCCGTTCTAACCCCAACTACTATGATTGAAACAGCTTAATGAGACTGTTTGTTGCGGCGCTGATTGGGTTAGTCGTTTTTGGCTTGGGCGTCATAGCAATTGAAACTCTGTTCGCTACAGCCAACCTAAACCGACAAAGCTCATTGATAGATCTTTTAGTGCTCGCACTTGTGGGGTTGTGCTCAGGGACCCCTATGGCAATCAGGTTTCGGAGCGCTGCTGTTGGTTTGTGGGGTGGCATAGCCACGGCAATCGTTTTTGCTATTGTTTTCTTAGCTTGGAGCTTCCAGAGCACCGGGGAAATTGACCGATCCGTTGCATACTTGCTTACGGTACTCGGCGGGATCGGATGGCTGGGGTTTGTTGTCTATCTGACCCACTATTCCCGAATGTAGCGGTTTACTTGACCTTGCTTGCGAACTCTCTGAGGTCATTTAGTAGTAGCCCCGGCTGCTCCATGGCGGCGAAGTGCCCGCCCGCCTCAAAATCCGTCCACTGAACGATATTTGAGTAACTGCGCTCCACCTGGCTGCGCGGAGGGAAGGCATAGAGCGGCACTTCAAAGGGGAAGTTCGCGATGGCGGTTGGCACCTCAACCTTCGTGCCCGGCTCGATTGCGCCGCCGAAGGGGTCCTCGACGATCCCCCGGTAAGGCCAAAGCGCGGTCGCGGCTGTGTCCGTCACCAGATAAATCATGATGTTGGTGAGGAGCTGGTCCTTGGTGTAGGCGCTTTCGATGTCGCCGCCTTCGGTGTGCGACCAGGTGTTCCATTTCTCGATCACCCATGCGGCAAAGCCCACGGGGCTGTCTTCAAGGGCAATCCCGAGTGAGACCGGCTTGGCGGCCTGCATCTGAAAATAAGCGCCTTCGAAGAACTGCAGTGCGTTCGCTTTTTCCGCATGTGCTTTTTCTTCTTCAGTTTCAGGTCCCACCCCTGGCGACCACCAGCCCATAATGTTGAGGTGAAGCCCGATACATGCGGGGCAATCGAGCGCCATGGCGGCGGAGATAGGCCCGCCCCAATCGCCCCCTTGAGCGATGAAGCGCTCATACCCCAGAACTTCGGTCATCAGGGTACTGAAATATGCGCCGATGTGGCGTGGGGAGATGGGCTTTGCAGGGGCCGCGCTGAACCCATAGCCGGGAAGGGAGGGCACGACCACGTGAAAGGCGGGCTCGCCTTCGGGGGGTGCGGTAAGCGGTTCGATGAGATGCAGAAACTCGAACACCGATCCCGGCCAACCATGGGAGAGGATTAGCGGCACCGCGTCCGCGCGGCTTGACTTCACATGATAGAAGTGAAGATCGAGCGTCTCGTCATCTACGGCAACGGGCACCTTGAATTGCGGGAAGGCGTTGAGCGCGGCTTCGGCCTTCCGCCAATCGAAGTGCTGGGTCCAATAGCCCGCCAGCTCTTTCATGTAATCGAGGTTCGCACCATAGGCCCAACCGCCGCCCGCGGGCGCTGTGGGCCAGTTCGCTTCGCGGACCCTTGCGGTGATGCGGTCGATCTTTTCTTGCGGGATGTCGATTGTGAAAGGCGTCATTCAGAGAGGCCTCTGTCGCAGCTTAAGCGCGCGCTTCAACGGCGCCGTGGCAATGCTTGTACTTTTTGCCCGAACCGCACGGGCAAGGCGCGTTGCGCGGAATTTTGCCCCAGCTTTCCGGGTCGTTGGGATCGAACTTGAGGTCCGGCCGGTCATTGGTCTTTGTGCCGGTCGCGGCGGCAACCCGGGGCAGGGGGCGCCCGTCCGGTGTTTGCCGCTGCATTTCATTCTCGCCGGTTAAGGGATCGGCATGGCTTTCGCGCATGGGACGTTTTACCTGGCCCGGCTCGGGCGGTGCTTCCAGGCTCACTTCAATGCGCAGCAATTGTTGCGTCACCGACATGCGCAGATTGGTAAGAAGGTGCTGGAAAAGCTCGAACGCCTCGGTCTTGTATTCGTTGAGCGGGTTGCGCTGGGCAAGGCCGCGCAAGGCCACCGCCTGCCGCAAGTGTTCGAGCATGCCGAGATGTTCGCGCCAGTCGCGGTCGAGGTTTTGCAAAAGCAGGGATTTTTCCACGCGCCGCAGCAGCTCAGGGCCAAGCGTCGCCGCCTTCTGCGCCATCTTTTTGTCGAAAGCGCCCGTCAACCGCTCGTTGATTTCTTCGTCCGCAATCCCTTCTTCCTTGGCCCAGTCCTGCACCGGCAGGTGATCGCCAAGGATGCGGTCCACTTCGTCCTCAAGACCTACTGAATCCCACTGTTCGGGATAGGCGCGCGGGGGGATGTGCGCTTCGACCAAATCTTCAACCACCTGGTGGCGCATATCTGTGATGACATCGGAAAGGTCTTCCGTCTTCATCATTTCGATGCGCTGCTCGAAGATCGCTTTACGCTGATCGTTCATGACGTCGTCGTATTTCAGCAGGTTCTTACGGATGTCGAAGTTGCGCTCCTCGACTTTCTGCTGCGCCTTTTCGAGCGCGCCATTGATCCAGGGGTGGACGATGGCTTCGCCTTCTTGAAGGCCGAGGCGCTGTAAAACACCGTCCATGCGGTCCGACCCGAAGATGCGCATCAAGTCATCGCCCAGGGAAAGGAAAAACTTCGAGGCGCCCGGGTCGCCCTGACGGCCCGTCCGGCCGCGGAGCTGATTGTCGATACGGCGGCTTTCGTGGCGTTCGGTGCCCATCACATAAAGCCCGCCCGCCTCAAGAGCCTTTGCCTTCTTGGCCTCAATGTCCTTTTTGATCTCTTCAACTTTTTTCGCGCGTTCGGCCTCGTCCTTGATGGACTCGGCTTCGTTCCAAATGCGCATTTCCAAATTGCCGCCAAGCTGAATGTCGGTGCCGCGTCCGGCCATGTTGGTGGCGATGGTAACCGCACCAGGCACGCCCGCCTCGGCGACGATCTGCGCTTCTTGTTCGTGATAACGCGCGTTCAACACCTGGTGGGGAATCTTTTTCTTCTTAAGCCGCTTTGACAGGTCTTCGGACTTTTCAATGGAAACGGTGCCCACCAGCACCGGCTGGCCGCGCTTATGGCAATCCTCAATAAGCTCGATAATGGCGTTGAACTTTTCTTCTGTCGTGCGGTAGACCTCGTCGTCTTCGTCAAGGCGCATCACGGGCTGGTTGGTGGGAATTTCCGCCACCGCAAGCCCGTAAATCTCGTCAAATTCGCCTTCTTCCGTCAAAGCGGTGCCGGTCATGCCCGACAGCTTGTCGTAAAGGCGGAAATAGTTCTGGAACGTGATTGACGCGAAGGTCTGGTTTTCGGGGTGGATCTTCACGCCTTCTTTTGCTTCAAGCGCCTGGTGCAGCCCGTCCGAATAACGCCGGCCTTCCATCATGCGCCCGGTAAACTCGTCGATAATGACCACGCGGCCCTGCTTGACGATGTAATCGCGGTCGCGCTGGAAAATCTTGTGGGCGCGCAGGGCCTGGTTCACGTGGTGCACCAGCGAGACATTGGTGATGTCGTAAAGGCTCTCGCCCTGGAAGATCGGCTGGGCTTCGGGGTCATCTTTCAGCCGCTCGGCATCGATTTCGCGAACGATCTCCTCGACGCGCTCATTGCCCTCATCGGTCAAGGTAACCTGGCGCGCCTTTTCGTCGATCTCGAAATGTTCTTCCTCAAGCTTGGGGATCAGCGCATCGATGATCCGGTAAAGCTCGGAGTTGTCGTCGGACGGCCCGGAGATGATAAGCGGCGTGCGCGCCTCGTCGATCAGGATTGAGTCCACTTCGTCGACGATGGCGAAGTTATGCCCGCGCTGAACCATGTCGGCCAGCTTGTACTTCATGTTGTCGCGCAGGTAGTCGAAGCCGAACTCGTTGTTGGTGCCGTGGGTTACATCGGCGGCGTAGGACTTGCGCCGTTCTTCGTCGGAAAGCCCGGGTACGATGCAGCCCACTTCAAGGCCCAGGAAGTTGTAAATCTGGCCCATCCAGTCGGCGTCGCGGCGGGCGAGGTAGTCGTTCACGGTGACCACGTGGACGCCCTTCTCCTCAAGCGCGTTGAGATAGACAGGCAGCGTGGCGACCAGGGTCTTGCCCTCGCCGGTTTTCATTTCCGAAATCCGGCCTTGGTGGAGGATAATGCCGCCGAGCATTTGCACGTCGTAGTGGCGCTGACCCAGGGTGCGCTTGGCCGCTTCGCGGACGATGGCGAAGGCTTCCTCCAAGAGATCGTCAAGCGTCTCGCCGTCCGCGAGCCGCTCTTTCAGCTCGGCGGTTTTGCCGCGCAGCTCCGCATCGGAAAGGGACTCAAACTCGGTCTCAAGGGCGTTGATCGCCTCGACCCGCCGCCATAGGGGCTTTAGCCGCCTCTGGCTGGCGTCACCAAAAATCTTCTTGGTAATGGAACCGAGACTCGCCATTCGGCTGCCCTCTCCTTCATTCTACGGCGAACGTCCCCGGGCACCCTCAGCGGGACCGGGATTTTCGGGAGCGATTCCGGCCGGCCGCAGAAACGCAAATGCCCCCAAATCCGGCCCGATACGCGGGGCAGACATAAGGTTGCCTCCCCCCCTTGTCAACGCGAGGAGCATGGGTCAAAACCGCGCCGGGAATGGCAAAAACAGTACGCCGCTCAACGGCTTCGGCCCTGATGAGCGAGGCGGCCCCGAGACGGGGGAATTCAACAGGCAGGGTTAAGCGGAATGGCAAGACGGCGGCGCAAGCGCGGGAAGGCAGCCGATCCTGCCGCCACCAGCCGGGCGGCCAATATGCAGCAGGCCCTCGACCCCCTGTCGGCCCTGCTCAAGGGGGCGGGCCTCAGACGCTCGGCGCCTGAAACAGCGGCGCCCAAAACCAAGCCAAAACGCAAAACCGCCAAGCGGGCCGCGGCAAACCGAAAGGCCGCTAGTGAAAAGCGGTCGCCCTTGGCAGTTACTTTTTCTCACCTGCCCGTCATCCCCGGGGTGCGCCTGGGGGCGGTGGCCGCCGGGATTAAATATCGCGGTCGCCGGGATTTAATGGTTGCCCATTTTCCGGACGGCGCGACGGTTGCGGGCGTCTTTACCCAATCGAAAACATCCGCAGCGCCGGTCGACTGGTGCCGCAAGGCGCTTGACAACGACGATCCCGAAGCGCGCGCATTGATCGTCAATGCGGGCAACGCCAATGCCTTTACCGGCAAGGCCGGTGACGATGCGGTGAAGGAGATTGCCAGCGCGACCGCCAAGGCGGCGGGCTGCCGCCAGCGCGATATCTACATTTGTTCGACAGGTGTCATCGGCGAACCGCTTCCCGTAAGCAAGATCACCTCACGGCTTTCATCGATGGTGCGCGGTGCCTCGCCCAGGGCGTGGGCCACGGCCGCCGGTGCCATCATGACCACGGACACCTTTCCCAAGGGGGCAACACGCACAGCGGTGATCGACGGTGTTGAGGTCAAGATCAACGGGATTGCCAAGGGCTCCGGCATGATCGCGCCCGACATGGCAACCATGCTGAGCTTCATCTTTACGGACGCACCCATCCCCTCGGACGTGCTGCAATCGCTCTTGCTTTTGGGCGTGCGTGACAGCTTCAACGCCATTACCGTCGACAGCGATACTTCGACCAGCGATACGGTGCTTTGCTTTGCGACAGGCCAGGCGAAACTCGAACGCCCCATTACCCGGACCGGCGACCGGCGGCTTTCCGACTTCCGCAAGAAACTGCACGACCTTATGCAGGGTCTTGCCTTGCAGATCGTCCGCGACGGTGAAGGCGCGACCAAGCTGGTGAAGGTCGTTGTCTCCGGCGCGGCCAGCACGGCGGCAGCGCGGACGATTGCGCTTGCCATCGCCAACTCGCCCTTGGTCAAAACCGCGATTGCGGGCGAAGACCCCAATTGGGGGCGCGTCGTTATGGCGGTCGGCAAATCGGGCGAGGCGGCGGCCCGCGACAAGCTCAAAATCACGCTCAACGGGATCAGAGTCGCGGCCAAGGGCCAAGTCGACCCCGATTATGTGGAATCGCAAGCCGCGGCGGCCATGAAGGAAAAGGAAATCACGATCGAAGTGGATGTGGGCGTCGGCAAGGGCATCTCCACCATATGGACCTGCGATCTGACCCAGCGCTACATTGCCATCAATGCGGATTACCGGAGCTGATCGCCTGCCCCAAGATATGAAGAAGGTCTTAATCTGACATGCGGGACGGGTTTTACCGCCATATGCTGGTGATTATTGTCACTATTTGTCGCTTCCCAAGACTTTTACCAAATTCACGAAATGCGAATTAACCTTTGTCATGCAGTATGAGCCTCACAAGACGCGTGAATTGGTCCTTGTTGTTGCCTGCGCTCTGATCGATACGGATGGCCGCGTGCTGATCGCCCAACGGCCAGAGGGCAAAACGATGCAAGGACTTTGGGAGTTTCCGGGCGGAAAATGGGAACCCGGTGAAACTCTCGAAAGCGCGCTGTTGAGAGAGTTGAAGGAAGAGTTGGATATAGAGACGGATGCCGCTTGTCTTGCGCCACTCACCTTTGCCTCTCACGCGTATGAGGAGTTTGATTTGTTGATGCCGCTATACGTGTGCAGAAAATGGGATGGCACGCCGCGTGCAAGGGAGCATCAGGCGATACGGTGGGTGCGGGCAAGCGAACTCCGCAACTTTGATATGCCGCCGGCGGATAGGCCGCTGATCGCCCACTTGTGTGACCTGCTGTAGGAGAGGATTGATGGTTAACTTGCTTACTGCCTGGTGGTCTGACGAAGAAGGTGCCACCGCGATTGAATATGCGCTGATTGCGGGTATTATCTCCATCGTCATTGTGGCTTCTGTCGTGATCATCGCCGGTGCTCTCACCGGAACTTACGGCGACGTGTCGGACGGCCTGGCCTAATCACGCGAGCGGTCGTTCGCCGGTATTTCTTTGGTGCCAAGAGCGTCCGCCAACCGCGTTTTGGCGCTGCCCGGTCTTAAGGGTTTTTGCTGACTTTCATCCGGCGCCCATCCCGATAAGTAAACAATCTCAAAACTTGCGCGCACGCGGGTCTTGGGTCCTGTTTCGGGCCCTCCAAAGCGTTGCGCGTAAATCTCTGCCGTGCGCGCAATCGTATCACGGCGCAAGAACCCGCCGTGCCGGTCCGTCAGCACATTGCTCTCGCCCATGCCTTTGAGGTCCGCCATCAAATCGAGCGCGCTGTCGTACCCGATACTCAGGTGATCGGCATCCGCAACCGGCAGGGCAAAGCCCGCACGCTGCAAAAGGGCGCCCGCATCGCGTATGTCCACCACAGGGGCAATGCGCGGCGCGGCGCCCCCGGTGGTCTCAAGCTCGGCTTCCATGAACGCGGCGCGCAACTCGGTCAGCGTCTCGCCGCCAAACAAGGTTCCAAGGAAAAGCCCATCGGGGCGCAGGGCGCGGCGAGCCTGCGTAAGTACGCCGGGCAGGTCATTCACAACATGAAGACACAAGGGCGCGACAATCAAATCAAGCGCGCCCTCCCGGAAGGGCAGCCGTTCTTCATCGGCAATCAAGAACTGATTGTGCGCAAGTTCCCCACCCGGGGGAACAAGGTCGACGCCATAGAGCCGGTCAAGCGCCCGCGCCGCTTCGGTGTGCGCAAAAACGCCTGTACGCGCGCCCAGTTCCGCCGCCACCTTGAAAGGCCGCTCAATGGCTTGCAGGCGCTCGGAAAGCTCCCTTGCGACGTGCTGATGCAAAAAGTCATGGGCATTGAGATCCGCAAGCGCACGTGCCCGCCGCGCGGCCACAAGGCGCCGGTCGAATAAAGCGCCAGCTTGTTTATCTTGTTTAACCTGTTTGTTTTGGGCGTCACGCTCTGCCATGCTCAGCAATATGGCATAGCCTCACCCAGGGGCAACAAAAGCACATGCAGGATCACTTGAACCGGCTCGCCGCCATGGCGCAGCACAATCTGGCGCCGCGCCTTGCCCGCGCGGGCAGGCTGGCGCTCGATGCGCTTTTGCCGCCGCAGTGCCTTGCGTGCCAGGCGCCGGTGACCGAGCCAGGGCACCTGTGCGGTGCGTGCTGGGCGGAGATCGATTTTCTGGACGGCCCGTCCTGCGCGACCTGCGGGCTTCCTTTTGAGACCCCTGAGCTTGATGGCGCCTTGTGCGGAGCATGCACCCGGGAGACGCCGTCCTACAGTCAGGCGCGGACGGTGATGCGCTATGGCGATGTCTCCCGTGCGCTTATCTTGCGGCTCAAACATGCCGACCGCCACGAAGGGGTGGGCGCCTTCGGCAAGTGGCTTGTCCGGGCAGGAGCGGAGATGCTGGATGAGATCGATCTCATCACCGCCGTGCCGTTGCACCGCTTGCGCTTGCTCACCCGGCTTTATAATCAGGCGGCCTTGCTGGCACAGGCGCTGGAAGATGAGACCGGCATTCCCGCCGATCCAATGATCCTTGAGCGCGTACGGCGCACGCCGAGCCAGGGCGGGCTGACGCGCCGCCAACGGCGTTACAACGTGGCGGGCGCCTTTCGTGTGCGTTCCGGGCGGGAGGACTTGGTCAAGGGCCGTAACGTGGCGCTTATCGACGATGTAATGACGACGGGCGCGACGGTCGAGGCTTGCGCGAGGACATTGAAACGCGCAGGCGCAAGCGGCATCTATGTGTTGACGTTGGCCCGCGTGGTGCGGCCCGGTTGATTTGAGGTTCCGGCGCCCTTGATGCGTCGCGCGCGGTGGAGACCATCCAGTCAGGGAACGAAATGGCAAAAGTTGAAATCTATACGTCTCCCTTCTGCGGCTTCTGCATTCGCGCAAAGCAACTTCTGGAAAGCAAAGGCATTGCCTTCGAAGAACGCGACGTCTTCGCGACACCAGGCGCGCGGGAGGAAATGATGGAAAGATCGCACGGTCACAACACGGTTCCACAGATCTTTATCAATGGCAGCCACATCGGCGGCTGCGACGAGCTCATCGCGCTTGAAAGCGCTGGTGAACTTGATGTGAGATTTACAGAGAGCGAGCCTGAATGACCGCCCGGCCTTTTACCGCCGCGTGCGTTCAGCTTACCAGCGGCTCGGACATGGCTGCCAACATTGCTGCCGCGTCCGATCTTATTCGCGATGCGGCGAGCGGGGGCGCGGATTTTATCGCGACGCCTGAAAACACCAATCTGCTTTTGCTCGACAATGATGAGCGTTTTCGCAAGGTTCATCCGCAGGCGGAGGACCCGGGGCTCGCGGCATTCCGGACACTCGCAGGCGAGCTGCACAAATGGCTGCTGATTGGCTCGCTGGTGATCCGGGTGGGCGAGGGCAAGGTTGCCAACCGTTCGTTTCTGATTGCCCCCGACGGGACCATCGCCGCGCACTATGACAAGATCCACATGTTCGATGTGGACCTGCCCGGCGGCGAAAGCTATCGCGAAAGCACTGTCTATGAGCCCGGAACCGCGGTGGCGATTGCGGGCCTGCCCTGGGGACATATTGGGCTTAGCATTTGCTACGACTTGCGCTTTCCCTACCTCTATCGCGAGCTTGCCCAGCGCGGGGCGGAGTTTCTGACTTGTCCTTCCGCCTTCACGCGCCAGACTGGCGAGGCGCATTGGCATGTGCTGTTGCGCGCGCGGGCGATCGAGACGGGCTCGTTCATGATTGCGCCCGCGCAAACCGGCGATCACGATTGCGGCCGCCAGACCTTTGGTCATTCGCTTATCGTCGGGCCGTGGGGGGAGGTTCTGGCCGATGGCGGCACGGCCATGGGCGTGGTGACGGCGGAAATCGACCCCGCCCAGGTTAAGGACGCAAGGGCCAGAATTCCGGCGATCTCCTCAGACCGGCGCGTGCGCTGAGCGGGGCGGGCCTTGCTAAGAAACCGGTAATCCTCCACCTATATCTCTGATGCGGGCGTTACTCACGAGCGGGCTTTCATGATCCTCTATACGCTCAGATGCGAAAATGAACATGAGTTCGAGGCGTGGTTCGCCTCGTCCGCCGCCTATGACGAACAGCAGGCGGCGCGGGAGATCGCGTGTCCCGTCTGCGCTTCGCGTGAAGTTGCCAAGGCGATCATGGCGCCGCACGTGGCCATGAAGGGCGCGATCAAGACGAGGCGGGGCCGCCAGGACAAGGCCGAAGACATTCGTAAAGTCCGCAGGCAATACGTCAAAGCGGTGAAACAGGTGCGCCGCCACGTCGAAGAAAACTTCGACTATGTGGGGGAAAAATTCTCCGACGAGGCGCGCCGCATTCACTACGGCGAAGCGGACGACCGCAACATTTACGGCGAGGCAACGCCCGAGGAAGCGCGCGACTTGATGGAAGAAGGCATCGACGTGGCGCCCCTGCCCGACGATCCGGACGAGGCAAATTAGGCGAGCTTCCGCGCTACAATCATGTAATTGACACCGGTGTCGCCCGAGAGCTTCCATTCCCCTTGAAGTGGATTGTAACTAACGCCCACGGGCGGCCGCACATCAAGCCCCGCGCCCGCAAGCGCGTCGCGCACTTCACTGGGTTTGACGAACTTGCGCGCATCGTGGGTGCCGCGCGGCAGCCAGCGCAAGACGTATTCCGCGCCAACCACAGCAAGCGCAAAGGCGCGGGCGGTGCGGTTAAGGGTTGCCACCACCATCATCCCGCCCGGTGCGACCAGATTCGCCGATGTTCTGAGGAACGCCGGCACGTCCGCTACGTGCTCCACCACTTCCATGTTGAGAACCACATCGAACGTGCGCCCTTCGCGCGCCAGATCCTCTGCCGTGCCGTGGCGGTAGGTCACCGCCGTGCCTGTTTCATCGGCGTGCACGGTGGCGGTTTTGACATTGGCGTCAGACGCGTCGATGCCCAGAACATCCGCTCCCATGCGCGCCATGGGCTCTGACAAAAGGCCCCCGCCGCAGCCGATATCGGCAAGGCGGAGCCCCTCGAACGGGCGGCTCGATTTGGCGTCGCGATGAAACTGCGCGCATATCTCATCGCGCAAAAACGCAAGCCGTACCGGATTGAACTTGTGCAGGGGCGCGAACTTGCCCGAAGGGTCCCACCATTCGGCGGCCATCTTCGAGAACTTCTCAACCTCTGTTGGGTCGACGGACCGGCTTTCAGCCGTCTCGCTCATTAGCTCGTTTCCCGCATTGCAATAACCCGGCGCAAGCGCTTTAACCGTGGGCGGTGGCCCCCGTAATCCCGCCGCCACGAATATGGCGCTTTCGCCTTTTAAGGCAAAGGGCTGGGCTTAATCAAAGGCCAAAGATCAAGGGCAAAGTCGAGTGGCGCGGCTGGTCATGAAATTCGGCGGAACTTCGGTTGCGGATATTGACTGCATCCGCAACGTTGCCGCCCATATCAAGCGCGAATGGGACGCCGGCAAGGAGATCGCCGTCGTGGTTTCGGCCATGGCGGGGGAAACCAACCGGCTCGTGGCGCTGACGGCGGAAAATGTTGTGCGCCCGGACCCGGCTGAATACGACGCGGTGGTTGCCGCGGGCGAGCAAGTAAGCATGGGGCTTTTGGCCATGGCGCTGCAGGCCTTGGGCGTTCCCGCGCGCTCGTGGGCGGGCTGGCAGCTCCCCATCCGCACCTCGCCCGACCACGCCAAGGCGCGAATCACCGATGTGGATACCGCCGGTATCGAAGACGGTTGGGCGTCGCGGCAGGTTGCGGTGATCCCCGGGTTTCAGGGTCTTGGCCCGGACGGGCGCCTGACCACCCTTGGCCGGGGCGGCTCGGACACGAGCGCGGTGGGCATCGCCGCCGCCTTGGACGCCCAATGTGATATCTATACGGATGTGGACGGGGTCTATACGACCGACCCGCGCATGGTGCCCGGCGCGCGCAAGCTCGAACGCATCGCCTATGAAGAGATGCTGGAGCTTGCGAGCCAAGGCACCAAAGTGCTTCAGACCCGTTCGGTCGAACTCGCCATGGTCCATGGGGTTCCCTTGCGGGTGGTTTTGAGCTTTGCCGACCCGGCCCGCCCGGAGCCCGGGACCTTGGTTTGCAGCGAGGATGAGATCGTGGAAAAGCAAGTGGTGACGGGAATTGCCTATAGCCGCGATGAGGCAAAGATCACATTGCTTGGCGTGGCGGACGAGCCCGGTGTTGCCAGCCGCATATTCGGCGCCCTTGCGGATGCGAATATCAACGTGGACATGATTGTCCAGAACATCTCCGAAGATGGGCAGGTGACCGACCTTACCTTCACTGTGGGCAAAGCCGATCTTGAAAGCGCGGTGGAAGCGCTTGAGAAAGGCAAGAATTCCGTCAAGTGCCGCAAGCTGCTGTCGGAAACGGGCGTTGCGAAAGTCTCCGTCATCGGGATCGGCATGCGCAGCCATGCAGGCGTCGCGCGCACCATGTTCGAGGCCCTTGGGAAAGCGGGCATCAATATCCAAGTGATCTCCACATCCGAAATCAAAGTCAGTGTGCTGATTGATTCCAAGGAAACCGAGCGGGCGGTAAGGGCCTTGCACGACGCTTACGGCCTGGAGACCGCATGACCATCGCCTCGCCCAAAAGCCCCCGTGCGCTCCTCAAGGCGCTGCGCGAGGTTTTGGCGCAGAAGGCGGGTGCCCAGGCGCGGCTTGATCGGGTGGCGCAGCTCGTCGGGGGCTCCATGGCGGCGGAGGTCTGCTCGATCTATGTGCTGCGCGCGGACGAGCTTTTGGAACTCGCCGCCACCGTGGGCCTTAATCCCAATGCCGTGCACAACACGCGGCTGCGCTTGCGCGAAGGGCTTGTCGGCACCGTGGCGGACGCCGCCCGTCCCCTTAATCTGACCGACGCGCCCGCTCACCCCAACTTCGCCTACCGGCCTGAGACCGGCGAGGACCCTTTCAAATCGTTTCTGGGTGTGGCGATTTTGCGCGGCGGGCGCCCGCGCGGCGTGCTTGTGGTTCAGAACCAAATCGAACGCCACTACGCCGAAGAAGATGTGGAGGCCCTTGAAACCGTCGCCATGGTGCTTGCCGAGATGCTCGCTGCGACGGAGTTTTTGGAAATGCGCGGGGCCCAAGGCACGGCGGCGGAGCCCGGCCTTCCCCTCACGCTCAAAGGCACGGCGCTCGCGCCCGGCATCGCCACCGGGACCGCGCTCTTGCACGAGCCCCGTGTGCGGATCACCAAGCTGATCGCCGATGATGCCGAAAGCGAGCTTGCGCGCCTTGAAGATGCGGTGGCGGCCTTGCGCCAGTCTATCGATCAAACCTTGCGGCGCGACGATCCGCTTTTTTTGGGCACGCCCCTTGAGGTGATGGAAACCTACCGCATGTTCGCTCACGACAAGGGCTGGCTTGCGCGGCTGCAAGAAGCAGTGCGCTCGGGTCTTACGGCGGAAGCGGCGGGCGAGCGCGTGCAGAACGAAACCCGCGCCAAGATGATGCGGCACCGGGACCGCTATGCGCGGGAACGGTATGCGGACCTTGACGATCTTGCGAACCGCCTTCTGCGGCACCTCACCGGCCGGGCGGGCGCGGAAGCGGACATAGACGGCGAGATTGTTTTGGTGGCCCATCACATGGGGCCCGCCGATCTTCTCGACTATGACCACACAAAACTTGCAGGCGTGCTGGTCGAGGAAGGAACCGCGTCGAGCCACGTTGCCATTGTGGCCCGGGCGCTCAACATCCCCATGCTTGGGGGATTGCGCGACATTGCGGACCAGGTGGCGCCGGGCGATCAGGTGGTTGTGGATGCGGAACTGGGCGAGCTTCATGTGCGGCCGCAAGCGCAACTCATTACGGCGTTTCGTCAAAAACTGGCGCTGTCGGAAGAACGGCGCGCGCGCTTTGAGGCCTTGCGCGATGTGCCGGCTGAGACCGCGGACGGCGTTCACGTTGACCTTCTTTTGAATGCGGGGCTCTTGTTCGATCTGCCCCATCTTGGCGAGACCGGCGCCGACGGGATCGGGCTTTTCCGCACCGAGCTTCAATTCATGGTCTCGCGAACCTTCCCGCGGCTGACCGCGCAAACGGAACTTTATGCCGAAGTGCTGAATGCTGCGGGTGAAAAGCCCGTGACCTTCAGGACCCTCGATCTGGGCGGCGACAAAATCCTTCCCTATTTCGACGCGGCGAAAGAAGAAAATCCCGCCATGGGGTGGCGCGCGCTGCGCTTTGTCCTCGACCGGCCCGGGCTCCTGCGCTACCAGTTGCGCGCCATGCTGGCCTCCGCCGCGGGGCGGGAGTTGCGCCTCATGTTCCCCATGGTCTCGGAGGTTGATGAGTTTATCCGCGCGCGGTCTCTTGTTGACCGGGAGATCGAATGGCGTCAGCGCCACGGTTACGATCTGCCGTCCTCTATCCGTGTGGGCTGTATGCTCGAGGTGCCGTCGCTCGCTTGGCAGCTCGATGCGCTCCTGCCGATCACTGATTTCCTGTCGGTGGGGACCAACGATCTGCTCCAGTTTCTTTTTGCCGCCGACCGCAGCAATGCCCGGGTGACGGACCGCTATGACTTTTTAAGCCCCGCCGTCTTGTCGTTCATTCGTCATGTGGCGGCGCGGGCCGAACGCAACGGCGTCCCGGTAACCATATGTGGCGAGGCGGCGGGCAAGCCCTTAGAAGCGCTTGCGCTGATCGGCCTTGGCATCCGCTCGCTTTCCGTGCCCGCCGCGGCCATCGGTCCGGTCAAGCTCATGGTCCGCAGCTTGCAGGTGGGCGAGGTGGAGCCCTTTATCGGGTCCTTTTTGGAACGCCCGGATCGGAGTATGCGCAGCGAGCTCAAGGCCTTCGCCGAAGAAAACGGAATAATGCTCTAAGGAAGAGCGTTAACCGATTGAATCGTCTGGCGCCTTTGCGCATACTCTCTGTGAGTGACTTAAGAGCGGCAAAGCCGCCGATTGCTTGAAAGACCGCCGATACCGGGGGGTGGCGGAATGGTGGGACCGGCGACGGCACGGGGAAAGCTGGCGCCCTGGTGAAAGCGTTTGATATGGCAAGCGTGTCTCGATTGACCCAATTGCAGGACCGCCTCGCGGCGCGCGGCTCCCGGCTTCACATCAATCAAATCGTCGAACAAAGCCCCGGGCCGGACTATGACAGTGTCGGCCTTGAGTTGCGGGCGCACCGCGAACGCAAGGGCCACGAGCTCGACTTGGCCGCCCGCGTCTTGCGCATCAAGAAGGCTCATATCTGCGCCATCGAGGAAAGCCGCTTTGCCGACTTGCCCGGCAAGACCTATGCAATCGGCTTCGTCCGGTCCTATGCGGAATATCTGGGGCTTAATCCCAGCGACTGCATTCGCCGGTTCAAGCGCGAATACGACGCCGCCATGAATGCAGGGCGCGGGGACGGCGGCGGCCAGACGCGGTCCAAACTTTCGTTTCCCAACCCGCGTGAGGAAGTGCGGTTGCCGCACGGCTCGATGATCATTCTCGCAAGCATACTCGTGCTCGGCGTCTGGGGCGGATGGTACCTCACAACGTCGGCGGAACAGCAATTCAATGATGCCGAAACCGTCGCGCTGCCGCCTGAGAACCTTCCAACGCCGGAAGACGCGGAAGCCATCTTGCGCGCCGCCAATGGCGGGATACCTGCGGACGCTGTGGCCGATGCCGACACCGCCGGGGGCGACGGCGCCCTTGTTGCGGCGGCTGATAACACGGGCATTGATGAAACATCTTTACCTGACGGTCCGGTTACTCCTGCGGAGCAAATGGTGGCGGCACTCACCGGCACAAGCCGCGATGCACCGCCCGGAAACGACATTGCCGAAGCTGAGATCGAAGTGAACGATCCATCGATTCTTAATCGCGCCGTCCCCCGGGAGGCGCAGGTCTTTGGCGGCGAGAATGGGGCGGCGCGCGTCATCATCCGCGCGCGCGGGAACGCCTGGGTGCGCATCGAAGGGCCGGGCGGCGCGGTTCTTTTTGAAGAGACCTTGCAGCGGGGCGACCGCTACCGGGTGCCCAACCGCGGGGGTCTTATTCTGGCAACCCGCAACGCGGGCGCCGTTGAGTTGATGCTCGACGGGCAAAGCCTCGGCCTTGCGGGCAGTGCAGGCGAGCCGCTCTTGGACCTCTCGCTCGATGCTGCCGCTCTTACGGTTCCAGGCGAAAACTAGCCCTCGGACCCGCCCCCTTTTTGCCTTTTGGCGCGAATACCTTATGTCGTGCTATAGGGCACGGGAAATTGCCTTTGAGCACGAAAACCCATGAGCATTCGTCCCTACCGCGACATTGAACGCCGCAAGTCCCGCCAAATCCGCGTGGGCGCCGTCGCCGTGGGGGGCGATGCGCCCATTTCCGTGCAATCGATGACCAACACCGTGACGGCGGATGCGGCCGCCACCATTGATCAAGTGCGCCGCCTGGAAGACGCTGGTGCCGATATTGTGCGCGTGTCCGTTCCCGATGAAGCATCGTCCAAAGCGCTGAAAGAGATTGTCGCCGCCGTCAATGTCCCCATCGTTGCGGACATTCACTTTCATTATGCGCGCGCCATTGAGGCGGCGGAGGCGGGGGCCGCCTGCTTGAGGATCAACCCCGGCAATATCGGCTCGGAAGCGCGCGTGCGCGAGGTGATCAAGGCCGCCAAGGACCACGGCTGTTCCATGCGCATCGGCGTCAATGCGGGATCGCTTGAAAAGCCGCTCCTTGAACGTTATGGCGAGCCCTGCCCCGAAGCCATGGTGGAAAGCGCCCTCACCCACGCCCGCATTTTGGAAGACAACGACTTTTTCGAGTTCAAAATATCGGTAAAGGCTTCGGATGTGTTTCTCGCGGTCGCCGCTTATCACGGTCTTGCGGAGGCGTGCGATTATCCGCTCCATCTGGGAATCACCGAAGCGGGTGGGCTTATGTCCGGCACCGTCAAATCCGCCATCGGGATCGGCTCGCTGCTGTGGGCGGGAATTGGCGACACCATCCGGGTGTCGCTTTCCGCGGATCCCGTGGAAGAAGTGCGTGCCGGGTTTGACATTCTCAAGGCGCTGGGATTGCGCCATCGCGGGGTCAACATTATCTCGTGTCCTTCTTGTGCGCGGCAGGGGTTTGACGTGATCGATACGGTCAAAATTCTCGAGCAGCGCCTTGCCCATGTACACACGCCCATGACGCTTTCGGTGATCGGCTGCGTGGTCAACGGCCCCGGCGAGGCGCGGGAAACGGACCTCGGTTTTACCGGCGGCGGCGCGGGCGCGGGCATGGTCTATATCGACGGCAAGCCGGCCTACAAGCTCGAAAATGTTCAGATGATCGACCGTCTCGTCGAGCTGGTGGAACAGCGAGCCCTTGAGATCGAGGCGGGGCGAAAGGGCGCTGAACAAGCCTCCGTTGCGCCCGCCGCCGAATAGCGCTACCCCTGAACCCGAAATCTGAAAGAGCCTGCCGCTATCTATCCGTAAACGGACAAATTACGTGAGCCTTGACGCAACCTTAGAGCAAATCCTCGAACGCTACGATCAAGTCCAGGCCGATATGGCGGGCGCTGATGTGGCGCCGGACGACTATGTGCGTCTTTCGAAGGAATTTTCGGAGTTGGGCCCCGTCGTTGAAGCGATCAAGACGCTTAAGGCGGCCCGGCAAGAAGCGGCTGACCTTGAAAGTCTCATGGGCGATGCCGCCACCGACGATGAAATGAAGGCGATGGCGAGTGAAGAGCTTTCCGCGCTCAAGGAGCGCGTGCCGGAGCTTGAGCGCCAGGTCAAAGTGCTGCTGCTGCCCAAGGACGAAGCGGACGACCGCAACGTGATCGTGGAAGTGCGCGCAGGCACCGGCGGTGAGGAGGCGGCGCTTTTCGCTGGCGATCTTTTCCGCATGTACCAGCGCTATGCGGAACTCAAGCGCTGGAAGGTTGAAATCCTAGAGGCGAGCGACTCCGATCTTGGCGGTTACCGCGAAGTGGTGGCCGCGATCACCGGGCCGGGTGCTTATGCGCGGCTTAAGTTCGAATCCGGCGTGCACCGGGTCCAGCGCGTGCCTGAAACCGAGACCAGTGGCCGCATTCACACCTCCGCCGCCACGGTTGCCGTGCTGCCCGAAGCCGAAGACGTGGATGTCGAGATCGACGAGAAAGACTTGCGTATCGATGTGTTCCGGTCCTCGGGTGCGGGCGGCCAACACGTGAACACCACTGACAGCGCCGTGCGCATCACGCACCTTCCGAGCAATATCGTGGTTGCCGTGCAGGACGAGCGCTCTCAACACAAAAACAAAGCCAAGGCCATGAAGATTTTGCGCGCGCGGCTCTTTGAGGCTGAGCGCGAACGTCAGATCACCGAGCGTGCGGCGGAACGTAAGGGCCAGGTGGGCTCCGGCGACCGGTCGGAGCGCATCCGCACTTACAATTTCCCGCAAGGCCGCGTCACTGACCACCGCATTAACCTCACGCTCTACAAGCTCGACAAGATGATGCTGGGCGAAGCACTTGATGAGGTGGTGGACGCGCTGACCGCCGAAGACCAGGCGGCGCGGCTTGCAGCCCTCGATGCTGGCGCTTGACATGCGCAGTCTTGCGGGAGTGTTGCATGAGGGGGCGGGGAAGCTGCGCCGTGCGGGCATTGAAAGCGCGGCGCTTGATGCGCGCCTCTTGCTCTCCGCCGCTGTGGGGCTCAGCCACGAAGCACTGGTGGCGCGAGGGCAAGAGCCCGTGACGCCTGAAGCGGCAGCAACATTTGACGGTTACATTGCGCGGCGGCTGGCGCGCGAGCCTGTCGCCCGCATCCTGGGCGAGAAGGAGTTCTGGGGGCATTCGTTCAAACTAGGCCCCGCGACCCTCGTTCCCCGCCCGGACAGTGAATGCATTGTCGCCGCGGCGCTTGATGCGGCCCTCGATATGGCTGGTGGCAAATCAGCACCTTTGCGCATTCTCGACTTGGGAACCGGAACCGGCTGCCTGCTTCTCAGTCTCCTCTCCGAATTGCCCGATGCGAGCGGCGTGGGAGCCGACATCTCGGTGGACGCTCTTGAGGCCGCACACGAGAATGCGGTGAGGCTGGGATTGGCAGATCGGGTGTCGTTTGTAGAGAGCGACTGGGCGGATGCCGTCGAGGAAGATTTCGATTTGATCGTCTCCAATCCGCCTTACGTTTTGTCTGCGGAGTTGGCGGAACTTTCCGAGGATGTTCGCCTTTACGATCCCCGGCGGACCCTCGATGGGGGGCCGGACGGGCTTGATTGTTACCGCAAGATCATTGGACAAATCCCGGCGTTCCTCCGTTCCGGTGGCACCGCCGTGCTTGAAACATCACCTGATCTTTATACGGATCTTTTTGAACTGATTGCCACAACAAACGGCCTCGGCACGCCGACCGGTATCAAGGATTTGGCAGGCCGTTGGCGCGGTCTTGGCGTTGCCAAGGCTGATTTGGAAAGGTAAATCAAGCGAAAAAAGGGGGTTGGAATCGGTTCGCGAAAAGGCTAGCTTCACCTCCGCAGTGATCAAGGGGATGGTTTCCCGATCCTGCCGACGACACCGAAACGATTTGAGCCATGATGGTTTGCTCCAGCGGGCGTGCTGCGGGGCGAAGGTGTTGATGTGCAATCCGGTCGCATGAGCCACAAGGAAGACCGCCGTTGCCCGTAACCTGAACGCGTTGTAGCGATTCACGAAATAGCAACGCTAAGCGAGAATCAGGTCAAAAGTATTGGAAGTAACCGAGCGAGTACGTTCTAATAAGCTGTGACAAACAGCTGAGGATAGGGCTGGAAACAAATATGGACAGAAGCCGAGGGAACTCCATGAAGCGCGGACGCGGACGCGGAGGGCGCAAGCCGTCCAACAATCTCAACCGCACACTGGAAAGTAACGGGCCTGATGTGAAGGTCCGCGGGACGGCGCATCAGATATGCGACAAGTAGCAGGCGCTCGCTCGTGATGCCCATGCCTCGGGCGACCGCATTGCGTATGAGAATTACCTTCAGCATGCTGAGCATTATCAGCGCATCATTCTGGCTGCCCAGCAGGCGGCCCAGGATACCGCCGCACAAGCGCGGGATGGCGATGCGGAAAAGGAAGCCGGGGAGGCCGTCGCTGAAGCTGAGGCGGGCGAGGGCGGTAATGGCGCCGAGGCGCCCCGCCGCACACGCCGCGGCCGCCGCACGCGCAGCAGCCAGGGCAACGGCAAGGCGAACGGCGCAAGCGAAGAGGCTGCGGCCAGCGACGCCGAAGCACCGGCGGAAACCGCCTAACGAACCCGGCGCAAGCTGGCCTACAGCCCGCGCCGAACCGGTTACCAAATCAGTTAACGACGCCTTTCGGACATGTACCGGAAGGCGTTTTTTGCGCCTGGCCGGATTTCACTGGCAGCTTCCCCCTTGAGAATGGCGTGGGAAATCGCCACATGAAA